>NZ_JBBOWV010000001.1:817500-1156250 GCF_038007305.1 Solibacillus sp. FSL W7-1436
GCATCCCCATAAGTAAGCTCTTTTACTAAACCTACTTCACGAAAGACACGTAAATTATTATAAACTGTTGCTACACTCATATTAGGAAACTTATCGCAAAGCGCCTTGTATATATCATCAGCTGTTGGGTGAATCATACTTTGAATTAAATATTCCAAAATCGCATGACGCTGAGGAGTAATTCGTACACCAGTAGTCTTTAACGTGTCCAGCGCATCCTTCAAATGCAATTCAGACATCGTCATGCACCCCTTTTCATACATATTATTAATTTGTAATCGTTATAATTAGTGTAGCGAATTTGTCCATGCGTTGTCAACAATTGCTTATTCCAATTAAATTAAAAGTATTTGGTAAAAAAGCTAATTGAAAATGAAAACGATCAAAGGCTTATTCTATCGTCTAGCATTCTCAATTAGTAGCCTCGTAAAATATCCAGTTTATTTTCTAAATCATGTTCCCCATTGAGCCATTTTTCCAGACTCGGCTTGAAAATATCCAGACTGCGCTCCAAATAACGTGAGGAATGACTTGAAAAATGTGGTGAAAGTGTAACATTGTTCAAACCCCATAACGGGCTGTCTGCCGGTAATGGCTCGATTTCATAGACGTCCAATACAGCATGTTCTATTAACTCGTCTTGTAAAACGCCAACAAGGGTATCCGTTTCGACCAAATCTCCCCGCCCGAAATTCATAAAGATGGCAGAACTTTTCATCAGTTCAAAATGCTCTCGAGTCAGCATATGCTTCGTTTCCTTAGTAGATGGCAGCATGGAAAGAACAATATCCGCTTTCGGTAACTGCTCTTTTAAATCCTCCAGCTTATATGTCTCGTTCATATAAGGCGCATCGTTACCTGAGCGATTGCAGCCAATTGTATGTACGTCAAATGCCTGCAGAATGCGTCCTACTTCTCCGCCTATTGCACCCGGACCGATAATCAAAGCTGTACTTCCATTCAACTCTGTCGGTCGCGCCTTTTTATTCCATTCTTTCTTCTGCTGCTGCTCATAAATAAACGGCAATACACGTTTCAGTGATAAAATGTGAGCTAAAATCGATTCAGTCATCGGCTTCTTATGAATCCCGCGTACATTTGAAACGAGTATGTTACGTTTCGCAATCGCTTCTGCCGGCATTTTTTCAATTCCTGCAGATGCAACGAAAATCCATCGCAATTTATCTGCATGCTGTATATGCTCTTCTATTAAATCTTCCCCATATGTTACTAAAACATCTGTTTGAGCAAGTTTCTCCACATCCAGTTTCTTATCAAATAAAAAATCCACTTGAGGAAACTGTGCCAAAAGCGGCTGTTTTAAGTCTTCGCGCAGCTCAAATGTAAAATAAATCGTTACCATTGTCATTCCCCTTTGTGCACCTATTAATTCGTGCGATTTTTTAAATAGTTTAACACATCTTCTATATGATTTTTCACCCGTACTTTACGCCACTCTTTTTCAACGATTCCCTCTTCATTAATTAAAAACGTTGTACGTTCAATACCCATATATTCTTTCCCGAAGTTTTTCTTCAATGTCCATACACCATACTTCTCCGCAACTTCATGATTTTCATCCACTAATAATGAAAACGGCAGTCCGTGCTTTTCAATAAATTTTGTATGTTTCGCTGCATCATCCAAACTTACCCCTAAAATTACAGCATTCAAATCTGAAAAGTCCTTATATTTGTCGCGGAAGTCGCAAGCCTGTGTTGTACAGCCCGGTGTTAAATCTTTCGGGTAAAAATAAAGAATAACGTTTCTGCCTTTATACTGTTCCAGCGTAACCATTTCCCCTTCCTCGTTTTGCAATTCAAATGCCGGTGCTTGTAAATTTTCTAATGTCATGTCTATTCCTCCAAAATTTTCTTCTATGATACAAAACAATGCCCGATGCTTCAATTTCTTTGGCGTTCCCTTTCATTACATACTACAATAGATATGAAATCATTTCATGTAACCTATTTTGGAGGAATAAATTATGAATCATACTAAATCTGAACAGCTTCATACAGAAGCACTCGAACATATTGTTGGCGGGGTAAACAGTCCATCCCGTTCTTATAAAGCAGTAGGCGGTGGCGCACCGGTTGTCATGGTCCGCGGTAAAGGAGCATACTTTTGGGATGTGGACGGTAATCGTTACATCGATTATTTAGCAGCCTATGGACCGATCGTTACAGGGCATGGTCATCCGCATATTGCAAAAGCCATCGCACACGCAGCGGAAACCGGTGTATTATTCGGTACACCGACAGAGCATGAAATTAAATTCGCAAAAATGCTGAAAGAAGCTATCCCTACATTGGATAAAGTACGTTTTAACAACTCCGGTACAGAAGCCGTGATGACATGTGTACGTGTAGCACGCGCATTTACAGGCCGTACAAAGATCATTAAATTCGCCGGCTGCTACCACGGTCACTTCGACCAAGTACTTGTTGCTGCGGGATCTGGTCCGGCAACATTAGGTTCACCTGACTCAGCCGGTGTTCCTCATGCTGTCGCAACAGAAGTAATTACCGTTCCATTTAACAATAAGGAAGAATTTACACTGGCAATGGAAAAATGGGGCAATGATGTTGCAGGAATCTTAATCGAGCCAATCGTCGGCAACTTCGGAATTGTAGAACCGCATAAAGGATTTTTGGAACATGTACATGCATTGGCAAAAGAATATGGCGCATTAACAATTCACGATGAAGTCATTACAGCTTTCCGTTTCCACTACGGTGCAGCACATACAATGCTTGGTTTAACTCCGGACTTAGTCGCAATGGGGAAAGTAATCGGCGGCGGTTTGCCAATCGGTGCATACGGTGGTCGTAAAGAAGTTATGGAAACAGTCGCTCCACTTGGCCCTGCATATCAGGCTGGTACTATGGCCGGTAACCCTGCTAGTATGCAAGCAGGTATTGCATGTCTTGAAGTATTGCAGCAACCAGGGATTTATGAAGAAATGGATCGCTTAGGTGCTCTTCTTGAAGAAGGGATTTTAGCTGCTGCCAAAAAACATAATGTGACGATTACATTAAACCGTTTAAAAGGCGCATTTGCTATTTATTTTACGGATGTAAAAGTGGAAAACTATGAGCAGGCGGAAAATACGGACGGTGAAAAGTTCGGCCGCTTCTTTAAATTAATGTTATCCCAAGGCATCAACTTAGCCCCTTCAAAATATGAAGCATGGTTCCTGACGACAGAACATACAGAAGCAGACATGGAAGAAACGTTAAAAGCAGTGGATTACGCCTTTTCTCAACTATAATAACAACTGCCGCTATACATTTTATAGCGGCTTCTCTTCATTGACTCCCTCAGAAAGGAGGAAAGAACATGAAATTAGGTGCACGCGTTTTAAAAACGGGTGTTGCAATCGTTTTCGCCTTATTTTTAGCTCAAATACTGAATGTCCCCTCACCTGTGTTTGCTGCAATTGCTGCTGTTTTCGCAATCCAGCCATCTATTTACCGCTCTTATCTTACTATTTTAGAGCAAATACAGGGTAATATAATCGGCGCTACCGTTGCTGTCCTATTTGGTCTTGTCTTTGGACATCATATTGTGTCTGTCGGTATTGCCGCTATTATCGTACTTGGTATTATGATGAAACTAAAGCTCGAAAAGTCTGTATCCCTTGCACTTGTAACGATGATCGCCATTATGGAAGTACCGGGCGATGATTTTCTAATGTTTGGTTTAATCCGATTTAGTACTGTAATGCTGGGTGTATTTGCCGCTTTTGTTGTGAACTTATTGTTTTTACCGCCTAAATACGAAATAAAGTTATTTAAAAAGATCAACTCTGTTCAGGATGATATCATTCGCTGGACACGTTTAGCTGTCCGCCAAGCGAGTGAACATACATCTACAAAAATGGCCGTAAATAAACTGCAGTCACGCCTCAATGAAATTGATACAATGTACGGTTTTTTCAAAGAAGAACGCAGCTATTTCAGAAACCGGAAGTATGTAAAAGCCCGAAAGCTTGTTATTTACCGTCAAATGTTATTAACATCGAAAAAAAGCTATGAATTGCTCGTCCGTTTACACAAACATGAAAATGAGCTCGGGAAGTTGCCAAGTAAATTTCAAGTAATCATACAAGAACGTTTAGACTTCTTGTTGACGTACCATGAACAACTGTTGTTGAAATATACCGGAAAGCTTAGGCCTGAACATTCAAAATGGACACGGCATGAAGAATATCTGCAAGGCAGCGAGCTAATGGAGCAGTTTATCAAACAGATTGCCCTTGCTCAGGAAGAGGCGGAAGAAGATGAACAGTTTTCAAGCTACCATCTGCTTTATATATTATCGCGTATATTAGACTACGAGGAAAACCTGGAACATCTTGATACATTGATCGTTTCCTATCGCAGCTTCCACAGTGAAGAAAAAAACCTCGACTTGGAATCAGAGTTTTATTAACTAAAAAGAAGGTGTGCAGTTTTGCACACCTTCTTTTTAACTTTTCATCTTCGGATCAAGTGCATCGCGCAGTCCGTCACCCATAAGGTTAAAGCCGATTACTGTCAGCATAATCGCAAGTCCCGGGAAAATCATTGCCCATGGTGCGTTCAGTAAAAACATCCGCGCATCCGCAAGCATTTTCCCCCACTCCGGCTGGGGCGCTTCTGCACCAAGTCCTAAAAATCCTAGTGCCGCCGCTTCGATAATCGCTGTCGCAATCGCCAGTGTCCCCTGTACGATAACCGGAGTCATCGAGTTCGGCAAAATATGCTTCCATAGTATCCTGGAGTTTTTCATACCGATTGCTTTTGCAGCATGAATATACTCTTCTTCTTTAATGCTCAGCACCCGCGACCGGATCAGTCGGCCGAAGTTCGGTATATTAATAACCGCTATGGCAATTAATGCATTTTGCAGTGATGGTCCTAAAATCGATACAATTGCGATCGCCAATAAAATACTTGGAAACGCAAGCATAATATCAAAGATTCGTGAAATAATTGTATCAACCCAACGACCATAGTAACCTGCAATAATCCCTAAAAAACTGCCGGCAACTGCAGATATTAATACAGCCGATAAACCAACCGTCAATGAGATGCGGGCTCCATGTAAAATTCGCGAAAATATATCACGACCTAGATCATCTGTTCCAAACCAGAAATCAGCAGATGGAGGCTGCAGACGCACACTTAAATTCTGCTCATTTATACCTTGTGGTGCAAATAGAGGGCCGAATATTGCCAGAAGCACAAAGAATAACACAATTGCACTGCCGAACAGCGCAGACTTACTTTTCTTGAAATTCGTCCACGCCTCTTGCCACGGTCCCTTTACTCGTTCTTCTTCAATTCTCTGAACTTGATTTTGTATAATTTCAGCCATGCTATGCGCCTCCTCTCTAGTTGTATTTAATGCGCGAATCAATCACTGTATATAAAAGGTCGACAATCAGGTTAATCATTACGAATAAAAAGGCAACGATCAAAATACCTGACTGGATAACAGGATAATCGCGGAATCCTATCGCTTCGTATATATAGCGCCCAATTCCCGGCCAACTAAATATTGTTTCCGTTAAGATGGCGCCGCCTAAAAGCATACCCGTTTGTAAACCGACTACTGTCAAAACAGGAATCAACGCATTTTTCAATGCATGCTTATAAACAACAACGAACATTTTTTGACCTTTTGCCCGAGCTGTACGAACAAAATCCGAACGCATTACTTCCAACATCGAGGCTCTTGTCATACGTGCAATGATCGCCGTTGGAATCGTTGCAAGTGCAATGCCAGGTAATAATAAGTGCTTTAACACAACAATAAATTGATCGAACCGGCCTTGCAATAATGTATCAATTAAGTAAAAGTGCGTAATTGCCGTAACCGGATCCCGAACTTCTTCCCGTCCCGATGTTGGCAACCAGCCGAGCTGAATACCGAATGCCCATTGCTCCATTAAACCTAACCAGAAAATCGGCATTGAAACACCGATTAAAGCAATCACCATTGCTAAGTAATCAAACCATGAATTTTGAAACCATGCAGAAACAATCCCTGCATTTACCCCGACGATAATTGCAATAATCATCGCGAAAAATGCCAGTTCAAAAGTAGCTGCTAAATAAGGCCACATTTCAGAAGAGATCGGCTGCCTCGTTCTTAATGACTCCCCCAAATCTCCTGTTACAATTCCTTTTAAGTAATCGAAATATTGTACATACCACGGATTATCCAGACCCAATTTCAGGCGAAGTGCCGCGATTGCATCTGCAGTAGCCTGCTGTCCTAAAATGACTTGTGCCGGATCACCGGGAATGGCACGAATGATCAGAAATACTAAAAAGGTCATCCCAAGTAATACAGGTATTAAATGCAGTAGACGTTTGCCAATGTAGTGAAGCATGCTCTTCACCCCTTTTATGAATGTATGTTTCTACTAGTTGAAAAAAAAGGAGAGGAATATTCCTCCCCTTTCACTTAAATTTCTATTACTCCATTGAAACGTTATCTAATTTATCAGAGCCTGTCGGGTGTGGCAGGAACCCTTTCACACCAGCTTTAGCTGCAAGTAATGGTGTAGAGTGTGCAAGCGGTACCCATGGAGCATCGTCATGAATGATTTCCTGTGCTTTTTTGTATAAATCGTTACGCACATTTTCATCTGTTTCAGACTGCGCCTGAATTAATAGACTATGAACTTCTTCATTAGTATAGTACGCATAGTTGTTTGAACCGATATTGTCTTTGTCTAATAATGTGTAGATGAAGTTGTCTGCATCTCCATTATCACCAGTCCAGCCAAGCATGAATGCATCGGCTTCACCGTTGTTCGCTTTTTCTAAATATGTTGCCCACTCAAATGTTACGATTTTCGATGGGATACCAACATCTTCTAAGTTCTTTTGAATAACTTCCGCCACTTTCGCTCCGTCCGGCATATATGGACGAGGTACCGGCATTGCCCATAATTCAATTTCTTTTCCGTCATAGCCAGCTTCAGCTAATAAAGATTTCGCTTTTTCAGGATCATACGGATATGGAGAAATTGCATCATTGTAACCGCTGATTGATGGTGGCATCGGGTTTGCCGCCACTTCTGCACGTCCTTCAAAGAACGCATCCACAATCGCCTGTTTATCGATTGCATAGTTCACTGCTTGACGTACCAGTTTGTTATCAAACGGTGCACGTGTATTCGTTAAACCTAAATAGCCAATGTTCATTGATGGACGTTCAATTAGTTGTAACGCAGAATCGCCCTCAACTGTTTTACCGTCTGAAGGGTTAATACCATCAGCTAAATCGATATTGCCTGCCATTAATTCATTTAAACGAGCAGAGTTATCAGGAATTGAACGGAAGATAACTTTATCTAATTTCGGTAAACCTTCTTGCCAGTAGTCTTCAAACTTCTCAATCGTGATTGAGTCATTACGTTTCCATTCAGTAAATTTAAATGGACCTGTACCTACTGGATTATCGCCGAATTTATCGCCTGCTGCTTCAAATGCAGTTGGTGAACCAATTCCGAACGGGCTCATCGCCAAGTTTTTAAGGAATGGTGCCTGCGGACGAGAAAGTGTGAATACAACTGTGTAATCCCCTTCTGCCGTTACATCTTTAATAATATCTTCGCCCTCTGCTTTAAACATAGAGTTGAAGTAGTAGAAATCTTCCTCTTTTCCACCTTTCCAGCGATTGATATTTTTAATGACTGCTTCTGCATTGAAGTCTGTGCCATCATGGAATTTTACACCTTCCTGAAGCTGGAATGTGTAAGTTAAACCATCTTCACTTACTTCCCATTCTTTTGCTAGTCCAGGGTTGATCGTTGTATCTTGCTCCCCGAAGTTCAGTAATGTTTCAAATAGATTTTGTGTTACTTTGAATGATTCGCCATCTGTTACGATACCTGGGTCAAGTGAAACAGAATCTGCTCCACGGCCAAATACTAATACTTGAGGTGTTGTAGAACTTGAATTGTCTGTCGTACTGCTGTCTGTATTTGTACTTGAATCATTGCTTGTTTCTGATGATGACGTTTCTTCATCGTCAGCACCACAAGCTGCTAAAAATAATGACATTACTAATAGCATCATAAGACTTACTAAATACAATTTACCTTTCCTCAATAAAAAAACCCCCTAGACTTTTTTAATCTATTATCATTGTGGCGTTTCATATAAATGACACGCTACAGAATGACCTGGTTTAACTTGCTGGAGCACCGGAATTACTTGTTTGCACTTATCCATCGCAAAAGGACAGCGTGTATGGAATGTGCATCCTGTCGGCGGGTTTGACGGGCTCGGTATATCACCTTTCAGCAATAGCTGTTCCCGCTCAAACTGCGGATCCGGAATTGGTACAGCCGATAATAGCGCTTGTGTATAAGGATGTAATGGCTCATGATATAACGATTCGCTTTCCGCGATTTCGACAAGCCTGCCTAGGTACATCACGCCTACCCGGTCACTAATATGTCGCACAACCCCTAGATCATGGGCAATAAATATATATGTCAGTTTCAAATCTTCCTGCAACCGCTGCATTAAATTTAAAACTTGCGCTTGAATCGATACGTCCAGTGCAGATACCGGTTCATCTGCAATAATCAGTTTCGGATTTGTCATTAGGGCTCTGGCGATACCGATCCGCTGTCTTTGTCCGCCGCTAAACTGGTGAGGATAGCGCTTCGCATGATAGGAGCTTAAACCGACAATTTCCAAATATTCATGGACTTTCTTTTTACGCTCCTTCGCATTCCCGATCCCGTGGACAATTAAAGGTTCCTCTAAAATTTTTTCAACTGTATGCCTTGGATTTAATGAAGCATACGGATCCTGGAACACCATTTGAATCTCACGTCGTACTTTACGCATTTGTTCGCTGTTTAATTTTGTAAGCTCTACCCCATCAAATGTCACCTGGCCGTCTGTCGGTTCATGCAATCGCATAATCGCCCTGCCTGTAGTAGATTTCCCGCAACCGGATTCCCCTACAATGCCCAATGTTTCCCCTTCATAAAGCTCAAACGATACGTCATCGACAGCCTTCACATCACCGATATGGCGTGCGAACATCCCATGCCGGATCGGAAAATACTTTTTCAGATTGTCAACTTTCAGCAGCACTTTCGACATGTGGAACTCCCCCTTCTTCCATATCCAATAAGAAGCATCTTGCTCTATGTGTACCTGATGATTCGTATAGTGGAGGATTATTTGTTAAGCAACGATCGAATGCATATTCGCAACGTGCTGCAAATCGGCATCCTTCCAAAATCGAGCCTGGTTTTGGAACATTCCCGGGAATCGAATAAAGCGTATCCTTTTTGTAACGCATATCCGGTACTGACTGGATAAGCCCTTTCGTATAAGGATGCTGGGGGTTTCTAAATATTTCATTAACCGGAGCTTCTTCTACGATTTGCCCCGCATACATAACAATGACGCGCTCACAAGTTTCCGCAACTACACCTAAATCATGTGTAATGAGTAAAACAGCTGTGTTCAACCGTTCATTTAAATCCCTCATTAACTTTAAAATTTGGGCTTGGATTGTTACATCAAGGGCTGTTGTCGGTTCATCGGCAATAAGCACTTTCGGATTACATACAAGAGCCATCGCAATCATTACACGTTGCCGCATTCCTCCCGACAGCTGATGTGGATAGTCTTTAAGCAACTGTTCCGCGCGCGGCAAACCGACCAGCTTCATGATTTCCACCGCTCGGGCACTCGCTTCTTTTTTCGACCATTTCGGATGGTGGATCCGGATTGCTTCGATCAACTGATTGCCGATTGTAAACAATGGATTCAGCGAAGTCATCGGCTCCTGGAAAATCATTGCGATTTCATTGCCTCTGATTTTGCGCATTTGCTTATCGGAAAATTTCGTAATATCTTGCCCTTTCAACAAAATTTCTCCATTTGTAATTTTTCCTGGAGGACTCGGTACAAGCCCCATAATAGAGAGGGAAGTTACACTTTTACCACAACCAGACTCCCCTACGATGGCGAGAATTTCCCCTTCATGAATTGAAAAGCTTATTCGATCGACAGCTGCAACCTTCCCACTGTCTGAAAAAAATGTCGTTTCTAACTCTCTCACTTCAAGCACAGCTTTTCGACTCATTTAACCACCCCAAATTTTCTGAAGATTAAAAAGTATTTGAAAATATGATATTATAACATCTACTAATTTACAACATTATCGTAAAAAAATGTAATATTAATATATAAAAAAAGTGACCATGCTGATTTATCTCAACATAGTCACTCTGTTTTAATCTAATTTTTGTACTTGGAATAAGTTATAATATGCTCCTTGCTGCTCCATTAGTCTTTGATGTGTACCGGATTCTATTACTTCTCCGTGATCGATAACGATAATGTTGTCGGCATGGGTAATTGTAGACAGTCGGTGAGCGATAATAATCGTCGTCCGCTCATGTGCTAAACGGTCAAGCGAGTCTTGAATCAGCGCTTCACTTTCCAGATCGAGTGCAGAAGTTGCCTCATCCAATACTAGAATTGGCGGATTTTTCAGGAATACTCGTGCAATTGCAACACGCTGTTTCTGCCCTCCTGAAAGTTTGACACCGCGTTCTCCTACTTTCGTGTCATAGCCTTCCGGTAAACCCATAATAAAGTCATGGGCATTTGCCGCTTTTGCAGCAGCAATGATTTCCTCGTCTGTCGCATGCGGATTTCCCATCAAAATATTCTGCTTCACTGAATCACTAAATAAAATATTATCCTGTAATACTATCCCGATTTGCGAGCGTAATGATTCAATCGTTACATCTTTAACGTTTTGATCATCAATTTTCACCGCTCCTTCTGTCACATCGTAGAAGCGCGGGATTAAGCTGACGATTGTCGATTTCCCTCCGCCGCTCATACCTACAAAGGCAACAGTTTGTCCAGGTTCAATCGTGAAATCAACTTCATTTAAGATTGTGTTTCCATCTTTATCATACTTGAATGTAACATGATCAAATTGAAGCTTCCCTTTTGCTGCGGGTAACACCATTGCGTTAGGCTTGTTTTGAACTTCATATTTCTCATCCATAAGTTCAAACATTCGGTCCATCGAGGCAATTGACTGAGTCAATGTTGTCGATGAACTCACCAATCGGCGAAGCGGTCCATACAGGCGTTCAATGTAGGCATAAAATGCAACAAGCACACCGATGGATAGGTCACCTTGTAAAAACTGATAACCTGCATAACCAATTACGATCAGCGGCGCCATATCCGTAATAGTATTAACGACAGCAAAAGATTTGGCGTTCCAGCGTGAATGGTCCAGCGCCTTATCAAGAAACTCTCCATTCGTTTCATCGAAGATTTTCTGCTCGTGCTTTTCCAATGTAAAACTTTTAATGATGCTCATACCGGCAACACGTTCATGTAAATAACTTTGAACACCTGCCAAAGCCTGCGAGCGTTCCTTCGTCAAACTGCGAAGTCTTCCGAAGAAATACTTTACACTAAATGCGTAAAACGGCAGTGCTATAAGCGATACGAGTGTCAACTTAACATCCATTGCAAACATAACAGCGATTACGATTAAAATGGTCGCCAAATCGAGCCATAAGTTCATCAATCCGGTCATAACAAAGTTTTTCGTCTGCTCAACATCATTGATAACTCGCGAAATTACCTCACCGGCCCTCGTATTCGCATAATACTTTAAGCTTAATTTTTGTAAATGCCCATACAATTCTTTACGTATATCAAATAAAATATTGTTACTCAAGTTTTGCGCAAAGTATTGGCGGTAATATTCGATTGGTGGTCGAACAACAAAAAATAATACAAGTGCAATTCCAATCCATGTAAATAATTGGCTTGTTTTTTCTTCTGTAGACATACCATCCTTCAATAATATATCGTCGATAATTATTTGCAGGAGCCACGGCAAAAACAGCGGAATCGCAAATTTAAGTATGCCGATTACGATTGTTAAGAATAAAAGCAGTTTATACGGCTTGACGAACCGCATATAACGTTTAATACTATCCAATGCAAAAAACACTTCCCCTCAGAAATTTTGCAACAGCAATTATCATAACATAATTCCCCATTAAACATTTACACATGTACTTTACCCAAAAGAAAAACACAAGCAACATAAAAAAATTGCTTGTGTCTCACCTACTCTTTATTTGCCTGAATTTCACTCAATAAGATATACCGGTTTGTCCAGGATTCTATAAAGTCCGGAGCGAATGGTCCACGGCGTTGTTCAATCCAACTTACCAATGTTTTAACGTTACGCTGTAAAATTTTATCTATGACTTCGGGGTAGTTCATTTCCAATCTGTGCTGTTCATATTCATCTTCATCCAATAATGCATGACTCATATCAGGAAACACTTTTACATCCAAATCATAGTCAATATATTTTAAGCAGTTGTTATCAAACACAAACGGTGAACTGATGTTGCAATAGTAATACACACCATCATCCCGCAACATACAAATAATATTGAACCAATGCTCTGCATGAAAGTAACAAATCGAGGGCTCACGTGTCAGCCATGTGCGACCATCTGATTCAGTAACAAGTGTTTTTTCATTTGCACCGATAATAATATTTTTAGTTGCTTTTAATACCATCGTTTCTTGCCAGACACGGTGGATGTTACCATTGTGCTTATAACTATGTATTTGGATTTTTTCTCCTTCAACCGGTAATGCCATCATAAAGCCCACCTTTTCGTCTTAGCTAAAAATTCTAGCAGTCTTTATTGTATTATAACAATGCTTTGGCAAAACTTGTAGTTCGAATGCAATTATTTTCAATTTTGCGTGAAAATTATTGCGAATCCTTAACAGGTGCACATATTAAAATTTTGGCTTCTTTTACATTTCCCCGCTCTTTCTTTTTAAAACAAAAAAGATGCTCTGAAAGTTTGCACTTTCAGAACATCTTTCTGCACTTCATTAGAAGTTGTTGTTGTTACGCTTTGCGAATTGTGCGTTACGCTGTTCTTGTTCGCGTTGCTGTTTTTGGTTTTGTTGTTGAACTTCATTGAAGTTTATGTCTTGACCGAACTCTTCGTTGTTGTTTTGTCGGTTATTTTGTTTTTGATTTTGTTTTTGATTTTGATTTTGGTTTTGGTTTTGGTTTTGCTGGTTGAATTCGTTGAAGTTTAGTTCTTGACCAAACTCTTCACGGTTATTTTGCTGGTTATTATTACGTTGGTTCTGATTTTGCTGTTTATTACGGTTTTGTTCATTGCGACTCATCTTTTGTCACCTCCATGACCATTATTGTGGTCCGGTGATAAAAGAATTATGCATTTATTTTTCGCCAGATATTTAACATCGGCACAGGCATTGGTAAATGGGCAATTTGCTCTTTTGTAAAGAAAGCCGTATTTTCCGCGTTGCCGTTCATTTCAACTGCATCCACTAAATAGCTGTCAATATGCCATTTCAAATGGGAAAATACATGTTTGAAACTTAAAATCGGTTCTTTAAAATTGCGCTCGAAAGTTACGTTATATTGTTTTTCCACTTTGGTTAAACTGTTTTCATCTGCCTGGCGCTCAATCATGATAAACTGCCACATATTTGCGAGCAGGCCATTTTCCGGACGTTTCTCCATTAAAAAGCGTCCTTCTTTGTCACGAATAATATAAACATCATATTCAATATTTTTTGTTTTCAGCTTTTTGGATTTAACCGGTAAGCTGGACGGGTCACCTTCATGGAATGCTGTGCAATAATCACGCACCGGACATAATAGGCATTTTGGTGAAGTCGGTGTACAAATCAATGCCCCAAGCTCCATCAGTCCTTGATTAAATGCAGATGCATTTTCAGGATCAATCAGCTCCGTTACCGCTTGTTCAAAAATTTTCTTTGTTTTCGGCAATGCGATATCTGCATCTATATTTAATACACGGCTTAGTACACGCATAACATTTCCGTCTACAGCATGTTCCGGCTTTCCGTATGCAATACTTAATATCGCTCCCGCTGTATAAGGTCCAACACCTTTTAACTTTGAAATGTCGACGCGGTTATCCGGTACTTTTCCGCCATATACTTCGACGACCTCCCGGACACCCGCCTGTAAGTTACGGACACGGGAATAATATCCTAGACCTTCCCACATTTTAAGCAGTTCTTCTTCCGGTGAATAGGCTAAGCTTTCCGCTGTCGGGTATTTTTCTATAAAACGGTTGTAATATGGAATGACTGTATCCACTCTTGTTTGCTGCAGCATTACTTCAGACACCCATATTTGATACGGTTCTTTCGTACGACGCCAAGGCAAATCTCGCTGTTCTTCCGAAAACCATTGCACTAATGCCTGGCGAAATTGTTTTGTATATGGATAGTTCACATTGTCCTCCAAAAATTCGATTTTATTTCCTTAAAAAAGGGTATATTATAATGTGGATACTATTGCTAAATTTTTCCGTTCTCGAACGGTTTCAAGATCGAGGGGTTGATACACTTGGATTCAGGCACACATTTCGTCATGGGGATTGCTATCGGAGGCCTAGCACTTGTAGACCCGACTGTCGCAAGTCATTCCATGACCTTTACGGCTGTAATGGCTGGAACGATTATCGGACAACAGGCACCGGATATTGATACGGTTTTAAAACTTCGTAATAATGCAGTTTATATACGCCATCACCGGGGGATTACACATTCAATACCTGCCGTTTTGCTATGGCCTCTCTTAATAACAGGTGTACTCGCTCTTATTTTACCTGATGTCCATCTATTTAATGTCTGGCTATGGACACAGATCGCCGTATTTTTACATGTGTTTGTAGATATTTTCAATGCATACGGTACACAGGCATTGCGGCCGTTTTCAAAAAAGTGGGTTGCACTTGGTGTTATTAACACATTTGATCCATTTATATTTACGATGCACTGTATCGGAATTCTGCTCTGGTTATTAGGGACAGAACCCGTTCTTACATTTACGGTCATGTACATCATTATTTTCTTCTATTATATTATACGTTTTGCTCTTCAAAAGGCGGTTAAAACCGCTGTCCATCATGAACTGCAGGATGAAGAATTTGTAATTGTCGCTCCAACAATGCGCTTTTTCCATTGGAAAGTCGCTGCAAAATCTAAAACGCACTTTTATGTTGGCCGTGCCTATCGCAGATCCGTCAATATTTACGATAAGTTCGAAATTGAGCCTATCCCAAAAACGGAGCTCGTTGAAAAGGCGATAAAAGATCCAAATTTAGATGCCTTTTTATCATTTTCACCACTTTACCGGTGGGAACTTTCAGAACTTGAAAGCGGCATAACAGAACTGCGTTTGATCGATTTACGCTACCGCAGTAACGATCGCTATCCTTTTGTTGCAGTCGCCCATTTAGATGAAGAGCTTAACATTGTCAATTCTTATACCGGCTGGATTTTTACAGAAGAAAAACTGCAGAAACGACTGCAAATAGGAGCCGGCAATGACTGAATAAAAAGACGGAAAACCACCAGCCACAACTGGTGGTTTTATGTTGCAATTCAGCATAGAAGCTAGACAATTGCTGAATTGGTCTTAATTAAACGTATCATCACTGTCATTTAAAAGTTGTGCATATTTCGGGTTTTGTGCCGCAAATAAATGAAGCTTATCCCCATAACTTTCAATTAACTGGCTCACTAATTTAGCTGTATATTCCGCGCCGCGGTAATCCGCACCCGCTTTGGCAGATGTCGACTCGAAATCACTGCATAATAATTCCACCCATGTACGGGCACGACCTGTTGGTAATTTAGGATTTTTAGCTAATAATTGTTCCGTTAATCTTTGATATAATTCTTCCATGCTACTTCCCTTCTTTCATTGGACGTAATATAGAAACCGGTAATGCTTCTTCAAAACGTTCCGACCCCAATCGGTGTCCCCATGCAAAGCGGCCTTTTAAATAATCTACTTGGAAAAACTCACCTGGCGATCCATTCAGACGATAGATTTCACCCGGAATAATTGTTGAAAGGTCCACTAAATACGCCTCTGCCATCAATGCTTTACGCTCATATACGGCATACTCATTTACAATCCCCAATTGCTCCGCTTTTCTTGCACGTTCACGTAAATTTGCAATTTCCTGACGTAATTCCTGTTCAGACATTGAACTATATGTTAATTCATTCATTATGTTGTTGCTCCTTCTGTTCAATATATTCATTTATTTTCTCTATGGGAAAGCCCTTTTGATAAAGTGCCTGTTTAACTTTTTGCCGAAGCTCGGACCCTGTTAATTTGGATGCATATTTGCGCCAAATTTTATCACCTTGAGCTTCTATTAACTCGGACCATTCATCTTCATCACGCTCTAATGTAATCCGGCCGAGTATTTCTTTAACAATCTCATAGGAATAACCTTTACGCAACAGCACATCCTGAATTTTCTGCTTCACTTGTGTCGGCGTTTTGTTTGTATTGGAACGCATGGCTTTTTCCGCCAATTCCATTGCAAGCTTTAACTGTTCATCCTGTTCAAATGTCGCCAATACTTTTTGCTGCAAACTTTTATCAATTCCTTTTTGCGTCAAGTCTTGGCGGATTGCAGCCGGTCCTTTTTTTGTCGTACGCTTTCGCGTTTCAAGCAGTGCTTTTGAATAACTTTCATCATTTAAAAAGCCTAAGTCCGTTAATTTATGAATAGCTTCCTGTACAACTGCCTCCCCATGCCCTGCTTTCAGAAGTTTGGTTTTCACTTCATGTTCACTGCGCATTTGGAAACTTAAAAAGTTAAGCGCCTTGTTAAACGCTTTTGCAATTTCATCTTCATATTGTATTTCATCTATTTCCATCTGCTCAAGTACTTTGCCTTTTTGCAAACCGAACTTAATAAGTGTGCCTTCATCAACGGCAAAAGCATATTTTTCATTCAAGTATATATTGTAGCGCTCTTGATTGTTTTTTTGACGACCAATTTTTGTAATGATTTGGACTTGCACCATATACACCTCACAATAACAATGTACATTCTAGTATACATCTTTTTACTTATAGTTTCATGGAACGGTATACTAATAGGAACAAAAAGAATTAAGGGCGGTGTTTGCTATAAAAGTTGCAATTGCAGGCGGTACAGGAATGGTCGGCAGGAGATTGAGCAAGCTATTACTTGAACAAGGTCACGAAGTCATAGTTTTGACACGGGGAAAGCAGAATACAGAAAATAATATCCAATATGTGCAGTGGCTAAATGATGGTGCAACACCGGAGCACCATGTTGAAAATACGGATGCATTCGTAAATTTAGCTGGGGTGTCTCTTAATGAAGGAAGATGGACAGATGAGCAAAAACAAAAAATCCTCTCAAGTCGTTTGGAATCTACCGGCGAAATCATCCGAATTATAAAAAACGTGAAGCACAAACCGAAAGTCCTCATTAATGCGAGCGCTGTTGGTATTTATCCTGTTTCCGAAACAGCTGTTTATACGGAAACAGCTACAAAAACAGCTACTGATTTTTTAGGAAACGTTGTTGCCCAGTGGGAAGAAAAAGCAATGCAGGCTCAACAACTGGGCATTCGCACTTGTTTAACCCGTTTTGGCGTTATTTTGGAAAAGGGCGAAGGTGCATTGCCGATGATGGTACTTCCTTATAAACTTGGTGTTGGCGGAACGATCGGATCGGGCAGACAGTGGCTTAGCTGGATTCATGTAGAAGATGTGGCACGTGCTATTCTTTTTGCAATAGAAAACGATAAATTATCAGGACCGATTAATTTTACATCACCAAATGTAAAACGAATGAAGCAGTTCGGGCATTCGATTAGTAAAGCAATAAAGCGTCCGCATTGGTTCCCGGTACCAAGCATTGCTTTAAAGCTTGCTCTTGGCGAGAAGAGTATGCTCGTACTGGAAGGTCAGCATGTCGTACCCGAAAAATTATTAAATGCAAATTTCGAATTTAAGTTTGTTTCTGTAGAAGATGCAATTCGTGATCTATATGAATAAAACAATGCTTTTCACGCAACCTACCTTGTAAAAGGAGGTTGCTTTTTCATTGAAAAAACATATTTTAGGGATTACCTTCGTGTTAATCGCCACATTTATTTCCTTTATATCTGTATCTGATGCAAAAGCAGAGGAATTTCATTGGGGCTTCAAGCCAAGCCGTAATGGTGCACCTGTAGAAATAGGAGAACCGCTTGAGTCTATGTTAAGTAAATACGGAGCTATTTATAAAGGTAATGAAGAAAAGAAAATTGTTTACTTAACATTCGATAACGGCTACGAAAACGGCTATACAGAAAGTATTTTAAATACTTTGCGGGAAGAAAAAGCCCCCGCCACTTTTTTCTTGACCGGTCATTATTTAACGAGCGCGACCGATTTAGTGAAAACGATGGTTAAGGATGGTCATATTATCGGAAATCACTCTTACGGACACCCTAATATGGCGCGTCTGACCCCTGAGGAAATGAAGAAGGAATGGAAACAGTTTGATGATAAATTGAATGAACTGACTGGTGTCAAACGGACTTATTACGCCCGACCGCCTGAAGGGACCTTTAATGAAGAAGTTCTGAAAGTCGGCAATGAAGCAGGTTATCGCCATATGTTCTGGTCGATCGCTTTTAAAGACTGGCTGAAAGATGAACGACGCGGCGCAAAATATGCTTATGATGCATTGATGAACCAGCTTCATCCAGGTGCCATTATTTTAATGCATACAGTAGCACAGGATAATGCAGAAGCTTTACCGCAATTTATAAAAGATGCAAAAGCACAAGGTTACACATTCGGCTCTTTGGATGACCTGGTGCTTGAATACGAAAAAATTTCCCCGTATTAGAAAAGTAGCGTTCCTTTCTTTTCATTGTACTTTCCGTTATACTGTAATGATGAAGAAAAGGAAGTGACTCGCACTAAATTTTGGTGCGAGTTACTCTATTTAAAGGACGTGTAAACTTGAGTGAACTAAAAATGGAAGTCGGGCAAAAGTTCCCGTTAACGATAAAACGCCTTGGGATTAATGGTGAAGGTGTCGGTTTTTATAAACGCAATGTCGTATTCGTAAAAGGTGCGATCCCAGGAGAAGAAGTAACAGTAAAATTAACAAAAATATCACCGAAATTTGCTGAAGCGGAAATTTTGACAATACGTAAAGCAAGCGAATTCCGTCAGGAAGCACCTTGCCCTGTGTATTCTGAATGTGGCGGTTGTCAATTACAGCATATGACATATGACGCGCAGTTAATGAATAAGCGAGATATCGTCGTACAAGCATTCGAAAAATATGCAAAGGAAATCGGACAAACAGCTGAAATCCGTCCAACAATCGGAATGGATAATCCTTGGCATTACCGGAACAAATCACAGTTCCAAGTTCGTAAAGAAGGCAAACGTGTATATGCAGGTCTGTTTGCAGAAGGAACAAACCAGCTTTTAAATATTAATGACTGTCTTGTACAGCATCCTGTAACTTCAAAAATTACAGTTGCTACCCGTAAAATTTTACAAAAGCTGAATATCCCTATTTATGATGGGAAAACGTTAAACGGCTTAGTACGTACAATTGTTGTCCGTACTGGTATGCGCTCTGGCGAAACACAAGTATGTCTTGTCACAACGCGACGTGAACTTCCGCATAAAGAGGAATTGATTGAACGTATTAAAAAGATTGACCCTTCAATCGTATCTATTACACAAAACGTCAACCGTGAGAAAACATCGTTAATATTCGGTCCAGACACTTATATTTTAGATGGGAAAGACGCAATCCATGAAAAGTTGGGCGAATTTGCATTTGATTTATCAACACGTGCATTTTTCCAGCTTAACCCTGAACAAACAGTACATTTATACAATGAAATTAAAAAAGCCGCGGCACTGACAGGAAAAGAAAATGTTGTCGATGCATACTGCGGTGTTGGTACTATCGGTATGTGGCTGGCAGAAGGTGCCCGTGAAGTGCGCGGTATGGATAATGTCGATGAAGCAATTGCAGATGCAAAGTACAATGCACGTACAAACCCTAACCTGCAGCATGTACGCTTCTTCCCGGGCTCTGCAGATAAATGGCTGTTCCGCTGGTCAAAAGAAGATTACCGTCCAGATGTCATTTGTGTGGATCCGCCTCGTACAGGTTTAGAGCCAGGCTTTATTAGAACAGTATTAAAAATCAAACCAAAGCGCTTCGTCTACACATCTTGTAACCCGTCAACACTGGCGCGTGATTTAAAGGAATTATCAAAGGCTTACAACGTTGAATATATTCAACCGGTCGACATGTTCCCGCAAACGGCACAGGTAGAATGTGTTGTGAAACTGACTTTAAAAAAATAGTAAAACTATACACTTAAAGAATGAAACAGCATTTATCCCACAAAGATAAATGCTGTTTTTTTATACATAAACTGATTTCCACTTCGGGGACGCTTTCCAGGGACGTGGCCTGACCCAGTAGTCTCAGGCTCACGCTAATCCCCCTAGGAGTCGCCCCTCCATTCCAATCAATTTAATATTTCTTTATAAAATTTATCCAAGTTCAATTCTATTTTGGTAAAAACTTGCAAATAAACTTCAATTGACGCAATATTGAATTAAATATATTTTGGAGGGATCAAATTGGGAAGAATTATTCATTTTGAAATTCATGTAGACGATATGGAACGTGCAAAAAACTTCTATCAGACTGTTTTTGGATGGAATTTTGAAGATTATAGTGAATATGCAGGCATGCCGTATTTTGGAGCGATTACCGGCGACGACCAATACCCAGGCATAAATGGTGCTTTAATGCAGCGTCAGGGCCCCTCCCCTTCAGAAGGACAAAGTGTCAATTCTGCGGTCTGTACTTTAGGCGTAAGTGATTACGATGAAACCGAAGCAAAAATTTTAGCTAATGGCGGCAAAGTAGCATTGCCTAAATACGCGCTGCCAGGTATGGCTTGGCAAGGTTATTTCATCGATACGGAAAATAATATTCTGGGTATTCATCAGCCAGATCCGGAAGCAAAATGACATGTAAGCGGCGCAACCTTATTTTATACGGTTGCGCCGCTTTTTTAAGACAATCATTTTAGCAGAACCTCCCCCACTTCTATATTTTTCATGTAAAATAGAAATCGCCAGGAGGTATTAATATGAAAAACTTTCTATTTACAGTAATCACTTTTATAGTTTCTTATTGGGCAATCTCATCTTTTGCAGGCTTCATCTTCCCAAGCAATGATGAAAGCTCAGCAATTTCAGCAAGCTCACTTCAAGCTGCTGTGACATTTGGTGGTGTAAACTATCTAAATGTGTTCATCTACATAATTTTATCGATGATTTTTACAGCAATAGTCTTCTTTTCAGTAAAAAGCAGACGTTCCAATTAAGAGAACGTCTGCTTTTTATACAGTAATTTTTTTCGTTTTGCCGAAAAAAAGAATGACGACTGCCACCGTCAGAAGCATGAGCGAAATCACAAATAAAAATCCGTTGCTCGGGGAAATTTCCAAATATACTCCGCCTAAAAGCGGGCCTGTCAAACTGCCTAAACTGAAAAAAATGCCACATAGCAAGTTCCCTGTCGGCAACAGCTCTTTCGGAGTCAAATCGGTCATATATGTGATACCGAGCGAATACATCGAACCTACACACATACCTGCAAAAAAGAAGACAGCCGCTACAAACAGTTCGGAGTTCTCGAAGAAGCTCCCTATTAAGAAAAATAGACTTCCGGCAAAGAGCCCTGAAACAACGACTTTATGGCGACCAATTTTATCGCCTAATGCACCTAACGGAAACTGTAAAATAATCGCACCGATCGAAAAGCCGGCCAAAATAATTGATACATGAGCTACGTCGAAATTTTTCCGTAACGCATATACCGGGAATAAAGCGTTTAAAGACGATTCCAAAAAGCCATATACAAAAGGCGGTAAAAAGGCAATCCAGCCGTATTTTACAGCGAGACCGTAACGCTTGAAACCCGATTTGTTCGCATCTCCTGCCAACGCTTCCGGTTTTTCGTTTTTCACGAAAAAGACTAAAGACCAGGCAAGTAAACATAATGCCGATGAAATAATAAACGGAAAGCTTTCCGAAATTTTAATCAGCGGAACAAATAATGGGCCGACAGCAAAGCCTATACCAAAGGATATGCCGTAAATAGACATGCTTTTCCCAAGTTTATGTGCAGCTGTAGTTGAAGTAATCCAAGTTTGCGTTGAAAAATGCAGTGCATGATCCCCGATTCCAATTAACAGACGGAGAATAAACCAGAACATGACACTTTTCCACAACGGAAACAAAAACAGTGACACAAAAACGAGTGCCCCGCCTAATATGATAATTGGTTTATAGCCATATTTACGTAGGGGCTGCTCGATAAATGGCGAGATCAATAATGTTCCTATGTATAAACCTGTTGCATTCAGTCCATTGAGTGTAGAGGATACACCATCCCCTTCAAAGATTATTGAAATCAGAGGTAAAAGCATTCCTTGCGAAAATCCAGAAATCGAAACAATAATAACTAAAATAACAAATCTGCGTTGTTCATAACTCATTCAATTTTTCTCCCTTAGTTCATACAATTTATCGTATCACAGCTTTTGGGAGAAATAAAAGTAAACTCAAAAACCCTAGCTAACTTTATCTCTAAAAGTTAACTAGGGTTTTAAATATCACTATATTCCATTTCTGCGTTGCGTAAACAGTCGTATCGGCAATCTGCCGTAAATGTTTAAACGTCCTCCTTTTCCTGAGTTTGTCTATACAAGTTTTTTTCGACCATCTCCTTCGTATTTAGGTATGAATTTACTTTATCATAACACTTCAATAATGTAAATATTCAAAATTAACAGAATGTTAAAATAATTAACAAGTACTATATAATTTCCTATTTTTTAAAGTTAATTTAATAGATAGGTCCGATATATCCTATAAGTTGTTGTTTAACTTTTAGAAAAGAGCGTAGTATAATATTAATAAGTCAATAAAAAGGAGCATCATACATTATGAAGCCAATTACAAACAAAGAACAACAAGTAACATATTTAAAAGAACGCCTGGAAATTTTCCTTGAAGTGCTTGATGCAATCGATCCTGCAACGACGGAACTTGAAGATATTGATCGCTTAATTCAAATGATGGATGATTTAGAAGAAAAAATGGACCAGTTCCAATCCCGCGAAGAAAAATAGAAAATTCCGCAATGCCTGTACAATAGGTATTGCTTTTTTCATTCTTTTGACTAGTTCTGCTACTATTCGCCGTTTTTTCATTTAATCTGACAAACATTCATGTAAGCGCTCTTTTTTTTCAACTTTAAAAGAGTTATAATGTAAGATGGATTATTAAGAAGAACATCACATTTATATCTTCGTGAAAGTTTTGTTCTACCTTATATCAAGCTTTTCATTGATCAAAATACACATATTTTTCTGGGGGGAAAAATAAGATGGCATACTTAGAAACTTTAGAAAAAAGTCTTTATTCTTTAGTAACTGAAACATCTACTAACTTACCAAAAGACGTTCGTCGTGCTATTAAAGCTGCAAAAGAAGCAGAAAACGCTGGTACTCGTGCAGCGATGTCTTTAGACACAATCACTACAAATATCGTAATGGCAGAAGATAATGTATCTCCAATTTGTCAAGATACAGGTCTACCAACATTTAAAGTATATACTCCGGTTGGCGTAAACCAAATCGAAATTAAAAAAGCAATCCAAACTGCAATTGCTGCAGCTACAGGTGATGCAAAATTACGTCCAAACTCAGTTGATTCATTAACTGGTAAGAACTCTGGAACAAACATCGGTGCTGGCCTGCCAGTAGTAAAGTTTGAACAGT
This sequence comes from Solibacillus sp. FSL W7-1436, assembly GCF_038007305.1. NCBI lineage: Bacteria > Bacillati > Bacillota > Bacilli > Caryophanales > Caryophanaceae > Solibacillus > Solibacillus sp. FSL W7-1436. The sequence goes on from NZ_JBBOWV010000001.1 coordinate 841,290, forward strand.
GGGAAAATGACTATATTACAGTGAAGCTTATTTTAAAAGGCGGCGGCTGTGAAAACAAAAATATCCAATATTCTTTACCTACAGAATTGGAAGGTTTAGGACGCGCTGGTCGTGACTTAGACGGTATCCGTAAATGTATTTTACACTCTGTATGGCAAGCACAAGGACAAGGCTGTTCTGCTGGTTTCATCGGTGTTGGTATCGGTGGGGACCGTTCTTCAGGTTATGATCTTGCAAAAGAGCAGTTATTCCGCCACGTTGATGATGTGAATCCAATCGAAGACTTAGCAAAACTAGAAAATTATATTGTAGAAAAATCAAATACATTCGGTGTTGGTACAATGGGCTTCGGCGGTGAAGCGACATTATTAGGATGTAAAATCGGTGTAATGGACCGTTTACCAGCTTCATTCTTCGTATCTGTAGCGTATAACTGTTGGGCTTACCGTCGTATGGCAATCGATATCGATCCGGCGACTGGCGAAATTACTGACTGGCACTACCAAGAAGGTAAAAAAATCACTTTCCGTGATGAAGAAAAACAAGACAACTCAGACAACAAAGTAGTTGAACTAGTTGCACCGATTACTGAAGAAAAAATTCGTTCACTTAAAGTTGGCGACGTAGTAAAAATTTCAGGCCGTATGTACACAGGTCGTGACGCAATCCACCACCACTTAATCGGTGAAGGTGTAGAAGCGCCAGTAGACTTAGATGGTCAAATTATTTACCACTGTGGTCCGGTAATGGCTAAAGACGAAGCAGGCAACTGGGTAGTTAAAGCTGCTGGTCCAACAACTTCAATTCGTGAGGAGCCATACCAAGGCGATATCATGAAAAAATTCGGTATCCGTGCTGTTATGGGTAAAGGCGGTATGGGTCCTAAAACACTTAAAGCTTTATCTGAACATGGTGGCGTTTACCTGAACGCAATCGGCGGTGCTGCTCAGTACTATGCAGACTGCATTAAATCGGTTGACGGTGTTGACTTAATGGAATTCGGTATTCCGGAAGCTATGTGGCATTTAACAGTAAAAGACTTTACTGCAGTTGTAACGATGGACTCTCATGGTAACTCATTACATGCTGATGTAGAGAAATCTTCTCTGGATAAACTAGCATTGCATGCAGAGCGTGTATTCTAATTAGATAAGAAAAACGACTTCTTCCAATATTGGTTGAAGTCGTTTTTTATTTCCGTATTTCAAATTACATATAATCCTAACTCCCCCTTTTATTGGTATGATATACTAGCTTATTATATAAGATATAAGAGGTGTTTTATGTTCTATATTATGATATTGATCAACGCATTATTTATAGTTGCTCAAATACATGTGAGTACAAAGTTAAAGTATAAACATAGTTTCCTTGTTGCACTTTTGTATACAATTTATGTAATCATTATTTTTCCTTATGTAATTTATGAATATATCTATCTATATCTTTGCATGATGCTTTGGCTATTCTTCAGCGCAAGCTTTTTTATGCGGCATCGATTGTTTAGTTAATAAAAAGCCGCGCAGAAATTATATTCTGTGCGGCTTTTTACTGTTATTGAACTAATTGTGAATCGGCTGATTCATTATAGATTGTTGTATCGAGCTCTTTTGTAGCACGGCTTGATACGACACCTGAAACCATTGATCCGCTTACATTAAGTGCTGTACGACCCATGTCGATTAAAGGTTCTACCGAAATTAAAACACCTGCTAATGCGATTGGTAAATCCATTGCAGATAATACGATAATGGCTGCGAATGTCGCACCACCACCTACACCTGCTACACCGAATGAACTAATCGCCACAATTAAAATCAATGTTGCGATAAAGCCAGGCGTTAAAGGATCAATACCGACTGTCGGTGCAATCATTACGGCCAACATTGCCGGATATACACCCGCACAACCGTTTTGCCCGATTGAAAGACCAAACGAAGCAGCAAAGTTGGCAATACCGTCCGGAACACCAAGACGCTTAGTCTGTGTTTGAATATTTAACGGTAATGCCCCTGCACTTGAACGTGAAGTAAAGGCAAACAGTAATACTTCCGCTGTTTTCTTCACATAAGTTAATGGACTTAAACCAGTTAATGAAACAATGATTAAATGCAGGATGAACATAGCGATTAATGCTACATAAGAAGCAAGGATGAATTTACCTAAATCCATTATCGCCCCAAAATCACTCGTCGCTACTGTACGTGCCATAATGGCAGCTACACCATATGGAGTCAAACGTAAAATAATACGGACAACACCCATGATTAAACCATAGAGTGCATCGACACCCTTTTTAACATTTGCCGCCGTTTCTTCTTCTTTTCGACGAAGTGTCAAATAACTAAATCCTAAAAATGCCGCAAAAATTACAACCCCGATTGTTGATGTTGCACGTGATCCTGTTAAATCCGCAAATGGATTTGCAGGAAACATCGATAAGATCTGTTCCGGTAAAGGTGTTACTTCTGTCGAACGCTCAACCAATGACTCTCCGCGAGCTATTTCGGCCTCACCTTGCATAATTTGAGATGCATCTAAATCGAATAAAACTGTTGATGCAATACCTAATCCAGCTGCAACAGCAGTTGTACCGATTAATACAGATAAAATAACTGCTGCTGACTTACCTAAGTTTTTACCAAATGTAACTTTTGTAAAAGCAGCTAATATCGAGATGAATACTAAAGGCATTGCAATCATCTGCAGTAATTTTACATAGCCGGTTCCGACGATGTTATACCACGGAACAGTTTCATTAATTGCATCTGCTCCTGCCCCATAGGCAAATTGTAAAACTGCCCCAAGTATAATACCTAATCCTAAGGCAATAAAGACACGGTTTGAAAACTTAACATGCTTCTTTTTAAGGAAATATAAAAACACAATGACGATTAACAGCAAAGCAATATTAAGCAATACATAGAAATTCAAAGTAAACTCCTCCAATTTAATAAATGTACTCCACTATATTACTCTATAATCCTTATAAGTCAAGTTGGCATTATTTTTTTTAATTCTCTATTGTATGTTATTTACAAAATAAGTTGCCTATATTATAATTATTCTAAACAAGAAATCATTCTAATCTAATTGAAATCCATTATCAGTCCTTATTAATATTAATAATCATTATCAAGGAGGTATTTATGAATAATTCTAATCGAGAAATTCTATCATTAAATGAGAAAATCCTAGAACATAAAGAATTAATTGCTGCTCTGGTATCCGGTTTTATCATTTTACTCGCGTGGCGAATGGAATCAACAGAACAAACAACAGCTGCTGTAATAGCCTATTTAACAGCCTTTTTTATCGGTGGCTACGCAAAAGCAAAAGAAGGTATTGAAGATACAATTGATAGTAAGTCTTTAAATGTAGAGATTCTAATGATTATCGCCGCCATTGGTTCTGCCCTAATCGGTTACTGGATGGAAGGCGCTGTACTAATCTTTATATTTGCCTTAAGTGGCGCACTTGAAACATACGCAATGAATAAAAATAATCGTGAAATCTCTTCATTAATGGAATTACAGCCAGAAGAAGCATGGCTTGTACGTGGCGGGTTTGAACCGATTAAGGTTTCTGTAAAAGACTTGAAGGTAAACGACCATATTCTAGTAAAACCAGGCGAACGTATTCCAGCTGATGGCGAAATTTATAAAGGTGTCTCAACAGTCGATGAGGCAGCGATTACCGGAGAATCCATGCCGATTACTAAAAAGATAGGGAATGAAGTTTTTGCAGGGACAGTAAATTTAAACAGTGTATTAACTGTAAAAGTAACGAAGCCTAGTTCCGAAACGTTATTTCAAAAAATCATTATGCTTGTTCAATCTGCGCAAAGTGAAAAATCACCTTCACAACAGTTTATTGAACGTTTTGAAAGTGTTTATGTAAAAGCTGTATTATTGGCCGTAGCAGTTATGATGTTTTTACCGCACTATTTATTAGGTTGGGACTGGACGACAACACTGTACCGCGCAATGGTGTTACTAGTTGTTGCTTCCCCTTGTGCATTAGTCGCTTCTATTATGCCGGCTACCCTTTCAGCCATTTCCAACGGGGCAAGAAACGGGATACTTGTTAAAGGCGGTGTACATTTAGAGCATTTAAGTGCGATTCGCGTATTGGCTGTCGATAAGACAGGGACATTAACACAGGGAACACCTGTTGTAACAGATTTTATTGTACGGGATGATTTAGACGAACAGCAGACGTTAGCTTTGATAGCAGGGATTGAGGGACAGTCAAACCACCCACTTGCACAGGCAATTAACGCATTTGCTAAAAAGGAGAATGTTATCACTCCTCACAGTATTACTATTGAAGATATTCCTGGTTACGGGATGAAAGCGCAGTTTAATGAACAGTCCTATTTAATTGGAAAACCTGACTTTGTAGGAGCAAATTTGGCAGCTCAATTTGCTGATGGAGCACTCCAAAAGTTAGCGAATGAAGGTAAAACAGTTGTCTTCCTAAAAGATTCTCAAGGCATTGCAGCACTGATCGCTCTTAAAGATGTCGTTCGCGAGGAAGCGAAAAAAGCGGTAGCTGCACTGCAAGAACTTGGTATTAATGTAGCCATGCTGACTGGCGACAATGAAACAACCGCAAAAGCAATTGCAAAAGAAGCCGGTGTTTCAACTTACGTAGCGGAGTGCTTGCCGGAAACGAAAGTCGAGCATATTAAGCAATATCAAAAAACATCCGGCCATGTCGGAATGGTTGGCGATGGCATTAATGATGCACCTGCCCTGGCTACTGCCTCCGTCGGTATTGCAATGGGCGGCGGTACGGATGTGGCACTAGAAACAGCGGATGTCATATTAATGAAAAACGACTTATCTAAAATTGCTCATGCCGTTAAGCTTTCGCGAAAAATGCAGCGTATAGTGAAACAAAATATTATATTTTCATTAACGGTTATTGCACTGCTGATTATTTCGAACTTTTTCCAGGCAATCAGTCTTCCTTTAGGCGTTATCGGTCATGAAGGCAGTACGATTTTAGTTATTTTGAATGGATTACGCATGCTGAGTAAAAATGTTTAATCCAACAATAAAAAGGTGCATCCCATTATAAAGTGTACCCTTTGTAAAGGACATTTTGAAAAAGGTTAGGCAACTTGTTGAAGCTGCTGTCTGTACTTTACAGGCGGCAGCTTTTTTAAATTCCACTGACCCCGATAATGATTGTAGTACGTCATATAACTTTTGATTTCTTGCTTTACGTCTTCTAATGTTTCACACTCTTTGATGTATGCCTCATCTTTAAAATGACCAAAGAATGATTCCTGGGGCGCGTTGTCCCAACAGTTGCCTCGACGTGACATCGATTGACCTAAGCCCATTTTCTTTACGAAAGCCTGGAATTGTGGATTTGTATAATGAAATCCTTGATCCGAATGGATAAAGGCATCTTCTGCTAAATGCGTGTGTTTTCTTAATTTCTTCAATGTGTTCAGAGCGATGTCCAAGTGTAAAGAAGACGACACTTCATAAGCGAGAATTTCATTTGTTTCTGCGTCTTTAACCGTAGATAAATAAGCACGTTTGCCATTTCGATACGTCAAATACGTGATGTCTGTTAATAACACTTTCCCAGCGACACCTTGTTTGAAATTTCGTTGTAATTCATTCGCGCAAGTGCGGTGTTCTTTCGTTGCTTTCGCCATACGACGATAAGGATTTGCCTTCCGAATTGGACAGATGATGCCAAATTTTTTCATAATGCGGCGAATACGCTTTAAGTTATAATTGATGCCATAGTGGTTTTGAAGTGTCATTTTAATTTGACGCGCTCCTTTATGACGTCTTCGAAATCGATAAGCTTTTAAAATTTCTTCTTTTACGATTTCATCTGCTTGGTGTTTCATCGTTCTTTTTTGAATTGATTGCTCTTTATAGTAGTTATAATAACCTGAACGTGATACCTCCAACACTTCGCAAAGATAGCTCACCATTCGCTTTAAGTTATATTTTTTAATGGTTTCATGAATTAATTCGAATTTTAATTCTGGTGCGAGTTTTATTTCTTTTTCAACATCTGCCTTTCGAGTAGATCGAGCTTTTTTAGCAGTTCATTTTCCGCTTCTAGTAAACGCATTTTTGCTTCAAGTCGAGTGTATTTTTCTTCTATACTTAATTCTCGTTCAAGAGGACGTCCTGAACTATGTTTTCGCGTATCTTCCAAACCGCTGGCGCCATGTTTTTTATAAGCCGTTCTCCAGCGAGTAGCTGCCTTATGAACACGTGTTATTCCGATTACTTCAACGTCAAATCCTGCTTCCTCAAAAATTTCTCGTGGCAGTTTTCCTGTTTCAGATTGTGCAATAAATAATCGTTTAAATTCATCTGTGTACGTAATCGCTTTATCGCTCACTGCTTTTACATAAGGGTTCATTTTTAATTCTGTTTGTTGGTGAGAGGTTAAAAATTTTTTAGTCATAATTATAGCTCCGAATCGTTTTTTTTCATTATAAACAAAAAGCACCCTATAAGATGACCTTTTTTCAAGTGTCTATCTTATAGGGTACATTTTATTAACAGGATGCACCTTTTTACTATCTCTATTATACTAGTACAAACCATAAAGCCATTGTTACGATAATTGTAGTTAATCCCATCAGCAATGTTGCCATCGTTTGCGCTTTATATGCATCTGTTACTTTCATACCGCTGTATTGTGTAATTACCCAGAAGAAACTATCATTTACATGGCTCACTGTCATAGAACCTGCACCAATTGCCATAACGACCAAAGCTAACGGTACTGCCCCTTCAATTCCCAAAGTCGGCAGCATCGGTGCGATTAAAGAGGATGTAATAACTATTGCTGCAGTTGAAGAACCTTGCGCTGTTTTTAAAGCTGCGGCAATTAAAAACGGGATTAATAAAAATAGTGCGCCTGTAGCTAAAACACCTAAATCCATTTCCTGCAGTTTATCACCGACGCCTGTATTTTTAATTACAGTACCAAATGCACCACCAGCACCTGTGATCAATAAAATTGGCGCTGCCTCTTTTAATGCTTCACCAATCCAGTCTGATAATGTTTCTTCACTCAGTTCAGGCAATAGCAAAAATGCAGCGAATACCCCTAGTATAAGTGCGACTGTCGGTGAACCCAGGAATCTGAAGAGCGTATTAATTCCCGCTTCCGGGTCACCTACTAATGCAGCAACCGAACCTGCCCCGATCAACACAATCGGTAACACAATCGGTAAGAATGATTTGAACGTAGAAGGCATTTTACCAAACGATTTGATAATTTCATCGTAATCCAATGCCGGTTCATCGTCTGCCTCAACCCGAATTTTCGATGCCACTTTTGTCGCCCAAATATAGCCAACAATTGTTGCTGGAATAGCAACGATTAATCCCATTAAAATGATCGTGCCTAAATAATCTGTCGCACCAATATTCCCTGCAGCCGCAATTGGTCCAGGAGTAGGCGGCACAAGTACGTGTGTTGCATATAGACCAGTAGCTAAAGCAACTGCCATTGATGCAATTGTTACGCCTGCACGTTTAGCCAATGCTTTCTTTAAACTCGTTAAAATAATATAGCCTGAATCGCAAAACACCGGGATGGATACAATGTAGCCAATAATCGACATTGCTAATTGAGGTCGTTTTGGTCCGATTACCCGCAATACGACTTCAGCCATACGATATGCAGCCCCGGACTTCTCTAATATAATTCCGATAATCGTACCTGCTACGATGACGATACCGATACTCGTCATCAGCCCTCCAAAACCTGTGTTAATACTCTCTACAACTGTTAATAAAGGCATGCCCGCTGCAATACCAACAAAGAATGAACTGATTAATAATGCAAGAAAAGGATGCAGCTTTAGTTTTGCCGTTGCAAAGACAATGAACAACACACCAATCAGAATGATTAAAAACAACATTACTTCTCCACTCCTTTATAGTAATCTTTTTATTAAACCCGTAACCTTTTGATCCAAATAAAAGCCTGGATTATTCAATGATTGCTCCGCTGAAATTTCATCACCTACAATACTTACAACCTGATGAAAGTAAGTTTCAAGCATATGGGAATTTTCGACCATTCCTGAAAGTAAAATGGCAGGTACACCTTTTTCTTTAGCCAGCTTAGCAACCCCTATTGGAGCTTTTCCGGAAAGAGTTTGTTCATCGGATTTCCCTTCACCTGTTATGACAAAGTCCGCATTTTTCAGATGATTTGAAAATTGCACTGCTTCCAGCACAATATCGACACCAGGCTTAAACTGGTGCGGAAAAAATGCCATAAACGCAGACCCAATCCCGCCTGCCGCACCAGCTCCTGCACAATGGCGAACTTTTACGTTTTGCTGTGACTCGATTATAGTAATATAGTGTTTTAAATTTTGATCAAATATATTAATATCATGCGGATCTACTCCTTTTTGTGGACCAAATACTGAAGTAGCGCCATTTGAACCGATTAACGGATTATCTACGTCACATGCAATCATGAATGTACTGTCAGAGATACGTGAATCGAAGTTAGTTAAATCGATTTTCTCGAGTTCATTGAATTGAAATACATCGTTTACGATTTCCTTGCCATCCTTCGCAATGAACTTCATTCCTAGTGCCCTTAGCATCCCCTGGCCACCATCGTTTGTAGCACTTCCCCCGATGCCGATAATAAAGTGACGATAACCTGAATCCAATGCATGCTGTATTAATTGACCCGTTCCATATGTTGTCGCAAAACGAGGGTTCTTTTCTTCTTCATCAATAAGCGTTAACCCTGAAGCTTGGGCCATCTCTATTACACATGTTTTTCCGTCACCGAGTACTCCATATCTAGCTTCAATAAGTTTCCCTAACGGATTTTGAACAGTTGCCGTCAAATACTTGCCTTTTGTTGCTTTGACCAATGCATCAAGTGTTCCTTCACCGCCATCTGCAATCGGTAAACAAATTGTTTCGATGTTACTGTCCATCTTTTTTATCGCTTCTTTTATAACAGATGTAACCTCTCCGGAAGTCAATGTCCCTTTAAAGGAATCCGGGCTTATAATAATCTTCATTTGATTCCTCCCTAACATGAATAAAGCGCTTACAAATATTATAGTGTTATAATTCTGAATTTACTTTATACCTGTAGTATAATTTTTTAATGAATAATCATAAATTTTTATACGAGGTGTATAAATTGTTAACAATACGGCTGGCAAATGAAATTGTAGAACAAACAATGTTACGGTTAAAGCGTAATGTAAATGTCATGAACATTGACGGTGTTATACTAGCTTCCGGTGAGAAGGAGCGTGTGGAAAAGTTTCATGAAGGTGCAAAGTATGTGGCGGAAACAAAGAAAACACTCATAATATCAGATCGCAATATCCATGAATTTCCCCAAACAAAGCAAGGGATTAATTTGCCGATTTTTTTTCAGGAGGAAATTGTTTGTATTATCGGGATTACCGGTGTGGTTGATGAGGAGCTGCTAAATATTTCTTCTTTAGTTCAGTTAACAGCGGAAGTATTAGTACATCAGGCACTTATTGAATCAAAAAGTGAATGGCAGCGGAAAATGAGTGTACACATTTTTGAAGAACTGATTAGTGGAACATCTATAAATCGGGTTATAAAAGAACGGATAAATAAACTGGCCATTCCTTTTCTCGCTCCATATTGCATTATATTATTGAAAGCCGAACAAAAGACTGGTTCCCACCGGACACTTATTCAATATATCGAGGACTTCTTTTATAACAAACCCGTCATATTTGGGCATTTTCAATTGGACGAATATTTTATTTTAACGACAGAAATGGATCAGCCTGCTCTGACTAAATTAGTGGAAGCTTTTAATACATATATAAAAAGCAAATTCAGTATAAAAATTGCTGTCGGTGAACAAGCAGAAAATCTCGAACGATTACCGCATTCCTATAAAACAGCGCAGTTGGCTTTAAAGCATCACCGAAGTGTCTCGAGAGTAATCTACTATAAGGAAGTTGAAGTTTTTACGCTATTTAATCCGGAGGCGGCCCAACACTATAGTATAAAAACACTGAACGGGCTTGATGATAAATTACTGGTTACATTGCAAAGCTTTTTCAATAATAACAAGTCCGCTTCAGCGACCGCCGATGAATTGCAAATCCACCGGCATACATTAGCTTACCGGCTTTCACAAATTAAAGAGCAAACTCATTTAAACCCAGCTGAATTTCACGATGCGCTAAAACTGCAAATCGCACTATGGCATCGTGATGGACTTAACCTATAAAAAATGCCATTTCTTTTATCGAAATGGCATTTTTCCGTATATAATTTTCACCTAAAAAACTGGTGATTTGGCTTGCTTTTTGCTTTCCTTGGCAAGCTGTCTTTTTTGGAATGACGCGTTTAGCAGTCCGCCCAAAATAAGAATCATTCCTGTGAAATATAGCCAAAGCATTAAAATAATGACCCCGCCGATACTTCCGTATGTTGAACTGTAATTTCCGAAATTGTTAATATAGAATGAGAATCCGTAAGTTAATACAAGCCAGCCCAATGTCGCAAACACAGCTCCCGGAATAACACTAAACATCGTTAATCGCGGGTCTGTATTCGGAACGATCCAATACATAATCGAAAGTACGATGAAAATAAGTGTTGGCGGCGTAATCCAGCGCACAAAGGTCCAAATGCTCTCAAATGACTCCTCTACACCTAGATAGCCGAATACGATATTACCGATCTGCTGACCAAAAACCGGGAATAACAGAGCAATTAAAATAACTGCTACTAATGCAATCGTAAAAATAAGTGACCATAAACGGTTTATAAACCCTGCTCTGCCTTCAACATCATAGGCACGGTTCAATGCTTTCATCAGTGCATCTACACCTCTTGAAGCGGACCAGATCGTACCGATGATACCGATTGAAAGCAGACCGCCGTTTTGATTATTCAAAACATCTGCTAACGTTGTTTCAATCAGACCATATACTTCTTCAGGCATAACATCACTTAAAAAATCAAATATTTGTCCTTGTTCCAAATTTAAGTAAGGTAAAAGCGTTACCATAAAAATAAGCATAGGGAAAAATGATAAAAGGAAAAAATAGGCCAACTGTGCTCCCATGCCCGACATGTCCACATTTTTAATCCGATAAATTAAATCTTGAATGAATCCCTTTGTCGTCAATATATTAATTTGGCTGCGCTCCGGTGAAACATATGATTTAACAAGCGAAATTTTTTCTTTCAGTTCTTCCTTTTCTTCCATGCTGCCACCACCTGTTCACATTATGTTGATTCAGTGGATATCATGGACATCCCGTTTACCCGATTTGTTCATCCTTTTTCGAGAAAGCCTGAATCGTTTCTGAAACCATACTTTGAATTGTAGCTGGTAACTCTTTAATATCATTTTGATTTTGCATAATTGATTGGACACCATTGTTTACTGTTCCATACAATGATTGTGCCTGTTCCATTTTTGTTTCCACCAATGCCATTAATTCATCCCGGTTTTCGGAATAGTACACTACGGTATCCTTCGCTTTCTTTGCTGTTTCTACAGTATGCTCACGTGTTTGTTTGTCCAACATACTGATTGCCGCACCAGTTACGGCTCCAATCGCTATAAAAGGCAATAGTTTACTTTTCATCATTTATTCTCCTCCTGTGTATGCTTTCGTATTCCCTTAATAATTTTTCATAAAACTTATCTATTTGTATTTTATCGAATGTTCGATATTATTAAAAGTATTCGGTAAACTTTAACCTGTTGACAAGATGATGGTTGCATGAAATGATATTTTTGTAAACATTGAAAGGTAGGGCACACAAATTATGGACTTATCAAATCCGTCGCAGCAAAATGTTATCTATATGATCGAGCAAATTAAAGAAAAACTTCGTATGGTTAATGTTGATGCTATGCAGTCTACTGCATTTGATGAAGAAAAATACGAAGATCTGCAATATTTATATGAAATGGTTATGAAACGCGATTCTTTCAGCCCAAGTGAAATGAATGCCATCGTAGCAGAACTCGGCGCCCTTCGTAAATAACATCAAATATGTAATATGAAAAAGAAGCCTATCGATTAATTCGACAAGCTTCTTTTTTTCATTTCCTATTCCCCAGGAAATATTAATTATTTATTTAATTCGACAGCGATTTTTGCACCTACACGGGCATTATGTTTAACAAGGGCAATATTTGCATCCAATGATTTACCTTCTGTCAGCTCTTTCACTTTGCCTAATAGGAATGGCGTTACATTTTTGCCTGCAATACCTTGTTGTTTCGCTTCATTTAATGCATTTTCAATAATTCCGTCGATAACGCTTGATTCCATAGCATCTTCTACTGGAATCGGGTTGGCGATCAATGCACCACCGCGTAAACCTAAGTCCCATTTCGCGCGTAAAATTGCAGCTGTTTCTTCTGCAGAATCAACACGGATATTTACATCGAATTCACTTTCACGTGCATAGAATGCAGGCAATTTATCTGTTCCGTAACCGATTACCGGTACACCTTTTGTTTCAAGGTATTCCAGTGTTAAACCGATATCTAAAATTGATTTTGCACCCGCACATACTACAGCTACATTCGTCATTGCCAGCTCTTCCAAGTCTGCTGAAATATCCATTGTTGTTTCAGCACCGCGGTGAACTCCGCCAATACCGCCTGTAACGAATAATTCAATACCTGCAAGCTCCGCACAGATCATAGTTGCTGCTACAGTCGTTGCACCGATTTTTTTTGTTGCAAGTAAATAACCGATATCACGACGGCTTGTTTTAGCTACACCTTGGGCATTACCGAACATTTCTAATTCTTCATCAGATAAGCCGATTTTAATTTTTCCGTCGATTAATGCGATTGTTGCCGGTACAGCACCGCCATCACGAATAATCTGTTCCACTTCACGAGCTGTTTGCACATTTTGTGGGTATGGCATACCGTGTGAAATAATTGTTGATTCCAACGCGACAATTGGTAAACCTTTCTCTTTAGCTTCTAATACCTCTTGTGAATATGATAAATATTGTTCCATTATAAATTCCTCCATTCAAGTAAGTTGTCTTTTGTTAAATCTTCACGAACTGTTTTATCCGACTGTAATGTTTTCGATGCATTCACCAATCCGAGCTGGATCGATTCCTGTAGCTCCTCATCGTTTAAGACACCATGTAAAAATGCACTCACAAATGCGTCTCCTGCACCTGTTACGTCTACAATATTCCTTGTTGCAATGGCTTTGTAATGTACTATCTTGTCTTCGTTGCCTACCATTACACCATGTTCCCCTAAAGTGAGCACAACATGCTCTGCTCCTTTTTGCAATAACATGCTGACAGCCTTTTCATAATGGCTAAATGTATTCAGCTTCACATTTAAATAGCTTTCCGCTTCATCACGATTACAAATAAAGTAACGGATACCATGCAGATCTTGCGGCATATTTTTCATCTTAGGTGCAGAAACAGGGATAACCGCCAATGCGATATTGCGTTCTATTGCGAATGTCCTGATATATTCTACTGTCTCCAGCGGACTGTTTAAGTCAATGACAATACAGCTGGCATTTTGTAATATTGCTTCATGCTTTTTTAAAACACTCGGCAACAACTGATCATAAATCGCCATATTGGCCATCGATATTACCAGTTCCCCCATATTATCAAGTACTGCTGTATAAGAGCCTGTATTATATTCGCTTAATTTCTCTACTAAATCCACATTCATCATACTCTTACAATTTTGTTCAATAAATGCACTATCATGATCTTCACCCATTACAGTAATTAGTGAAACACGGTTGCCTAATCGTCCTAAGTTTTCTGCGATATTACGGGCTACACCGCCTACAGATTCTGTAACAGCAGCAGGGTTGGAAGTCCCCAGTTGAACATTTTGCTCAATAGTGAATTTACGATCGATATTGGCACCACCAATTGCAATGATTTGATTTTTTTCAGGCAAAACATAAGCACGTCCTAAAATTTCCCCTCGTTTTATAAGCGATGAGATCATATTGGCAAGCGCCGGCCTGGACATTCCAAGTTGTTCTGCCATTTCCTGTTGTGATAAGTAGGGATTTCTTTTTATTAATTGAAAAATTAATTTTTCCTTTTCATTCAACTTTATCACCTCGAATCAAACATTTGTTTATTATTATAAACTTTTGTTTATACAATGTCAATTTAATACGAAGTCTTTTCATTTCGAGTAGTATGGAAGTACTTTCTTCTTTTATGAGTCATAAATTTTCATAAAAAAAGCTGTCTGGAAGGTTTCCCTTTCCAAACAGCTTTCTCACTATTCTACAATCACATCGCCATTTTCTGCGATTCGTGGCTGTACGAGCACTTCAACACGACGGTTTTTAGCTCTGCCTTCTTCTGTATCATTCGTAGCAATCGGCTGGAACTCTCCAAAACCTTTTACACTGAAGTACTTGGAATCAAGGCCTTCATTCCCCATAACGATTTCCTTCATGAAATTGACTGCACGCATAACTGACAGATCCCAGTTAGAATCAAATTCAGCGGTATTGATCGGTACATTGTCTGTATGACCTGTAATGACAATATTACGTGGTGGATCAAACATTAATAATTGAGCAAGCTCATCAGCAATTGTATCGTACTCCGCCTTTACATCCGCTCGCCCCATATCGAATAAAATACTGTCCCGGATGGTGATCAGTAATCCTTCTTCTGTCATTTTCGTTTCAAACTGTTCTTCCAGTTCATTAATCGCAATAAACTCGTCTACACGATCTTGCGTTTCATGGAGACGTTCCTGATCCTCCATATAATTGGATATTCCCGTTGTGGAATTATCAGGTGTTTGTACGACTGATGAGTTGTCCATTACACCTGTGCCACCGGTAAAAATATTATTAAATACTGCCGACATTTGCTCCAGTTTTCTCTCATCCACTGAGCTTGATGCAAAAAGTACAATAAATAATGCCAGTAATAACGTTAATATATCTGCATAAGGTACTAACCAGGACTCGTCAATATGCTCCTCATGCTTTTTATGTCTTTTACGCTTCTTTGCCAAGGCCACCCGCCCCGCTTTCGGTAATTTGCTTACGTTCTTCCATCGTTAAATATGAAGCCAGCTTCTGCTCGATTACACGAGGTGCTTCACCTTCAAGTACAGATAAAATTCCTTCAATCATCATCAGCTTTTGCTTAACTTCTACAGCAGATTTACGTTTTAACTTGTTGGCAAACGGATGCCATAAAACATAACCAGTGAAAATACCCAATAATGTTGCAACAAAGGCAGCGGATATAGCTGTACCCAATTTATCAATATCAGACATATCTTTTAATGCAGCAATAAGACCGATTACAGCACCCAGTACCCCAAGTGTCGGTGCATATGTACCTGCTTGCGAGAAAATACCTGCTCCACTTGCATGGCGGTCTTCCAGCGCTTCAACTTCCTCTGTTAACACATCGCGAATATAGTCAGCGTTTTGACCATCGATCGCTAATGTTAGACCATTTTTTAAAAAAGGATCTTCAACTTCAACGGCTTTGCTTTCTAATGCCAATAATCCCTCACGGCGAGCCAGGTCAGCCCATTGCGAAAACATTCTGATCAAGTCGATATCACTTGCGAGTTTTGTTTCTGAAAATAAAATTTTAAAAAGCTTTGGAATTCTTTTTAATTCCTTCATCGGGAAAGCGATTGTCACTGCAGCAATCGTACCGAAAATAATTATTAAAATCGCAGCAGGGTTTATTAACACTTCCGGTGTAACGCCTTTTAAGAACATCCCGACTAACAGGGCGATAAAGGCGATGATAACCCCAACGACTGATGATATATCCATATGTATTACCTCCAAATTACGATGTCTTTTCTTTATTTCGGTATATTTAAATTTTTATTAACTTCCTTTACACTAGATATAAGAAGATTTTTTTGTTTTTGACACATTATTGTTCTTTTCTAAGCTGGAATGTGACGATTAATGTGTCGGGAATTAACTAATTTTTAAGATAATTATTGGAGGAATGGATCAATGAATTCTATGTTCGAAGCAAATTTAACGAAATACGCAGAACTCGCAGTAAAAATCGGTGTTAATATTCATCCGAATCAATACTTGTATATTGCGGCTTCTATCGAATCAGCACCGTTTGTACAAGCAGTGACAAAAATCGCTTATGAAAGTGGCGCTAAACAAGTATTTGTAGATTATACAGATGATCAAATTACACGTACTCGATATGAGTTGGCACCGGATGATTCTTTCGATTTCTTCCCGCCTTGGAAAGTGCAGGAGCGTGAATGGCTTGCTGAAGAGGGTGCGGCATTTATGAGCATCGTATCTCAAAGTCCGGATTTACTGTCGGGAATTGATTCAAAACGTATTGCAGCATTCCAAAAAGCCTCTGGTACTGCGTTAAACAAGTACCGCCAATATGTTCAGTCAGATAAAATCAGCTGGACAGTTATTGCAGCTCCATCAAAACAATGGGCTCGTAAAGTATTCCCGGATTTACCGGAAGAAAAGCAAGTAGATGCATTATGGGATGCCATCTTTAAAGCGACACGTGCGGATCTGGATAACCCGGTAGCAGCTTGGGCGCAGCATAATGACAACTTGCATGAAAAAGTTGATTACTTAAACAATAAAAACTATGCGAAATTGCATTATACAGCTCCGGGAACAGATTTGACAATCGAGCTTCCTAAAGGACATTTATGGTGCGGGGCAGGCAGTGTCAACGAAAAAGGCGAAGAGTTCATGGCTAATATGCCAACTGAAGAAGTTTTTACAGTACCGCATAAAGATGGTGTAAACGGGTATGTATCTAGTACTAAACCATTAAGCTATGGCGGCAATATTATCGACAACTTCAAACTTACATTTGAAAACGGGCGCATTGTTAAAGTAGAAGCCGAGCAAGGTGAAGAAGTGTTAAAAAATCTTGTTGCTACAGATGAAGGTTCACATTATTTAGGAGAAGTAGCACTTGTTCCATTCCATTCTCCAATTTCACAATCGAATATTTTATTCTACAATACATTATTCGATGAAAATGCATCAAACCATTTGGCAATCGGCAGCGCCTATGCATTTTGTATCGAGGGCGGAAAGTCGATGTCACGTGATGAGCTAAAAGCTAACGGTTTAAACGAAAGTATTACACATGTCGACTTCATGATCGGCTCTGAACAGATGAATATTGATGGAATTACAGCAGACGGACAGGCTGAACCTGTTTTCCGTAATGGGAACTGGGCATTTTAACAGCTTTATCAAATCCTTCTTTCAAAGATCATTTAAATTTCAAGATGTCGCCATATTTACAATTTTTTCTACATTAACTAACTAAATTACCCTACAATGTTCCAATTTATTAGGTTATAATTGGTTAATGATTGTTATCACTAAAATAGAGAGGAGTTTTTATAATGTTTGATCACCATTATCCGTTCTTATCCGATTACTATACGGTAGTGTTAGGATTTACGGTAATACTTCTTGTATTCTTATTTATGTTTATTATGTACTTACGTATCGGTTTACAATCACACGACTCTGTTATAGTAGATTCAAAGGCAAACACATTTGCACCAAACGAAAAATCATTGGATGGCCACCATCATCATTAACATTTTTACAACCACTCTATCGAGTGGTTGTTTTTTGATGGCGATTTATTACTATACTTCTCTCTATTTAGTAGAATTTTAACTTTATTAATGCGCATTTGTTTGAATTATCTAAAAAATATTTTAAAATTAATAAAGAATCGAAAGGGGTATGAAGAACAAATGTCTGCATTACAAACAATTTTAGAGTATAACGGAAAATTCGTAGATGAAAAACAGTATGAACAGTATGCTACAACAAAATATCCTGACAAAAAAATTGTTGTTTTAACTTGTATGGATACGCGTTTAGTTGAATTACTACCTAAAGCAATGAACTTGCGCAACGGGGATGTCAAAGTTGTAAAAAGTGCAGGAGCAATCGTAAATCACCCATTCGGCGGGATTATGCGTAGTTTACTTGTAGCGGTTTATGAATTACAGGCGGATGAAGTATATATTATCGGCCACTACGACTGCGGGATGAGTGCAGTTGATCCGAACGTCATGATCGGTCATATGCTAGAACGCGGAGTTAAACAGGAAACGATCGATGTCATCAATTATGCTCGATTTGATTTAAAAGAATGGTTATGCGGTTTTGGGGATGTTGAAACAAGTGTATTAAAAAGTGTTGACTTAGTCAGAACCCATCCATTAATGCCAAAAGGTGTTCCGGTACATGGTCTTATTATCGACCCTGCAACAGGAAAGCTGGATTTAGTAACGGACGGTTCAGTCGATCAAAAATAAATATTAAGTAATAAGCGGGAGTGCTCATCAAATTCAATGAATGAGCACTCCCGCTTTTTTATAATGCAGCTTCTTTGTATTCCCGCTGCAAAATGGCGTACATATAATGGTCGACCCATTTTCCGTTTATATATAACAGCTCCCGCAATAGCCCTTCCCTTGTAAATCCCGCCTTTTCCAATACACGAATTGAAGCCGAATTCGGTGGTGCCACATATGCCTCTATTCTATGAAGATTCAATGTATTAAAAGCAAATTCCATAACTAGACGTACCGCTTCAGTCACAATACCTCTGCCTGTGAAATTCTCATCCATCGAATATCCGATAAAACCGCTTGAATAGGGTAAACGTTTAATGGAATAAAGTGAAATATGCCCGATCAACTGGCCTGTCGCATTGTAAAAAATCCCGAAAGAAAACTCCCGGTTTGACTGCAGCAAATGTATGCTTTCCAAAATTTTATTATACTGTACTTGTTCGGTATAAAATTCATCACGATGTAATGGCTCAAATTCGGACCAATACATTTTATTGTCTCTTAATAATTTTGCCAACCCTTTCGCATCGGACGGCGTGAATGTGCGAAGCGAACATTGTTGCCCAATAAGTCGAACCATTGGACCCTCCTTCTTGTGAAATAGCTTGAATAAGCTTTTCATTGAACCACCTTCATTTCATTTCAAAGCTTGCCTACTGTTTTTTCAACTTTTTCTTTTTTAATTTTACAGGCTTTGGCTTTATATCTATAGATTCCGTTTTTTCTTTATCTGCAGCTGTTTCAGTATCTTTCCCGAAAATGTTCGTCAGCTTCATACCCCGTTTAGTAATTTCTTTTTCTATATGGGCTATTGTTTCTTTTAGTACTTGAACACGTGCATAGTTTTTGTCGTTCCCTGGTATTAAGTGCCAAGGGGCGTTTTCAGAATCGGTTTTTTCGAACATTTCATCTGCTGCCTCGCAGTATAAATCAAATTTATCACGGTTCCGCCAATCTTCGGCTGTTAGTTTCCATGACTTGTACGGATCTGCAGCTCTTTCATTAAAACGCTGAAGCTGTTCATCCGAGTCGATATGAATCCAAAATTTTATCATTATATAATCTTCATCTGTCAGTTGCTTCTCAAAGCTGTTAATTTCGTCATAAGCACGTTTCCATTCCGCTTCTTCAGCAAATCCTTCTATGCGCTCCACAAGTACCCGCCCA
Organism: Solibacillus sp. FSL W7-1436; assembly: GCF_038007305.1. Classification (NCBI taxonomy): domain Bacteria; kingdom Bacillati; phylum Bacillota; class Bacilli; order Caryophanales; family Caryophanaceae; genus Solibacillus; species Solibacillus sp. FSL W7-1436. Next base: position 860,859 of record NZ_JBBOWV010000001.1, read on the forward strand.
TACCAGGAGCGGTCGAAAATGGCGATCTGACCATGCTGCGGCAACTTTCTCCAGAAACGTTGCATATAATGATACCGCATTTCATGGGGCTGAGGGGCGGAGATCGGCCAGACCATTAACCCGCGCGGATCAATGCGTTCTGTTAATCGCTTGATCGCTCCCCCTTTACCCGCTGCATCCATTCCTTCAAATGCAATAATAAGTCCGATTTTATTGTTGAATAAAAACTGCTGGGCATTTAGCATTTCGTATTGTAAAGCTTTCAATTGCTTCTTATAGATTTCCTTCTCCAGTTTTTGCGATAAATCCACATCTTTTAGCTTTTTCAAATAGTGCTGCCTCCCCTACTCCATATATTTATGTATATTTTACTTGAAAGTGTATGGAATTGGTAATTGTTGCAGTCATTTATTTGAATCATTTGATTATTTTATGTTTTCACCTAGTTTTTATAGAACAAAAAACGCGGGTGCACTTATGTATGCCCCGCGTTTATAGCTTAGTCTTCCAATGTTGTTAAAATGATCGGTTTATCTTTTGTTACGATAATCGAGTGTTCGATTTGGGCAACTAATGATTTGTCCGGTGTAATGAATGTCCAGCCGTCACCTGACTCCACGATATGTTCAGCCTTCGCCGAAATGAACGGCTCAACTGCTAACACCATACCTTCTTTCATGATCGTTGTATCCCAAGCATCGTAATAGTTCAATACATGGTTTGGCTCTTCGTGTAATGATTTACCTAAACCATGGCCAGTTAAGTTCATAATTACTGTCAAACCGTGATCACGTGCTTCACGCTCTACCGCTTTACCGATCTGATTTAATTTTGAACCTGCTTTAACCTTTGTCATTGCACGATCAAATGCTGATTTTGCTACAGAGCAAAGTTTTTCTTTATCTTCATAACCTTCACCAACGACAAAAGAAATACCTGTGTCTGCAAAATACCCGTTTAAAGAGCCCGAAACATCAATGTTTACGATATCGCCTTCCTTAATAACCTTGTTACCTGGAATACCATGTGCAACTTCGTGATTTACTGAAATGCATGTATATCCCGGAAAATCATACTCGCCTTTAGGACCGGAAACCGCGCCTGCTTCCGCAAACATACGGCCAGCAATTTCATCCAATTCTTTCGTTGTCACGCCAGGTACTGTCGCAGCTTTCATCGCCTCACGAATTTCAGCACAAATGCGTCCAATTTTTTTAAACGCCTGTATTTCTTCTTGAGTAGTAACAATCATGTGTAACTTCCTTCCTCTTAAACAATGTCTACCCTTAACTATAGCATACTTAAAATCGGTTGTAATTGTTCAAGGATTTTAAAATTTGGCGTTTTATTACTAATTTAGTACGACTTTCTACTATATAATGAGGAAAAAACTTGCAGCTGGAGAATTATTCCTCGCTGCAAGCCTTAAGCTTTTTAATCGTTATGTTGTTTTTACTTTTTGCAGTAAGCGGGGTGCAGATGTGAATAAAATAACTGCGATAATTGCCGTCAGTATTGTAGCAGGTACCATATAAGTACTGTTGTAAATAATTGAATAGGCCCATACATTATCATCGCCTGCATATTCTTTAAAGAACACGACACCTGCAAGCAAGTGCGAAACAAATCTTAAAGCACCACCTATAAGTGCTCCAATGACGATATAAAGTGCCATTTTCACTTTATTAAGCGATTGTGTTGCCTGTAATAACGGCTTTCTTACAATTGCTGCTAATCCTACTACTGTAAAGGCAAGACCATAATCCAAAATTGCCTGAAGCCAGTGTACAATATAAGCCCCGAACATCATTTGCATAATGCCGATCAGCAAGCCTGTTGCAAGTCCTGCCGTTAATCCCCAACGGATGGCCATTAACATAATCGGTACCATTACAAAGCTGATGGACCCGCCTTGTGCCCACATTTTAAAAGATACTTGATCCAATACAAGTCCGATGGCAGCAAATATCGCTATTTCCACCATCATCAATAATTTCTTTCTGTCCATAACAATGCCCCTTTCTTTTATCCGATGTAACAAAAGTGAAGAGGGATAGAATGGAACTTTTACTTCTTCCAGGTATCTAGAAAAAGCAAAAAACGATAATCAGGACAAAAGCCTGACTATCGTTTGAACAGTCGGATTCTATCCACATCCCTACGCAAGTGCTAACTTACAGGTTCAAAGAGTCAGTGCAATCCCGTGCACAATCTCAGCCGACTTTCTCGGCACCCCTTGTGGTACATCTAATTTTTATTGTTTGAACATGCTCATTGTAACGAATATTTTTACAACTTTCAACAGCTATTATTTTTAAATGTACTAGAATTACATATACTAGAGGCGAAGGAGTGATAAATAATGGAATCGAAAGGGTTAAGTGCACTGAGCTATTTGAGCTTTTATTTTGCACCGTTTATTTTACCGTTGATTATATTTATTGTTACAAAAGATAATGCCGTTAAAGACCATTCTAAAAAAGCTTTTATTTCCCAACTTATTCCGATAGTGTTAGGGATTTTGTATACGATTTACTTTTTAACCTCTGTTCTTTCCTGGAATGATACTTTGACCCTGAGTATACAGGATTTTTTCATCAGTTCGCATTTTATCGGATTTATTCTATTAGTTGTGTTTACGTTCATCCTGGCAATATGGAATCTCATTCAAGCGATTAAAGTTTTACGGTAATGTTTATAACAGCTCCTGATTTGGGTATATTTTTTATACGAAATGTTTTCGTTAAGGAGTGTTTACTAATGAAATTAAATAAACTCATTAAGACAGCAATTAAATATGGACCAATCGTGTATCCGATCATAAAAAAAATGATGGACAGCAAAAAATCAACTCCCCAACCAGCAACTACACGACGAACTCCAAAACGTTAATGCAAAAAACACATTTCCCGCTTTCTGGAGGGAAATGTGTCTTTCTTATTTAATGATAATCTCTGTTTTACTGTAACCTTCTTTTAGCTTTTGCACTTGTAAAATGGCGGGCATTGCTGCTTTCAGTTCTGCCACATGGGAAATGACGCCGATTAAGCGGCCTGTTTGCTGAAGGTCGATCAATATATCGATTGCCCTTCTTAACGCTTCCTCATCCAAAGTACCGAAGCCTTCATCTATAAACATTGTATCGATATGCACACTTCCCTGAACACTTTGAATAACATCGGCCATACCTAACGCCAATGAGAGTGAGGCGTTGAATTTTTCACCGCCGGACAGTGTTTTTACATCCCGCGTTTGCCCTGTATGACTGTCATATACATCAATGCTGAGTCCGCTTTGGGCATTTCCTTCTTTCCTTCCTGTAGATTTCAGGAAGTACTGGCCATTAGATAGGACACGCAAACGTTCATTTGCCGCATGTGTCACTTTTTCCAAATAGCCCATTTGTACAAACCGTTCAAATGAAATTTTCGCATCATTTTGACCACGAATTAAATTATAAACATGTTCGACTTGCATCAGTTTCGCTTTATAACTTTCAATCTGCTGTGCTGATTGGTCAAGTTTATCGCTTGTCTCCTTACATTGCTCCACATAGGACTGGATCAGTGTTATTTTGGAATACTGTGCCTCGATCTGCTCATTCAGCTCATGAATCTGTTGCTCACACGCCGTTAAATCGGCTTGTTCTTTTCCTTCAAGTAAAGGTTCTTCCTCGGCAATTTGAACAGATAATGTATGCACATTTTGCTTATACGCTTCAACCGCATCCTGAATTTGCTGCTGTACATTTAAAGGTAATAACGCACTCTTATACGTTTCTAAATCGAAACCTTCCTGCTGCAATGCTGACTCAAATGCTTTTTGTGCTGAAGTAGATTCCTGCTGTTTCTCTCCTACAAGATTTTTCGCATGCAGATGATTCACTTCACAGGATTTTTCATCCAATTGCATTTTTTGCATCGCTTCAAGTGCATTTTGAATCGCAATTTTTAACTGGCCATGTTTTTGCTGCTGGCTTGCCAATTCAATTGTTACTTCATCCAATGTAGAAAACTGAGGCAATAATGACTGCTCGCTTTGCTCAAGCTTCCCTTTTTCCTGTGCATATTGTTTATCGATATCGATTACATATTGCTGCCCTTTTTCAATGCGACCTTGCAGCACTTCTCTATTTTCTGAAAGCTGTGCCATCGCTTTCTTTTCAGTGATAAGCTGTGCCTGCTGCTGTTTCTGCTTCGTCAATTGCGCAGTCAGCTCGGTTAATCGCTGTTCATATTCATGTAGTTGTGAAGGCTCTGCGCCAAGTGAATGAAGCGCACTTCTTTTCTGCTCCAATGTTGCCTTTTCCACATCTACTTTCGAATTGACCTGGTAAAAACTTTGCATCGCCCGATCGCCTTCCTGACGGAGCTGTGCCAATACATTGTCGTCAATGACAACTGCTTCGCTGTTATGAACAGCTGGGTGCTCTGTGCTTCCACATACAGGACATGCTTCACCATGCTGTAATGATGCTGCTAAAAAGGATGCCTGATTGCTGCGTAATTGCTGCTCCATATTTTGCAGCTTCTGTTGGGCTTCATCAGCAATTTGTTTTTTACCGGCAAGCTGTTTCACTAAAGCATCGACATTCATCTGAATTGCATCCACTTCTTTTACCATTTCAATTTTCCGTGTTAATGCAGCATGTGCTTCGTATGTTTCATGGTACGTTACTGTCGCATCTTCCAGTTCATTGATGATGGCTTGCTGCTGTTGATATTTTTCTTTTAAAGAGGATGCTTCGTTTTGCAGCTTATCAAATAATTGCTTTGCGTTTTTTTGGTTTTCAGCAAGCATTGACACATTTTCCCGTTGTGTATTAATTGATTGATAGATCGGTACAAGCTGTTCAAGCTGCGAAATTGATTTCGTATAGTTATCCAACAACGGTTCTTGCTGCTTTTGCTCCTGATAGTGATCTGTCGCCTGCTGAAGTTGTGACTGTGCACGTTCATAGTCAGCCTTTGCTTTTTGCAAGGAGACTTCCGCTTGTTCAAGCTGCCGTTTCACCTTCACGTATTCACGTTCTAACGGCTCTATCTGATTAGCCTTTTTGGCCAGTACAAGTTTCTGCTGTTCTGCTTGTATTTTATCCTTTTGTTCGAGTAATTCTTCGAGCCGCGCTTTCCGCATTAGAAACTTTTCAATCCGCTCATTTAACAGCCTTTGATCATTCAATGTTTTAACTAACTTTTTTAACTCCTTTTTTGAAGAATCATATTCCTCTTTTAATGCTGTACATTGATTTTCGTAATGTTGCTGTTCTGTCAGTAAGGCACTCTTTACTTGGTACAGATTAATAACATCATTGTTCAGCGATGAAAACAGTTCAGACTCTCTATGTGGGAGTCGGGACCGGATTTCATGAATTGTGTTGTCCTGTTGCATCTTTGCTTGTTCATAATGTTTTTCAGCACTATTCTTTTTCTCTTTCAGCAGTTCCACCATTTTCGTAAAGCGTTCCGTTTTGAATATTTTCCGGAAAATCTCCTCTTTATGCTTTGATTCCGATGTGAGGAGCTTTTGAAATTCCCCTTGCGGCAGCATAACGATCTGATTAAATTGGGACTGCGTTAAGCCGATCAGTTCTTCGACTTTCGACTGAATGAGCTTCACTTGAAACTTTTCAACAGCGGGTACAATGACCCCATCGGTAATCTCAAAAAACTCGCGCTTTGCACTTGCACCGTCATGACCAAACTTCCGCCAAATACGGTAAAGGCGACCGCGTACTTCAAATTCAAGTTCGACTTCCGTATCAACTGATTCATCCGCAAAATCACTGCGCAAAAACAGCGACTTTTCCCGATCCTCTCCACTTCCGGAATCATAAAGTGCAAATGTAATCGCATCGAAAATAGTCGTTTTCCCCGCGCCGGTTGCACCGGAAACGACAAAAATTCCATGTTCATGGAGTTTTGTAAAATCTATGACTTCCCTTTGATGATACGGTCCAAATGCTGTCATCGATAATCTGATTGGTTTCATCGTTACAGCACCTCCTGTTTTTCACGTTCATTTTCGATCAGCTGCTCTAAAACCTCAGTATAAATCTCTTTAATTTCATCACTTAAAGGCTTGCCTGTCATTTCCGTATAAAATAGCTCAAACAGTTCCGAATCATCCATTTGAACACGGTTCATTGTCGTCGCATGCTGTTCAAGCTGTTCATACACAACTGTTCGTTCAATATGCAAAGCATTCGGATAAACAGTGCGGACAAGTTCGGCAGCACCTTTCACATAATGTTCATCCTGTAATTTAACAAATACATAATCGTCATTTACTTTATGCTGCAATATATCTTCAAGCATTCCTGTCACAATGCGCATGTCCCGCACTGGGGTAAGCATTCTTTTTTCAATCGCCACTGTTCCGTCTTCTTTTAAATCGACAATCAAAAAACCCTTTTTATGTGTCACTTCAGATTCTGAATACTTAAGCGGCGATCCGGAATATTGAATTTTCTCGTTTGCGACAAAGTGCGCCTGATGTAAATGTCCTAACGCTGTATAACAGAACGGTTCGAATAATACTGAGCTGATACATTCCGTCCCGCCAATCGTCAATTTACGTTCGGAGTCACTTGTATTCGGCTCCGGCATCCCGTCTTTTGTAATGAACGCATGCCCGACGATAATATTGCGTTTCGTATTATCCATTGTCCGCTTAATCTGTTCAATGATTTTCGCCATCGCCGCTTCATGCGACGTAATGGACTGATCGTCAAATAATGCCCGTACAATTGACGGCTCTGCAAAAGGAACTAAATAAAAATGAACTTCCCCGTATTCATCATGCATGATGACCGGATCGATATTCTTTTCTAAATGACCGACGATATGTAAACCGCTCGCCTTCATAAATTCACTGCCAAAATTTAAACGTGTAGCGCTATCATGATTTCCAGCGATTGCTAAAATCGGCGTTTTTTCATCGACTAAAATTTCTTTCAATGTTTTATTTAAAAGTTGGATCGCATCTGTCGGTGGTACTGACCGATCATACAAATCTCCGGCTATAATAATGACATCCGGCTTTTCTTTTCTGATTTCTTCGATAAACTGTTCAAGCACAAATTGCTGGTCTTTCGTCATCGATACACCTTGTACTATTTTTCCTAAATGCCAATCTGCTGTATGGAAAATTTTCATGAATACCGCCTCCTATCTTATAACTATAAGTGTACATGAGCGAAAATAAAAAAACCATATCGTACGAATATTCGTTCGTACGATGTGGTTTCGATAATTACTGCTTTACAGCCATTTTGCCGGCTGAAATTTCTTCCATGTAGTGGCATGCCGCTTCATGCGTATTCTTCATAATGGAAGATGTACGCAAAACAGGTTCTTCCGTTCTGCACTTATCTGTCGCAAATGGACAGCGTGTATGGAATCGGCAGCCTTGTGGCGGATCGATAGGTGACGGCACATCACCTTTTAAAACAATACGGCTTTTTACAGCATCCGGGTCCGGCACGGGAATCGCTGATAATAATGCTTTCGTATAAGGATGCTGCGGGTTTTCGAACAGGCTTGTTTTATCGGCAATCTCTACAATTTTCCCTAAATACATTACGATAATACGATCCGAAATATGACGTACCACCCCTAGGTCATGCGAGATGAATAAATAAGTTAAACCGTATTCATTTTGCAGCTCTTCCAGTAAATTCAGCACTTGCGCCTGAATCGATACGTCCAGCGCAGATACCGCTTCATCACAAATAATCAGTTTTGGATCAACCGAGAGCGCACGGGCAATACCGATACGCTGACGTTGACCACCCGAGAATTCATGCGGGTAGCGGTCTGCCTGATATGGTCGTAATCCAACCGTTTCAAGCAGTTGTTCAATACGGGCACGTCGCTGATTTGGCGGCAGTACATTTTGAATATGCATCGCTTCGTTCAGCACACTTGCAACTGTCTGACGCGGATTGATCGAAGCATACGGATCCTGGAAAATGATTTGCAGATCTTTGCGGAATTTACGCATTTCGCCTTTCGGAATTTTCGTAATATCCGTCCCCTGAAATACTACGGAACCATCTGTCGGCTCTTCCAAACGTAAAATCGCACGGCCTGTCGTAGATTTACCACAGCCCGATTCTCCTACAATGCTGACAGTCTCTCCTTCATAAATCGTAAAGGAAATATCATCTACCGCTTTTACGTGGTTGACTGTACGGCCCAGAAATCCTCCCTTAATCGGGAAATACTGTTTTAGTCCTTCAACCTTTAACAGTTCTTTTTTCGCCATATAGCGTCACCTCCGATTCTCCATCCCATTCATCCGAATACATCCAACAGCGGATCTGCTCTGAACTGTTGTCATCTGTATTCAGTAAATCCGGCTGTTTTTTATGGCAAAGCTCGATTGCAACAGGGCAACGTGGAGCAAAGCGGCATCCTACCGGCATTTCATGCGGGCTTGGCACCATTCCTTTAATCGGAATCAGTTTTTCCTGTTCCACATCGTGACGTGGCAATGAATTAAGTAAGCCTAACGTATATGGATGCTTCGGATTTTTGAATAATGATCGGACATCTGAGTATTCTACAACTTGTCCTGCATACATTACTGCCACATAATCACATGTTTCCGCTACTACACCTAAATCATGGGTAATCATAATAACAGACATGCCTAAACGGTTTTGCAGGTCTTTTATCAGTTCCAGAATTTGCGCTTGTATCGTTACGTCCAGCGCTGTTGTAGGCTCATCCGCAATTAAAATTTCCGGGTCGCATGCCAGTGCCATCGCGATCATTACACGTTGACGCATCCCCCCTGAAAGTTCGTGCGGGTATTGCTTAACACGCTTTTCGGGTGATGGAATACCTACAAGCTTCAGCATCTCTACGGATTGCTGCATCGCTGCTTTTTTGTCCAGTTTTTTATGGATCCGGATTGTTTCACTAATCTGCTGGCCAACTGTATAAACCGGGTTTAACGATGTCATCGGCTCTTGGAAAATCATAGAAATCTGGTTTCCCCGAATATCACGCATCGCTTTTTCAGAAAGCTTCAGCAAGTCCTTCCCTTTAAAAAGAACTTCGCCGCCTTTCGTTTTACCGTTTGATGCAAGTAAGCGCAGTATTGAAAGTGATGTGATACTTTTTCCGGAACCGGACTCTCCTACAATCCCGATTGTTTTACCCTTTGGAACAGTAAAGCTTACACCATCAACAGCACGTACTTCTCCCGCATCCGTGCCGAAAGAAGTTTGTAAATTGTTTACGACTAAAATGTTTTCCATTTCATTCATTTGCCACACCTCTTTTCATTAGTTCAAGTCAATTCGTTTATTTAAGAACTTGTAAGAAATATCAACAAGCAGGTTTACAATTACGAATAATAGTGAAATTACAAGTACAGTACCTTGAACAATCGGGAAATCCCGTTGCCTGATTGCATCAATTGTGAGACGTCCCATGCCGTTGATAGCAAAAATCGTCTCAGTTAATACAGCACCGCCCAAGAAACCGCCAAATTCCAGACCAATAACTGTTACAACAGGAATCAGCGCATTTTTCAGTGCATGGCGGTAAATAACGATACGTTCTGATACACCTTTTGCACGAGCAGTACGGATATAATCCTGACCGATTACTTCAAGCATTGACGAACGTGTCATACGAGCAATGATTGCTGCTCCCCCTGTCCCCAGTGTTACGACAGGTAAAATAATTTGGCGCCATGAATCTCCCCATCCGGAAGGACGCATTTTCAGAAATTCGGGCAGGTCCATATCGAATGGCAGGTTCCCTAATGCAAACCATTGGATCAAGAGTAAACCTAACCAGAAGTTCGGCATTGAAAGACCGAAAAGTGCGACAATCATGATCGATACATCGGTAAGTGTATAATGGCGAACTGCCGAAATGATTCCGGCAATTAAACCGATAAATACAGCTAAAATTGTGGCATATACAGATACCTCAACTGTAATCCAAAAACGTGCCTGAATTTCATCCATTACCGGGCGTCCGCTGCGAATGGAATTTCCTAAATCACCTTGCAGGGCATTTCCTAAAAACCGGCCGTATTGCACATATGGCGGATCATTCAGACCCAGTTTTTCACGTAGATTTTCTACCGTTTGTTCAGATGCACCTTCCCCTGCCATTACTTGGGCAGGATCTCCAGGAATTAGGAACATCAATGAAAATACTAAAATTGAAACCCCAAACAGTACGGGAATCGTTTGTAATAAACGACGAATAATATATTTAGTCATTTACTGTTCCACCTCCTATTGTTTCATCTTCGGATCAAGTGCATCACGTAACCCGTCACCAAAAATATTAAATGCCAATACTACGATAACAATCATCATTCCAGGAATTAATACCATATGTCCCGCATTATGCATAAACGCACGACCATCACTTAACATAGCTCCCCATTCCGCTGCTGGCGGCTGTGCGCCTAAACCTAGGAATGCCAAACCGGAAGCTGTCAGAATCGCCGTTGCAATACGCATCGTTGCCTGTACGATAATAGGTGACATAATATTCGGTAAAATATGCTTAAAGATGATGCGGATATCTGATGCACCGAGTGCTTTGACTGCATCAATGTACTCGAGTTTTTTCACTTGTAAGGTCGAACCTCGGACAATACGGGCGAATGCCGGTATCGAGAATATTCCAACCGCAATAATTACGTTTATTAAACTGCCGCCTAATACTGATACAATCGCAAGTGCCAGTAAAATACCAGGGAATGCCAGCAAAATATCCATAAGACGCATCGTAATTGTATCTACTGCCCCTCCATAGTATCCCGCTATAATTCCTATGACGACTCCGATAACTCCGCCAATAAATACGGATAAAAATCCAACCGTCAGCGTCAGCTTCGTACCGTTAACAATCCTGGAGAAAATGTCCCGCCCGAAGTTATCAGTACCAAACCAATGCTCTTTTGAAGGTGGTTGCAGTTTGTTTAAAATATTTTGAGCATTCGGATCTGTCTTTACTAAAAATGGTCCAAATATCCCTACTAAAATGATAAAAAGAATAATGATTCCACCAACTACTGCCGCTTTATTTTTTAATAGACGCTTCATAAACGTTTTAAATGCTTCAGCTCGGGGATTGCTTTTTCTCACAGTAGAAGGATTTTGTTCTGTTTGTGTTGTACTCATATAATTCACCCTTTCAAATTTTATTTTCCTTCTTACAACAATATTAAATTTGTATAAGCATTAGTATATAGAGTGAAATCTGAACATTTCAACATAATATTTTTTTACTAAAATTCAGAATATTTTAATATTTTTATGTTTTTTAGTTCAAAAGTTATACCTATATAATATACTTTTATCTGGAAATATAACCAAAAACTTGGTTCTGTTATATTTTTATCATTTTTCTGAATTTAACAATATTATAATAAGATACTATAAAATACATAATTTTTCTACTTAAAAAAGTTTTTTTCTTTTTTGTATTTGATGCTATGGGATCATGTGCTATTCTATTAACAGAAATTACATTTTTGTAATATTCTAAAATCAACTAAATGGGGGGACTTCCAACATGTCATTTTCTAAAAAGTCGCTATGGATGCTACTTCTTACATTTACACTTGCACTTGTGCTAGCAGCATGTGCCGGCGGAGATGATTCAGAAGACACATCAAAAGATAGCGGAGACACTGGAACTGAAACAAATACTGACTCTGGTACTACAGAGGAGGCTGCGGGTGGCGGCGACTTAATTATCGCCGAGTTATCTGATGCAAGTTCATTGGATCCACATGGTTCAAATGACGTACCATCATCTAACATTCAATCAAACCTTTATGAAACTTTAGTAAACCGTGATGCAGACGGGGAATTAGTACCTGGTCTTGCAGAATCTTGGACTCAAGTAGACGATGTAACTTGGGAATTCAAGCTTAAACAAGGTGTTACTTTCCATGACGGTGAAGAATTTAACGCTGAGGCTGTAAAGGCTTCATTCGACCGTTTATTAGATCCGGAAGTTGCATCTCCACGTGCTTTCTTATTTGAGATGGTAACAGAAGTTAAAGTAGTAGATGAATCTACTGTTCAATTTGTAACTGAATACCCGTTCTCACCATTACTTGCTCATTTAACGCATAATGGTGGCAGCATCATTTCACCAAAATCAATTGAAGAAGATTACGCTGCAATGGAAGCTGATTCATCAGTCAATGCGGGTTCTGTAATCGGAACAAACCCTGTTGGTACTGGTCCATTCAAATTTGAAAGCTGGACTCCGGGTACTGAAATTAAGTTAGTTAAATACGCAGAATACGCTGGCACTCCGGCACACATTGATTCTGTAACATTCAAAGTAGTACCTGAAGGAGCTACTCGTGTTGCGGAATTAGAATCAGGTTATGCACACATCATCGGTGCAGTAGAGCCTGCTCAAGTAGCAAATGTTAATAGTTTTGATGAAGCTTCTGTATTAGAAACGGCTTCTTCTTCTTTAACATACCTTGGCTTCAATACTGAAAAAGAGCCTTTCAACGATCCAAAAGTACGTCAAGCAATCTCTAAAGCAATCGACCGCCCAACTTTAATCGAAGGTATTTATGAAGGCTTTGGTATTCCTGCGATTTCACCATTAGCTCCTGGTATTTTCGGATACACAGAAGATGTGACTTCAATGGCTTACAACATGGATGAAGCGAAAGCATTACTTGAAGAAGCAGGCTATGCGGACGGCTTTAAAACTACAATTTGGACGAATGACAATCCAGCTCGTCAACAAGTTGCAATTGTTTTACAGGAAAACTTGAAAAAATTAAACATTCAAGCTGAAATCGAAGTAATGGAATTCGGTTCATACTTGGAAAAAACAGCTGCCGGTGAGCACGATATGTTCATCTTAGGCTGGTCTAACCCGACTGGTGATGCGGACTACGGTCTATATGCATTATTCCACTCTTCACAACATGGTGACCCAGGTAACCGTTCATTCTACACAAGCGAAAAAGTAGATGAATTATTAGAAAACGGTCGTCGTGAAGCAGATCCAACTGCACGTGAAGCTATCTACAAAGAAGCTTTACAACTGATCTCAGACGAGTCGCCAATGGCATTCGTATTACACCCTTACACTTTAACTGGTGTATCTGATAAAGTTTCCGGCTTCAACGTTGGTACTGACAGCATTTATCAATTACGTGACGTTAAAATTAGCGAGTAATTGAACATAAAAAAGCATTCCTTCAAGAAATTCTTGATGGAATGCTTTTTCTTTTTATACAAATATCGGTAGCGGTTGATTCAGCGTATGCAGTGAGATATACGGCACTTCTTCTACAGCTGACTCTCTTTGCAGCTGCAGTATTTCTTCAAACGTTTTCGGGTTTGGGGCCGGCATTGCATCGATTGGCAAACTGAGTGCCTCATTGCCGCTATAACTTTTCAGCATTTCATTAGCCATGATACGGTATCCAAGCTGGTTTGGATGCACATCCCCCACATTCGGCAAATAGGCTGTGCGCTGCTGTTCAAATGCTTCAAAAACATCCACAAATATATACCCTGCTGCTTCAGTTTCCTGCTTCAGTATCGTATTTAAAAGCTGGACCGCCTCTACCGTTCCATCTGCCTGCTCTTTATGAACACTCACATAAGGGAAATAATAGCCAAGTACATAAACTGTCGCTTTCGGCGCCTTTTCATTGATCAATGAAAGCAGCTCCCCCATTTGGGTACGCACCTCATTTAATGCGAAATTCGCACTAAGCTGGCTAAAAGAAAGTGTTCCCTGTTGCGGGCTATGTGTAATAAGCGGCAACAGATTATTCGCTCCGGCTGATAGAGTAATCAGTGTTGCTTCATTCAGTAATGGTGCAGCTTGTTCAGACTGAACCGTTTCGATTACATTTCCTACACGGTAGCCCGGGAAAGTAAGCTCTTTAGAGAAATGAGCGAGCTTACCATGGCGTTTCAGCTGCAAAGCAATGTAATCCGTATAACCTGCATCAATCTGACTGTAAGGTGTTTGCCCTGCTGCCAAAGAGTCGCCAAGTGCAATATAAACTTCCCGTTCATTGGCTAATGCTGCCGTTGGAAACAGAACAATACAAAAAATAAGACTGAAAATTATTTTTCGCATTTATTCACCCCACTTCAATTTTTAAAATGCCCAATTACCTTTTCTGAAAATCGGTTCTGTTGTGCCGTCTGCCAGAATTCCGTCAATATCCATTTCCGCACTGCCGATCATGAAATCTTCATGTGTGATCGATGTATTAATGCCCAGTGCTTCCAGTTGGCCCTTTTCAAGTTCCTTGCCACCTTCATAACATGTCGGATAAGCTTCTCCGATTGCGAAATGGTTAGAGGCATTTTCATCGAATAATGTGTTGTAATATAAAATATTTGATGAAGAAATCGGTGATTCATGCGGTACTAATGCCACTTCTCCCAAATATGATGACCCTTCATCAGAAGCAACTAGCTGCTTTAATAAGTCCTGACCAACTTTTGCCTCAACGTTAACAATTTTACCTTTTTCAAAAGTCAGCTTGAAATCATCTATAATATTGCCTTTATAAACGAGTGGCTTCGTATTTGATACATAGCCGTTTACACCGTATTTTGCAGGCAGCGTAAAGACTTCTTCTGTCGGCATATTCGCGATGAATGTCGTACCATCAGGTGCCTCGCTGCTTCCGCTTTTCCATAAATGTTTGTCCGGAAGTTCAATCGTCAAGTCTGTACCAGGTGCCGTGTAATGAAGCTTCGCATACTTTTTGTTATTCAGCATCTCTGCACGTGCATGTAAGTTTCCAATATGAGTTTGCCAGTTCGCTACGGCATCCCCTTCACCAATGCGCACCGTTTTGAAAATAGCATCCCATAATGCGGGAACCTGCTCCTGTTCCGGTAAATCAGGGAATACTTTTGCCGCCCATTTCGGCGAAGGTACAGCAATAATTGACCATGCAATATCATCATTCATAACAGCTTTACGGTAATTCACTAATGCTGCACCGGCTGCTTTTTGCTGTGCTCCGATTTTTTCTGAATCGATACCTGCCAGTAAATCCGGATTTTCCGCATCGATCCAGAGAAGCGCACCTTTACGTTCTATTAATTCTTCACGTTGTGCAACAACCCATTTCGGAAAATTGGCTGTTTCTTCTACTGTAACATTCTCATAATAGGCACGTTCAAAGCTGGCATCCGTCAAGTTTACATGAACACGGCTTGCGCCTGCTTCATATGCTTTTTTAACGACAATACGTGTAAAGTCCAGCGTATCCGTAGATGTATTAATTAATAAATATTGTCCTTTTTGAATATTTACTCCGATTCGAACGGCTAAATCTGCAAATTGCTCTAACTTCTCTTGGAATGTCATGAATTATTTCTCCTTTTTCTTACTGAAAGTCATGCCCTTTTTATTGGACTTTGCTTGATACGACTTTTTCTCAGTTGCTTTGTTTGCTGCAGGTGCTGCTTTTGATGTAACTGTCTTGGCATTTCCCTCGACAAGCTGTCCTTGAGTCCATACTTTTTGAACACCTTTTAAGGAAAGATCGCGCAACCATTTTTTGAATGTCTTTTCGTCTTTGTACGATAGTAAAGTCAGTACTTCCCCGTCTGCACCGGCACGCCCTGTACGTCCTGAACGGTGAGTATATTGCTCGATTGTTCTTGGTACATCAACATGAATAACATGTGTTAAACCTGAAATATCTAAACCTCGTGCTGCAATATCCGTCGCGATTAAAATTCGTGCTTCCCCTTTTCGGAATGCATCCAGCGCTTTTTTACGCTCATCTTTTTTCATATCCGAATGAAGTGCTACAATTGGCGCATCACGGTATTCCAGCTTGTTCTGTTTCATTAGTACTTGGTCGATGTTATTAACAAATGCCAATCCGCGCAATCCTTCAATATTGGCTAATCGACGAAGCATATCGGTTTTGTCCCGCTCATCTACTTTTACAAATGAGTGGACAACTTTACCGAACTTCACCATATCTTCCGGTTTGATCTCGATGCTGATCGGCTCGAACATTAAGCGCTCTGCTACAAGCTTGATCTCTTCAGTAATCGTAGCCGAAACGACAACGACTTGACGGCCGAATGCAGCATTTTCGATAAACGATTTTACGACAACACGGTACTCGCGGCTAAGAAGCTGATCACATTCATCCAAAACGATTGTTTCGATTTCTTTAAGCTTTAATTTGCCTTGGCGTGCCAATTCATTCAGACGGCCTGGTGTCCCGACAACAATTGTTGGCTTTTTCTTTAATTTTTCAATTTGGCGTGCCGAGTTCGCACCGCCGATTAGTTGCTGCACAGTGATGTCTGTTCCTGCTGTCCAGTCACGGATCACTTCAACGATCTGCATCGCAAGCTCTTGTGAAGGTGCGACAATCAATGCCTGAGTCTGTTTCTTTTTACCGTCTACTTTATTTAAAATCGGTAATGTGTAGGCCAGTGTTTTTCCTGAACCTGTCGGTGATTCCGCTACGATATCTTTTCCTTCAACCATCGCAGGAATCATTTCCTCTTGTATTTTCATTGTCGTTTCAAATGACCATTTATTTTGAAGTGTTTCGTTTAATAAGCTAATTGCTGACATATTGTTTTACCACCTTTTATTCGTTGGCTTTAGTGTACCATATTCCATTATTAATGCGGAAATTTGACGGGAGATCAGTTCTTGTTTTACAGCGGAAAAAGGATGCAATGTGTCAATTGAAAAGTGGCGGGTGAAGCTGGGGGGAGATTTTCTAATAAATCCGGAAATCATCTAATATATTTTAATTTGTTCTAATAAAATGCCGATCTTCTAATATATCCGGCGGTTGTGCTAATATCGGTTCGGTTTGTTCTAATATCACCTAACCTTTTTCTAATAAAGCCCGGACATTTTCTAATATCCCGCATAATTGTTCTAATAAATTTCAAACCGGGCGCCTTTTCACACATCGTGAAGTAAAATGCATGCACTTGAACTTCAAAATTTCCCGAAGTTCTAATAACCTCGTCATTTCTTCTAATATCGCCCTTATTTCTTCTAATAACCCTTCCCCTTCTTCTAATAAAAATCCCCATCCCTCGCCCACAACAAAAAAGCATGCCGGAAACCAACTTCCAGCACGCCCAGCTTCTATACTCTTTCGATAATTAAGGCAATTCCTTGTCCGCCACCGATACAAAGGCTAGCAACCGCATACTTCCCGTTGCGTCTTTGCAGTTCATATGCAGCGGATAAGATGATTCTAGTTCCGCTTGCACCTACCGGATGACCGAGTGCAATTGCACCACCATTTACATTCGTTTTCTCACGGTCCAGGCCAAGTTCCTTTTCCACCGCGATATATTGGGCTGCAAATGCTTCATTAATCTCAACTAAATCCATGTCTTCAATTGCTAAATTCGCACGCTCCAATGCTTGACGAATTGCCGGAGCAGGGCCGATTCCCATAATTGTCGGATCTACACCCGCTATTCCCCATGAGACAATGCGAGCTAACGGCTTTAACCCTTGTTCATTTACAAAATCTTCACTAGCGACAACGACCGATGCTGCACCGTCGTTAATGCCGGAAGCGTTCGCAGCAGTAACGGAGCCGTCCTTTTTAAAGGCAGGGCGTAATTTCGCCAAGCTGTCCATTGTACCGCCTTCTTTAATATGTTCATCCTGATCTATTAAAATTTCGCCTTTTCTCGTAGCTACAGCAACCGGCACGATCTCTTTCGCAAAAGTGCCATCCTGACGCGATTTTGCGGCACGTTCGTTTGATAAAAGTGCAAAGGCATCTTGCTCCTCACGGGAAATCGTATACTGGTCAGCAAGCTTTTCTGCCGTCAAGCCCATCCCAGAACCTGTATACTTGTCAGTTAATGTTGCTTGAAGCATATCTGTAAACTCCAGATTGCCTAGTTTCGATCCGCTGAAACGTTGTTCGAAATTCGAATATGGCGATTGGGACATGTTTTCCGCTCCTCCAGCAAGTACAACATCCCCTTCACCTAGCTGGATCATCTGAGCCGCCGATACGACCGATTGCATACCCGATCCGCAAAGACGGTTTAATGTCAATGCCGGCACTTCCTTTGGCACCCCTGCATAAAGGCCGATATGACGGGCTAAATATGCCGAGTTCGTGCCAGTTGTAATGACACCTCCGTAAATGACATGGTCGACTTGCTCTGGCTGTACATTAGCGCGCTTTAACGCTTCCACTGCTGTTTTTGTACCAAGCTGTACTGCATCTGTTGTTGCAAAAGAACCTCCAAAAGCTGTAAATGCTGTACGTGCCCCGTCTACGATATATACGTTCTTCATTATTCCATCCCCTTTGTCAGTACTATTTTATAATTTGTTTGGCGATAATCCCCTTCATGATTTCGGTCGTGCCCGCATAAATGGCTGCTACCGGAATATCGCGGTATCGTCTTGCGATTTCGTATTCCTCCATATAACCGTAACCGCCGTGCAGCTGCAGACATTCGGATACGACTCGCTTGGCCATTTCACTGATCCACCACTTGGCCATCGATACTTCCTTCACGATATCTTGTCCTGCAATATGTTTGGCAATTAAACTATCCACATATGTACGGCCAAGGTCAATTTCAGTTGCCATTTCCGCCAACTTGAATTGAGTATTTTGGAAATCGGCGATGCGGCTGCCGAATGCTTTTCGATCTTTTACATAGTCTACTGTCAGTTTCAAACAGCATTCTGCTTCGATTTGTGTTTCGATAGCAACAATAAGGCGTTCCTGCTGCAGTTTTTCCATCAAATAATAGAAGCCCCGGTTTTCTTCCCCTAATAAGTTTTCTGCCGGTACACGTACATCTTCAAATATAAGCTCTCCTGTATCTGCACTGTGCATCCCGATTTTATCGAGTTTTTTTCCGCGCTTGAAACCAGGAGTACCCCTTTCGACAATAAGCAGACTCACCCCTTTATATGCCGGACTTGCCTGCGGATCTGTTTTACAAACGACAACAACATAATCTGCATGAATGCCATTTGTAATAAACGTTTTTTCGCCGTTTAAAATATAATAATCTCCATCTTTTTTCGCTGTCGTCTGAATGCCTGCCAGATCAGAGCCTGCACCCGGTTCCGTCATAGCAATTGCCGAAATATATTCGCCTGTAACGCTCTTAGGTAGCCATTTTTCCTTTTGTGCAGTTGTCCCGTATGCTTCAATGTAAGGTGTCACAATATCGGAATGAAGTGAAATTCCGCTTGCCAACCCTGCGCCAACACGCTCAAGTTCCTCCGTTAATATAGCAGAATAACCAAAATCCAGCGCAAGTCCCCCATATTCTTCACTCACCATTGGACATAAAAAGCCATTTTCCCCAAGCTTCAGCCAAAACTCACGTGGAATATCGCGGTCCTTTTCCCATTGTTCAAAATATGGATAGGCCTCTTTATCCAGCATTTTACGTAAAGCTTTTCTGAACATTTCATGCTCTTCTGTATAAATGTCCACTTCCCCGCCCCCTTTTGTTTTTTTCTGAATATTAGTACATTTCAATTTTAACAGGCACAAAATATGGAAACAATGGTTTTATAAGAAATATTATTGCACTATACAGAAATTCTGGTGAAAAATAAAAAAAGAGTTGCCAGAATTATTCATGACAACTCCCGATATTAACTATTGTTCAAAAGTAAAATAGCTTTCCTTGTATGGCCATTTACTTGATCTAACGCAAGCTTTACTCGTTCATAATTTTCATTTGTTTTTAACATGACAATTGCCGGCTTAACAGCAAACTTTGTTTTTTCCAGTACTGCTTCTGCTTCCTCATATTTGCAGTCCGTTGCAGCGATGACAATTCTTTTAGCCCGTTCTATTAATTTATTATTGCTGGCATGTACATCGACCATCAAGTTTTCGTACACTTTGCCTAATTGCACCATCGACGCTGTACTGATCATATTTAAAATCATTTTATGTGATGTAGCTGCTTTTAATCGTGTTGATCCTGTCAATATTTCGGGTCCTACGACTACTTCAATCGCTTCTTCTGCAAAGCGGCTTACTTCAGAATTAATATTGCTCGTCAAACTTACCGTGTAGGCACCGACAGATTGCGCGTACTGTATAGCACCGCTTACAAATGGTGTCGTACCGCTTGCCGTAATACCGATAACGGAATCGTACCGCGTTATGTTTTTTTCCTTTAATTTGTTTATTCCGTCTTCCAAACGATCTTCCGCATTTTCAACTGCCTGGAAAAATGCTTCTTTTCCGCCTGCCATGATCGTTTGTACCAGCTCCGGATCGGTCATAAAAGTAGGCGGACATTCAGATGCATCAAGCATTCCTAATCGACCACTAGTTCCCGCTCCGATGTAAAAGAGGCGGCCGCCGTTATTCATATTTTCAACCACTTTTTTAATTACTCTCTCAATGACAGGTAAAACTTGTTCAACACTTTTCACAACCTGCATATCTTCTTTATTCATGATTTGAAGTATGTCCGAGATAGGCATTACATCCAAATTTATTGTCTCATTATTTCGTTTTTCAGTTGTTAATTGATCGTAATTCATGTTATCTCACCTTCCAATAGACGCCATGTTTGTTGAATCGTTTGTTTAACTAGATCACTTACTTCAATATCACTTTCATGCAACGCTAATAAGTAAGCTCCAACTGTCCCGGAAATTGTTGGCTTTAAAGCAGTCAAATCAGGAAACCGCGCTGAAAGTCGTACGGTAAACTCTTCATAAAATATATTGTTCGAAAATAATCCGCCGTGCAATACGACCGGTTTCGTCCGATCAATTCGTGAATAGGCATTTTCAATAAGTTCAATCAAAGCTTCTTGCGCGGCACTAACGATGGCTTTTGCCAATTGATTTTCTTCAATGGCATCCAGCACGATTCTGCTTACGGAAGAAATAGCTGTTACAGGATTCGGGCTGCCATAAATTTTTGTAATGAGCTGGTCAGGTGACAGTACATTAAAGTGGGTCAATATCTTTTCCTGAAAAGGTTTAAGAGATGCTTTACCATCATGCGCTTCCAGTACGGAACGAATGGCAAGCTTCCCTAAATGATAGCCGCTTCCCTCGTCACCCAGTAAATAGCCCCAGCCGCCAACACGAAATGTATTTCGCTGCTCATAACCGAATATAATCGCCCCGGTTCCGGCAACAAGTAAAGTACCTTCTCTGCCCCAGGTTCCCGCTGCCAATGCGGCATGAATATCACTCTGGATCTTAAGTTTTTCCAGTACAGGTGACTGCTTAAACGCATCATATATTTTCTGTTGTTCTGCTTGTCGATCTGCCCCTGCCATCGCAGCAAATACCAACTTCACATCTGTTAATACTGATCCTGTCTTTTTTAACAACTGATTGATTAATTCATTTAGAAGTGTGTACAACTGCTCTGTTGAAATCGCTGTTAAATTGCCTGAACTGCCCTTTGCAACTGCCAGTAAATGTCCACTTTCATCACCAATTACAGCGGTTGTTTTCGTACCGCCGCCATCTATACCAATCCATAGTTTTCCTGACATATGCTCACCTTATCTATTCATTTTCAAGTGCAATTAAGTTATGCACGATTCGTCGAAATCGTTGAATTTCACAGCTGCGTCCAAAATGAACGCGATTTGTTAACAAAATAATTGCTAATTGCCTCTCATCCGATATCCATATTGAAGTACCCGTGAAACCGGTATGCCCAAAGCCTTCTTTTAAATATTGGCCGGAAAATGAAGGTGAAGAATACAATTGCCATCCTAATCCACGCTGTTCTTCATGCTCTTCAGTAAAACTTTGCTTAGCCAATTGTTTAGTTTGCTCGTGAAAAATAGAATCGTTATTTTTCATAAAGGATTGAGCAAACTTTGCCAAGTCTTCTGCGGTCGAAAACAACCCGGCGTGACCGCTTACTCCGCCAAAATGCAGTGCATTTTCATCATGCACTTCCCCCCATTGATGTTTGTTCAAATAGGTTCGGTACTCAGTTGCAGCAATTTTCTCCTGTAACTGGGCAGACGGATTAAATCCAGTATTGTGCATACGAAGCGGCTGAAAAATATTTTTATCGGCATAATCCGCTAATGAAATCCCGGTCACCTTTTCTATTAATTCCCCTAATAAAATATAGTTTACATCACTGTAGATCACCTGTTGCTCTACATTTTTACGTCCTGTTTCCTGCGCTATCCGTCCAATGACATCAGCGTATGCGACCTCTTCTTTATAAAACTTGATTTCAGCCTGAAAACCGCTCGTATGTGTTAATAAATGACGTATCTTAACGTCTTCATGTATCTGTTTAAGTTCCGGAAAGTAGGAGCTAATGGAATCATCCAAATCAATAAAACCACGCTCAAGCAATAATAAAATCGAGCTTGCCGTTGCTGTCACTTTCGTTAATGAAGCACAATCAAAAATCGTCTGTTCCGTCATTGGAATTTGCGCTTCCGTATGTGCCATGCCAAATGCTTTACAGTAAAGGACATCTTTTGCATTTGCCACAGCCAATACCGCACCAGGCAGTTCTTTGTTATGGATCGCTGTTTCAATAAATTCTTCGACTCGTGAAAAAGACATGATTCCCCTCCTATTTGATTGCACCTTCTGTCATACCTTTTACGATATGGCGTTGGAAAATCGAATAGAAAATAATTACCGGAATAACTGCAATACATAATCCCGCAAATAGTACACCCCATGCACTATCGTATTGCGCGTCTATTTTCAGTAAATTCATCGCAACACCTAACGTATTTTTACTTTCTGTTTGCAGTAAAATTAGCGCCATGAAAAATTCATTCCAATAGGAAATGGCATTCAAGATTGTAACTGTCATAATCCCTGACTTGATGAGTGGTGTCACAATTTTAAACAGAATTCCATATGGACTCATACCATCAACGACCGCTGCTTCCTCCAGCTCTTTAGGAATATTCCCTATGAAACCTACTAGAATGAAGATTGTAAACGGTACATGTGAAATGGCATAAACAAGAGATAATGCCCACAAGTTATCCAGTAAATTAAACTTCATTAATAAGAAAAATAGAGGAATCCAACCTAAAACGGATGGAATCATCATTGACGCCAGATAAACATTCACTAGCACCTCACCAAATTTCGAACGGACACGCTCCAGTGCATACGCTGTTGGAATTGATAACAGGAGTGTTAAAAACGAGCCAAGTACCGTTACAAAGAAACTGTTTAAAAATGCGCGCCCGATATTGTAGTCATTCCATGCACGTTCAAAATTTGTAAAACTGAAATCAGTCGGCAAGGACCAAGGTGATGTGAAGATTTCTGCATTCGATTTAAACGCACCCATAAACATCCATATCAATGGGAAAATTACGATAAACGCCCATAGGATTAACGGGATACGTACTAAAATTTGTGAAACGACTTTCATCTAAATTCCCCCCCGTTAATACTCGACTTTTTCTTTTTTCAATATAAATTGTGAAATGAGAACAGTAATGAGCGATACGACCAAAATCAGAACTCCAATCGCTGCACCATAGCCAAATTGGAAGTCTTCAAATGCGCGCTGGTATAAATACGAGCCCATTACTTCTGAAGCACTTCCCGGTCCACCACCTGTCATTACTTGCACAAGTACAAACGAACCGTTAAGAGACGTAATAATGATATAAAGGATGGATGTTTTAATTTGCGGCCAAACGAGCGGAACCGTAATATGCCAAAACTGCTGCCATTCGGATGCACCATCAATATCTGCAGCTTCATATAAGCTTTTCGGTACATTGGAAATACCGCCCATAATGAGAAGCATAAACAACCCAATCCCTGCCCAAATTGCGGGAATCGCTATACTAGGGAGTACCCATGTTTTATCACCTAACCAAGGGCGGGCCCACTCTGTCAATCCGACCTGATTTAATAAGCTGTTTACAATCCCCATGTTCGGATCATAAATAAACTGCCATAAAATCCCGATAACTACTACGGACATAATATTCGGGAAGAAAAATACAATCCGGTAAAAGGGCGCTTCTTTAATCTTAAGCTGGGTTAATGCCACCGCAAAAAATAGAGCAAGTGTCATGATCCCAATGATTTTTACAAATACGAAGAAAAAGTCATTTATGATCGCCTTTTTAATAATGGAATCGTTCCATAGACGAATATAATTATCCAAGCCGATAAATGTTTTATTTGCACTTGTTCCGGACCAATCAAAAAATGAGTAATACAAACCGCCTAACATAGGATAAACAGTAAAAATTAAAAAGAGCAGAAAAGTCGGCAGTAAACAAAATGCTAAAAACAAATATTTGCTTTTGGAAGAAAAGGTCATTGTCGTTACTCCTTTCTCTATTGATTAAATAAGGTTGCTAAAAAGCTTTTAGCAACCTCAATTCCCTCACCTTATTTTCTTAGTTCCTCTGCTTTTTTCACCATCTTATCGACGAACTCTTCAGCAGTGATTTCACCAAGTAGGATATCAATGATTAATAATTTGATTTCGTTTGTAATTTCCACTGAAATTTTTTGCACTTCAGCATCTGGTGTATAACGTTTATACGTATGAACAGCACCTGGATTATTAATCATTTCATTAATATTTTTCAGGAAATCCTGAACATTTGTATTCGCTGACAAGTCAACGTCTTTCATGTTCATAATCGCACCAGTTGATTCAGCAAATGCCTGCGCATATTCTTCCGTAAAGATGAATTCTAAAAATGCTTTTGCAGCTTCCGGATTTTTTGCTTTTTCTGCAATTGCAATTGTACGAATGTCCGGCACAAGCGCTAATGGCTGACCAGGATCATTCATCGGTGTTGGTGTGAATCCAAATTCAAAACTGTCCGGCGTATCATTTTTCATTTCATTCGGTAACCAGAATCCTACTGGAATATAAGCATTTTTATGCATTAAGAAGTTCATTTGAGATTGCGTATGATTGTAAGCCGCAAAACCGCTGTCGATTACGCCTGCTTTCGCAATTTTTTCTACCTTCTTCAATACTTCAAGCGTTTCAGGCTTTTTCCAAGCTTCTACTACACCATCGTTTAAGTCATTTAATAACTCTTCGCCACCAGCTGCTGCAAAGGCCGGATTCAATACGCCGCGGTGGAAGTATTGTGTATGTTGACCTGTCGTTACAAATGGAGCAATTTTTGTATCGGCTTTAATTTTTTCCATAGAGCTGATCCAGCTGTCAAAGTCTGTTGGTACTTCCCATCCGTTTTCTTCAAACCACTTCGTGTCATACCAAGTTCCCCAAGTATCGAATACTAATGGTAAACTATAGATTTTCCCGCCATCCACTTCTTCTGCAGGAGAGATAAAGCTGTCTAATAGTGCTGTACCATTTTCAAGTTTAATCCCTTTTGCAAATTCACTAATATCCATTAACTGACCTTCAGCGATCATTTGTGTTTCACTAGCTCCTGCACCATCGATATATACGACATCCGGTGGTGTTTCCGAAATCCAGCGTGTATTCATCTCAGTATTAATATTCGGACCAGCATGTTCCACAATTTCTAAATCCGGGTGCTGTTTTTGGAAGTCCCCTATAACTTGCTTCCACCATCCATCACCATATCCTCCGACAAAATATTGAATTTCCAGTGTGCCTGACAAACCATCTCCTGTACTTTCTGCAGAAGTATTATCCGAAGATGTCGTTGATTGTTCCGTATTGCTGTTTCCTTCAGTGTCGCTGCTTGATTCCTCGTCATTTGAACACGCAACGAGCAATAACATTAAACTCATTAATGCTACTAAAAACCAGGTCTGCTTTCTCTTTTTGATAACAAACATACATTACACCCCTTCTTTTTCATTATGTTAACTATATGAATATAGTCAGCACCAATATTAGCGGGAGAAACCCTTAATTACCTCGAGTGTGCGATTCAGCGCAATAATCGAATTATCATAGTTTAATGTGGCAATTCCTGTATATAAAATATCAATTAATGTCAGTTGGGCGATGCGTGATGCGGTTGCAGAGCTCCGAATATCCGCTTCATTTGAAACGACGTATAGAGCATGGTCTGCAAAGCTTTGTATTGTGTTTCGCTTATTTTGTGTCATTGTAATAATCGTTGCCTGATTCTCTTTTGCAACTGTAAGCGCATTAATAATTTCCTTCGTTTCACCTGAATAGGAGATAGCAAATACAACATCCTCGTTCGTAGCATGTGTTGCGGCAATAAGCTGCCCATGACTATCGAAAATCGTCTCGCAGTTTTTATTGATCCGCTTCAACTTATGTTCGAAATCCTGTGCCACGATTGCTGAAGCTCCGATGCCAATCAAGATGATCTTTCTCGCATCATTAATTTTGTGGATAATCTTTTTCAATTCTCTTTCGCCATTAATCATAAGTGTTCTTTGGATCGCATCGATATTATGCATTTGAATCGTCTGTATCATTTGGAGTATCGTTGAATCTTTTTCTAATTCAAAGTTGTGGTTATGTGGAATTTCCAGAGTAGGTGCTGAAGCAATACTTAGTTTTAAATCTTTGAAACCGGAAAAGTTTAATGCCCTGCACATCCTCACAATTGTTGCTTCGCTTGTTTTAGCTTTTTCAGCCAGTACAGCAATCGGCATGCGAATGACATCATCTAAATGACTTAATATATATAAAGCCACATTTCTTTCGGCAGGTTTAAGCAATTCCATTCCCGAACGTATTCTTTCAATACTATTTTCCAAGTTTATTACCTACTCTCAAGCAAAATGTTGTAAAACTTCCTTTTTAATGTAATATATATGAAATTTAACTACATGATAAAACCTAATTTGCTAGTCGTCAAGATTTTATTTGAATTTTCTGAAAATAAAAGGAAGAAAATGTTTTATTTTATCGATAAATTGACTATTGCTATAATATTGTAGAAATTCAATTATACGGTGGTGAATCTTGATGAAGTACGCAATTTTAAGCGACTTACATTCGCATTATAAAAATACGAAAAAGGTGTTAAGCCATATTCAGCAAGTAGCACCCAATGCAGAGATTATTGGCTTAGGAGATTTGTTTGAGTGTAAAATCGGCAAGAAAAAGGCAAAGATGATTCGTCATGCAAAGCTAAAGGATGCAGCGATAGTCGATGAAAGGTTTATGAGCCTTTTAACATTCCCGTCAATTATCGGGAATCAGGAGGAACGTATTGCCCTTGTAACTGGCGATGAGCGCTTTCTAAAGTATGATAATGCGCTTGTAATTGAACATGCCACTTTAATTCATGGGCACCAAATCGAGTGGGATAAAGCTTTCAATCCTACTTTCCCAAATATCGAAACGCCATTGCTTTTTTTTGGGCATAGTCATGAAGCTGCGATCTATAAAGACGGGCTGCGACATTCTGTTCCATACGATATCCCGCTGGCTGTCGGAAAAAAACAATACCAGATTAATGTCGGTCCTGTCGTAGATAATAAAGAATGGTGTTTATACGACAGCGAAGAAATGACGGTTACATTTATGCAAGCTCAATAGAAAAAGGCTGCCCTGAGGAAAATAAAGTGTACCCTTTGTAAAGGACATTTTGAAAAAGGTTAGGCAACTTGTTGAAGCTGCTGTCTGTACTTTACAGGCGGCAGCTTTTTTAAATTCCACTGACCCCGATAATGATTGTAGTACGTCATATAACTTTTGATTTCTTGCTTTACGTCTTCTAATGTTTCACACTCTTTGATGTATGCCTCATCTTTAAAATGACCAAAGAATGATTCCTGGGGCGCGTTGTCCCAACAGTTGCCTCGACGTGACATCGATTGACCTAAGCCCATTTTCTTTACGAAAGCCTGGAATTGTGGATTTGTATAATGAAATCCTTGATCCGAATGGATAAAGGCATCTTCTGCTAAATGCGTGTGTTTTCTTAATTTCTTCAATGTGTTCAGAGCGATGTCCAAGTGTAAAGAAGACGACACTTCATAAGCGAGAATTTCATTTGTTTCTGCGTCTTTAACCGTAGATAAATAAGCACGTTTGCCATTTCGATACGTCAAATACGTGATGTCTGTTAATAACACTTTCCCAGCGACACCTTGTTTGAAATTTCGTTGTAATTCATTCGCGCAAGTGCGGTGTTCTTTCGTTGCTTTCGCCATACGACGATAAGGATTTGCCTTCCGAATTGGACAGATGATGCCAAATTTTTTCATAATGCGGCGAATACGCTTTAAGTTATAATTGATGCCATAGTGGTTTTGAAGTGTCATTTTAATTTGACGCGCTCCTTTATGACGTCTTCGAAATCGATAAGCTTTTAAAATTTCTTCTTTTACGATTTCATCTGCTTGGTGTTTCATCGTTCTTTTTTGAATTGATTGCTCTTTATAGTAGTTATAATAACCTGAACGTGATACCTCCAACACTTCGCAAAGATAGCTCACCATTCGCTTTAAGTTATATTTTTTAATGGTTTCATGAATTAATTCGAATTTTAATTCTGGTGCGAGTTTTATTTCTTTTTCAACATCTGCCTTTCGAGTAGATCGAGCTTTTTTAGCAGTTCATTTTCCGCTTCTAGTAAACGCATTTTTGCTTCAAGTCGAGTGTATTTTTCTTCTATACTTAATTCTCGTTCAAGAGGACGTCCTGAACTATGTTTTCGCGTATCTTCCAAACCGCTGGCGCCATGTTTTTTATAAGCCGTTCTCCAGCGAGTAGCTGCCTTATGAACACGTGTTATTCCGATTACTTCAACGTCAAATCCTGCTTCCTCAAAAATTTCTCGTGGCAGTTTTCCTGTTTCAGATTGTGCAATAAATAATCGTTTAAATTCATCTGTGTACGTAATCGCTTTATCGCTCACTGCTTTTACATAAGGGTTCATTTTTAATTCTGTTTGTTGGTGAGAGGTTAAAAATTTTTTAGTCATAATTATAGCTCCGAATCGTTTTTTTTCATTATAAACAAAAAGCACCCTATAAGATGACCTTTTTTCAAGTGTCTATCTTATAGGGTACATTTTAAAATCAGGACAGCCTTTTTTTAATCTTTCAATATAACGTACTATAAAACATCCGGCAGCTCGGAATCCATGCCGAATTTTTGGCGGAAGCCGCATTTTTTACACAGCTCTTCAATCGCTTCACGACGAGAAAAACCATCAACTAAGTTTTGTGCACGATCTGTAGTAATAATATCGCCGAATTTCTGATCGTGGACATTTCCTAAATTAATGACACCCTCGCCATCCAAACAGCAAGGAACAACAGAACCATCAACTAAAATCGCTGCATGTGTACGCAATGCATGGCAGAAACCTTTGCCTTCATCCGCTTTTTCAAGCAGGCTCGGCCAGCGGAATTCATGGTCCTGGTTTAAATAAATATTTTTGGCAATCTTTACTCCTGAACCCATTTCCACCCGTTCTTGAATTTCATAGTCCAGCTCATACTCTTTTTCCAGAATCTCTAGTGTTTCGCGGTTTCTGCGGTTTGCCAGCTCCGAAACATTATTGCGCTGCAAATTCCATAGCCGGTAAGAAATAATGACATTATGTTTTCGTACATCCCGTACAAATTCCAAAATATCACCTAAGTACTTTTCGCGGTTTTCAGAACCTTCATGTCCATCAAAACTGTGAAGCGAAAAATTTATCTGTCTAAGTGCAGGCTTGCCCAGCAGCTTTTCACGGTTCTTTTTAATTAATGTCCCGTTTGTCGTAATATTGACTTTAAAGCCTTTTTCATGTGCTACATCGAGTAGCTGCCCGATGCGCGGGTGCAATAAAGGCTCCCCTTTTACATGTAGGTATATATATTTTGTATAGCCGCTAATTTCATCTAAAATATGAGCAAATTGCTCTACCTTTATTAATCCTTTTGCTCGCTCTGTAGGTGGACAAAAGCTGCATGCTAAATTACATACACTTGTAATTTCGATATACACTTTCTTAAAAGTTTTCAACGCTCGTTCACCATTCCTTTTTTTGATCCTAAACAATACTTCTCATTGTAACAAATTTCTTATGTAAAAAGGAAGCTGTCTGTTTGGCTTAATATACAATGAAAATAAAAACCGCCTAGAACATGAAAATTCTAGGCAGTTTGTATTTTTATCCGCGGTACCTTACAGATAGGCCTTTTAGGAACTTACGGGCAAAGTTGTCGCCGCATTCTTTGTAGTTACGGTGACCCGGTTTACGCATAATGGCACCAAGCTCGCCTTTTGATACGGCGATTCCCCCGTCATCAAGCACATCCAGCATCTCTTCAGTCGTGAGCTGGCACGCCACTTTCAGTTTTTTCAGCATCATGTTGTTCACATGGTCCTGCTTTTCCTGCACTGGCGCTGGCTGCCCTTCTTTTTTCGGCATCGGTCCACGCTTATACGTAATCAACCCATTGAAAAATGCTTCCAAGTTTTTATGATTCACTTTCATCTGATCATAATCTGCAGGTGCTTCCTCATCTTTTTCCAAAGACTTCGTTAAAATTTTCGGCATATCCTCCGGTGAAACCGTAATACCGCCTAATTTGAAAATTTCGATCATTTCTCTATTTTTTAAATCCAATGCATAACGTACACGGATTAAAATATCATTATTATCCATAATTGCCTCCATCATGTTTTGCTAACGCCTATTATACCAGACGACAGGGCAGGTTTGTTAGCTGGACTCTTTAGAGGTCCCGTTTTTATAAATGGTTGGAAAATGGTCCATATTTTATTCATGAAAAAAAGCCCCGACAAAAATCGAGGCTACTATATTTTAAATCGTCTGTTTTGGTCTTAACGTATGCTTCAATACTTTGCCCGAAGCATTACGTGGCAGTTGATCGATAAAGTCGACTTCAAACGGAACTTTATATTTTGCAAGCTGTGTCGTGCAATAGTCCAGCACATCCTGCTCCATTAGTTGTTGGCCTTCTTTTAATACAACAAAAGCCTTTGGAACTTCTCCGTACACTTCATGAGGGACCCCTACGACCGCAGCCTCTAAAATCTGAGGCATTTGGTAAAGTACTTCCTCCACTTCAATCGGATAAATATTTTCGCCGCCGCGAATAATCATATCCTTTTTGCGGTCTACAATATATAAATAGCCTTCTTCGTCAAAACGGCCCAAATCTCCGGTATACAGCCACCCATCCTGAATCGACTTTGCTGTTTCTTCGGGTGCGCGCAAATATCCCTTCATTACTTGAGGACCTTTCACGCAAATTTCACCGACTTCCCCTAATGCCACAATTTCACCATTTGCATCACGCAGCTGAATTTCCGTCCGCGCTAACGGTTTGCCTACTGAACCGATTTTAAATAGTGCTGCATCATCCAGCAACGAACTCGCAGCAGGTGAATTTTCTGTTTGCCCATACAAATTCTGAACTTTTACCTTCGGGAATGTATCCTTCAGACGCTTAACAAGCTCATACGGCATCGGTGCAGCCCCATAGCAGAACAGGCGCAGTTGACTGAAATCATAGGACTGCAGCTCCGGTTTGTTCAGTAAAATCGTATACATTGCCGGTACACCAAAGAAAATGGTTGCCTTTGTTTCAACCAGATTTCTCAATGTCTGATCCGGTGAAAACGCTTCTTCTATAAGAACTGCTCCCCCTTTATAAATTGTCGGCACCGCAAATACATGGCTGCCTGCACAGTGGAACAATGGTGTACAAATAAACATGCGGTCCTCATTTGTCATATTCATTGAATCGGACCAGATTTGCGCTGTCTCCAAAATATTCCGGTGACTGAGCATAACCCCTTTTGGTTTTCCGGTCGTTCCGGATGTATACATAACAACGGACGTGTCTTCTGGATCTAACTGCGGCAATACTGGAGAAGCGCTGTTTCCATTAATAATTTCTCTGATTTGCGAAAGTGAAAGGATTTCCTGAAAACCATGTGTTGTCAGATCAATCGTCGCCTGCAGTTTTTCATCATATACTAAGATTTTCGCCTCTGAATGCTTAAATATAAAATCCACTTCAGGAGGAGCCAGCTTTGTATTCACAGGCATTACAGTCAAGCCTGCGAGCTGTACACCATAATAAACAGCCATGAACAAATGGGAGTTGAGTGCAAATTCGGCTACAATATCATCTTTTTGAAAACCTTTTTCAATCAGATAGCCGGCAATTTTCCGAGAGTTATCCAGAAGTTCTTCGTATGACCATACTTCATTTTCAAATTGAATAGCCGTTGCATTCGGTGTCTCCAGTGCTTGGTCAACTAATGCCTGTAAAACTGTCATTTAAAATCCCCCTTAATATAAAAATATCTTAATATTCTAAATTTTAACAATTTTTATCTGCTTAATGCAATATTTTCTGTCGGTTATTTTTTTAGCAACTCATGAAAATTTTAGTATCCGCGAATGGTATGGGTTTATTTTGGATAAGCTAGTTGTCAAATAAAGCTAATTGATCCATTTTATTTGAACATAAAAACATTCAGAGTGGACAAATTAATGATGAAGTTTGAATTAGGCCAATACACGCCTTTTACTTCACAATTGCTAAATCAAAGAGGAGGAAAACTATGCCAGCTTTAGAGGTGAAATGTACTGTATCAGATTGTTTTTTCCATGCAAAGGGGAATTTTTGTGGGGCCGAAAAAATTGAAATCGATATGGAAAGTATAACCAATAAAAAAGAGCGGTCGGAATTTGCTTCTGATTTTGATTTGCAAGCCCCTAAACAAAAAGAAGCCAAGTCTTCCAGCGACACTTGCTGCAAAACATTTATTTGTAAAAAAGATGCAGAAAAGCGTCTCTAAGTAATTTTAAAGAAGCTGTCTAAAAGTATTTAGACAGCTTCCTTTTTATTTACGTTTTAATGCGGACCGTTGCCACCTGTCTGCCCACTGCCAGGCACTTCGTTTACCTTGTAAGTACGGCTGTCGACTTCCAGATTTTCCGTTAAAGGGCGAAGCGGCATTTCATCAGTCGTCTTCACTTCCTGTTCCTTGGCAAGCATAGCGAGCGTTTCATTATACGAAAGACCTGAAGCTGCATTCAGACGCTTTACTTCATCAACATTTGTTCCTGCTTCTGTGAAATTTTTTTCGTTCATTCATACACCTCCTCAACTACTAGGATGTGCGGAGAACAATTGTTTATGTAACTATTGGTTGATCAAATCTATAATGTTTCCGTCACATGCACTTCTTTGTATAACATTATTCCAATTAAGCCGACTAAAGAAAATAGAGCTGGAATAATGAAGCCGTAAAAATAACCGGATTGTAAATTTAATGAGCTTGCCTGGACATAATCCAAAATAGCACCTAAAAAAATGGGCAATAAAACGGCACTTAAAAAGCCTCCTGTGTTCGCAAATCCCGACACAATGCCGGACTCTGTCATGGGGAACGACTGACGTACTGCAGCAAATGTCAATGCACTTGCTCCGTAACCGAAACCGATAAGGAAGAAAAGTACTATGACCCCGAATAAAGATGGATACCCTTGAAATAAAAGAAACATAAACCAGCTTGTAAAAACTGTCGATTGCACAGCAATATAAGGTTTTTTAATCGATTCATACATACTCGCAACCCAGCTCATAAATGGTGCACCAATAATTGCTCCAACTAGACCAACCATAATCAACTGACTTGCTTGGGAGCGGCTCATTTCATAAAGATCCATTCCGTACGGTACTGCCCAGGAGCTGATAAACCCGACATATCCGCCAACTACCCCAAAGTGGCATAAAAATAAAGCCCATGCTTGCCTGCTGGAAAAAACTCTTTTCACAATGCCAGCTGTTTTTTCACGTTGAACAGGCTCTGTTACTACAGGTAAATTTTCCGGAAAAGCCTTTTTTGCATGTTTTATTAAAACCATATATAGCATGATGCCGCATAAGCTTACAAGAAGGCCTAACGAGAAAAATGCTCCTCTCCATCCAAGGAGTCCAATCCAGGCCGAAAATGGAACCGTTGCCAACAAAAACCCTAAGCTGCCTGTCATTCCGGCAAAACCGACTAAACGGACAAATTCCTTCTTATAAAACCATTGGCCTAATATGAGCATCATATTAACCCAAATCGTCGCATCCCCTATTCCGGTAAAAATCCTTGAAATAAATAATACCGATTCATGTGTTCCGACACTGTAAAGA
This sequence comes from Solibacillus sp. FSL W7-1436, assembly GCF_038007305.1. Classification (NCBI taxonomy): domain Bacteria; kingdom Bacillati; phylum Bacillota; class Bacilli; order Caryophanales; family Caryophanaceae; genus Solibacillus; species Solibacillus sp. FSL W7-1436. The sequence continues at coordinate 894,929 of NZ_JBBOWV010000001.1, forward strand.
ACTGTTCCCACACCTGCAAGGACTGCACCAAAAATCAGAAAAAAATTTGGACCAAAGCGATCCGCCAGAATCCCCATCGGTATTTGCAAACTTGTATAGACAAAAAATTGAACTCCTGTTATTAACCCGATTGTTGTAGCCGTAATATTAAAGTCATGCATCAGCTGATCCGTAATTAATCCAGGGGCTGTACGCTGACTGGCCATCAATAAATACGTAAGCAATACCGAAACAAATACTATCCATCTGTACTTACTATTTTGTTTATCCAATCATCACTACTCCCATAAAAGTTTTCTATAACCATTTGATTTTTTTAATTATCCCTTTAAAATTATTTTGCCTGTTATCTTTTCATGCCAACACTTTCATAAAGTTATCTACCCCACATATAAATAACAGTATGCAGGGTTAGTTGCATATTTTTATTTAAGAAAAAATGATGAAGGAAGTGAAACCATTCTTCAAATTGGTCCAATGCCTGTTAGTACTGTTCGATTAGATTATGGACCGAATCAATTGGTATATTATCCACATGTTACTTACAAGTGGGATCATTCATGGGAAAATGAAATGAATGAGACGATTAAGGAGCAAGTAAAAAAACAGATTGAACAGCAAGTTGGCGAAATGCCGACAACAGTAGAAGAAATGCTGGGATTATACGAAGTAAAAAACAATCAGCGGCAAGTGCTTAGTTTGAGCCTTTCCAATTATACGTATCATCAAAAGGCCGCTCACGGAATGACGACAATTGAATCACTGACATTTGATATAGAAAAAAAGAAGCTATGTACACTCAAGGATTTATTTAAACCGGGCAGCAATTATGTCAGAAGACTTTCTGCTCTTGTCGATATTCAAATACAGGAGCGGGATCTTCCTACATTAGGTGATTTTCCGGGTATAAGTCCGGATCAGGATTTCTATATTGCAGATAAGACACTCGTTATTTATTTTCAGTTATATGAGATTACTCCATATGTTGTAGGTCTGCCGATGTTTCCGATTTCTGTTTTTGATTTGGCAGATATTATCGACGAATCCGGTCCGCTTGGAAGATTGGCGACTAACGGTTAATGATAAGTGAAAATGTACTATATTTTTGAATTCAAAATATAGTACATTCCTTTTCAGATTTATAACAAGATGCCAAGTAAAAGATTTATACGACCCTTTCAAATGTTAAATAATGAAAAGCGCTACAATCGTCGTAACGATTAAACCGATGATTACCGGCACAAGATTTCTTCGTGCAAGCTCAAACGGGCTGACATTACAAATGGCTGCTGCAGGAATAAGCGCCCATGGAACAAGTGTCCCGCCACCTACCCAAATGGCTGCAATTTGACCAAGAGCAGTCAATGTAGCCGTACCTTCTCCGATTGCAGTACCAAATAAATTACCCAGTGACCCGACTAAAGAAATCCCGGAAAATCCGGATCCGTCCAGTCCTGTAATTGCCCCAACACCTGTCAATGTCACGACTGCAATTTCCGTTGTTAACGGTACAAGCGCCGCCAGTCCCATGCCAAGATCATTCACAATACCATGTGACGTTTCAGGCAGGTGATTACCGAGTATTGTTAGGAAACCCGCATCCCCTAAATAGAAAAATGCCGCAATCGGGATAACCGGTCCAAATACTTTAAAACCAAACTGGAACCCTTTAATAAAATAGCTTGTCGTTTCATCAAGCCCTTTCTTTTTATAAGCAATCACGCAAAGAATCAGCAGGATAAATACGGAAGTGCCTCCCACCAGTGCTGTGGCGTCTCCCCCTTGAAGATCGAAAATAGCCATTGCAACAACATCCAGTACAAAAGCAACTGGAATTAAAAGAGCGAAGAATTTTTTCTGGGTCATCGATAAAAGATCTTCCGATTGTTCCAGCTCTTGTTCTGTACTATTATCATACGTACCGACTAAAGGAATAGTGCCGCGCTTCATATCGCGTTTCAAAAAGTAAAAGGCTACAGCTGTCGTCACAACCCCCATCGTTATGACAAGAGGAATACTTGCCGATATGACATCTCCCACAGGAAGGCCTGCCGCATCAGCCGTTAACTTCGGTGCACCTTGAATAATAAAATCACTGGATAACGCAATCCCGTGACCGAATAAGTTCATTGCCATAGCCACACCTAATGCCGGCAGCCCTGCCCTTATAGCTACAGGTAATAAAACAGCTCCGAGCAGCGCTACTGCAGGTGATGGCCAGAAAAACCAGGAAATGATCATCATTAATATCCCGATTGTCCAAAACCCTAATGTCGGGTTTTTAATAATCTTTGTAAAAGGGGCAATCATTACTTCATTAATCCCCGTTTTAGTTAGCACCCGGCTCATCGCAACGATAATTGAAATAATCAATATAGTAGATAAAAGTTCGGTTATTGCATAAATAAAGCTATTAAAAACCCCGCCAACTGACGAAACAAAATCCCCTGTCGCGACGAAAGCAATAACGAAAATCCCCACAATACTTATCAATGTTGTATCCAGGCGCCTTACCATAAAGATAATGATCAGCATGATGAAAACAACATAGATCCAGTGGAGAGCTGTTATTTCAATCCCCATACTCTACCTCTTTTCCTTTTTCCTTAGCATATGGAGAGAAAAGAAAGGTTGTGAGCGCCTAGTAACAATATATATTTTTTTAGTTTTTATGTTATTCGCCTAGATTCTATAAATCATAGCCCAATGTTAGTAAGGCCATTCCTAAAATAACTTCATTGATGATTTGTGTTTATTTATTGGCGGTAAAGAGACATATTACATATAAACGATAAAAAATAGAGGTGTACTTATGGCGATTTGCCCGTTATGCAATGCATTAGAAAAAGTCAGTATGGATTGTCCGACATGTAACAGTCCGATGCAGGATGGAGGAAAGATGGCCGATTACTCAGATCCATACGGTCATTATAATGATGAAAATACTGTTAAACTTTTTGACGGCTATCCAAATACCGCTAAAGACGAGATTTGCCCGCATTTATTCGTTTGCAAAGATTGCAGCTTTGAGAAGGTCCTGTTTATACAGGAACAATAAAAAGCATGTCCGAAATAAAGTTTCGGACATGCCATAATCAAAATTATCAAATAAATATATCCAGAATTAATACTACGCCAAGACCGACAATCGATGTTGTGAATAGTAGAAGTCCCCATGTTTTAAATGTATCTTTGATTGATAAGTTAAAGTACTCTTTAAACAGCCAGAACGATGCATCATTAACATGTGTAATTGTATTACTGCCCGCCGCTGTTGCTAAAACCATCAATACCGGATTGACATCAAATGTATGGATTAACGGTCCTACAATACCTGCAGCCGTAATCGCCGACACAACGCCTGTACCCGTAGCAATACGGATAACCGCTGTAATCAGCCATGCCATAATCAACGGGTTAATGGATGTATTTTGCATCACACCCGCAATCAGATCACCGATGCCTGTATCTAAAATAATCTGTTTAAATGCACCACCGGAACCGACGATAAAGATAATCATTGCAATACCTTCTATCGCACCCGAGAACGAATTCATTACTTCCTTCATCGTACGGCCAAGACGGATACCGAATACATAAATCGCAATTAGTACCGCCAGAATCATACTAATTTCAGCACTACCTAAAAAGTTAATAAATTGGCCGACAGCCGAGTCTTTATCGAAAATCATATTGTAAATCGTAGCACCTGTAATAATAAGCGCCGGCAATAACGGAATTAGTAAACTAATTCCAAACCCCGGTGCATTATCCAGACTTACTTCTTCAGACTTTTTCAATAATGGAGGTATTGGCAAATCCAAATTTTTTAAAACGCGCGGAAGAATAATTCCCGCAGCAATAATTGCCGGTACCGCTACAACAATACCCAGCAGATAGACCATACCCATATCTGCACCATATGCTTCTACAAGTGCAGTCGGACCAGGTTGTGGCGGAAATATACTATGTGCCATTGTAGCAGCTGCAACCATTGTAATCCCTAAACGCAAGTAAGGCATTTTCGCTTCGATTGCAATCGAAATTACTAATGGTGCCAAAATAATAAACGCCACTTCATAGAATACTGAAATACCGAAAATTGCACCGACAATCAAAATCGCCCATTCTACATTTTTTGGTCCGAATTTTTTGAGTAATGTCGAGGCAACTCGTTGGGCAGCCCCTGAGTCAACCATTAACTTCCCGAGAACTGCACCCATACCGATAATAATCGCTAAGCTTCCAAGTGTGCTTCCAAAGCCTGTTTTAACAGATGTTACAACATCCGTTAACGATAAACCATTTAGAACCCCAACAAGAATTGCAACAATAAGTAAAGCTAATACACTATTTAATTTTACAACGATGTTTAAATATAATAATAAACCGACACCAAGCGCGACCCAGATGATCGGTAAATAGTCTACTATGAAATCCATGTTTTCCCCCTAGGTTAATAGCTGTACATCCGTGCAATAATCGGCACAGCTTTAGTATTAATGACTTTCACGCATATTAAGTTGGCCACCAAAGCGGATAGTTTTGTAGTCAGACAGCTTTTGATCCCCTTTGATTTGCTGCAATAACAACTCCACGGCTTTATTTGCCATTTGTGTTGTCGGCTGTGAAATGGTTGTAAGTTGGGGTGTAAACAAGTTCGCAAAAGAAACATCATCAATTCCAACAACCGCCAAATCTTTCGGAATGACAAGTTGATTCTCTTTTGCAAAATTTAAGATTTCGACTAATACACGGTCACTGCCTGCGATGATCGCTTCGGGTCGTTGATCCTGTTTAAACATATTACGAAGAGATACTTTCATTTCTTCGACTTCGACACTATGTATATATTCATCTATTACTTGTATGCCTCTACTCACTAAAGCTTTTTTATAACCTTCTATTCGCTCCAGCCGTGGTGTAATGTTACGTGTTACCGGTGCGGTCAGCATGGCAATCCTGCTGTGCCCGTTATCGGTCAAAGCCTTTACTGCCATTTCTGCCGCTTGTTCATTTTCCAGTAAAACAGAAGGAATTCCCAAACCCTCTATCTTACGGTCTATGAAAACAATCGGATATTTTTTCTTTTTCATTTGCTCATACAAATCCAGATTATCGCCAGTCGGGAAAATAATCATCCCATCAACCTGCTTTGCCATGAGCATCTCGATGTACTGCCGTTCTTTCTCAGGTTCATCATCCGCATTGCATACAATTGTATGAAAGCCATGTTTATTAAAGTTCAGTTCAACTGCCCGAATAATATGAGTAGAGAATGAATGTAGAATATTTGCCACGATAATTCCTACAGTAAATGTAGACTTTTGCGACAAACTACGAGCAATAATATTTGGTCGGTAATTAAGCTCGCGAATGGAATATTCCACTTTTTTTCGGGTATGCTCGCTCATATATTCATAGCGGCCATTCAAGTATTGCGAAACTGTACTTTTGGAAACCCCTGCATGCTTTGCGACATCGGAAATGGTGATATTTTTCAAATATCACACCCCCGAATATGCGTTAAATCCACCATCTACTGCAATTGTTGTTCCTGTAATAAATGATGAATAAGAAGAGTCCATTAAAAATAGGAGTGTCCCTAATAACTGATCCGGCTCACCAAATTTTTTCATCGGGGTTGCTTCAATTATTTTTTTTGAACGTGCTGTATACTCTCCTTCTGCGTCAACGAGCAGATCTTTATTTTGCTGTGTAATGAAAAATCCTGGTGCAATTGCATTTACACGTAAGCCTGTTTCAGCAAAGTGAACCGCCATCCAGCTCGTAAAGTTGTTAATCGCCGCTTTTGCTGCACTGTACGCAGGAATTTTCGTTAACGGTGTGTATGCGCTCATCGATGAAATATTGATGATGGCTGGATTTTCAGCTTGTAAAAGAGCATCTCCAAACACTTGGCACGCCAAGAATGTCCCAGTGAAATTTAATGAGAATACATCTGAAAATCCATTTTCCTGAAGGTCAAAAAACGAAAGACCTGGAGAGTTTGCCTCATAATACTCTTTTTCTGTAATCGCATCCGGATGGTTTCCGCCTGCACCATTAATTAAAAAATCAATACGTCCAAACTGCTCGAGAATTTGCTCTTTTGCTGCAAGCAAAGAATCTTTGTTAAGTACATCAGCAGTAATTGCCACAGCAATACCACCTGCTGCAACGATCTCTTCTTTAACTGCTTCAACCTTTGACTCAGTACGGCCGACAATTGCTACCTTTACATGATGGCGTGCAATTTCTTGTGCCATTTTTGAACATAGAACACCGCTGCCGCCTGTAATTACCGCTACTTTATTCGCTAAATTTTCGTGTATTGGAATCATTATTTGCCTCCTGTTTGTTCGCTGTAAGCATCCCATAAACCATTTAAATACATAATCCCGAGTGCACGATCATATAAACCGTAGCCAGGGCGACAAACTTCTCCCCATAAGTGACGGCCATGGTCTGGTCGTACATAGCCTGTATATTCCTGATCATGCAAAGCTTTTACAATACCTTTAATATTTATTGAACCATCTGATGTAAAATGAGATGTTTCTGCAAAGCTGCCGTTTTCATCGATTTTAACGTTACGAATATGGGCAAACGGTGAACGGTATGCATATTTTTCAGCAATCGCAACCATATCATTTTCCGGTGATGCACCCATCGATCCAGAGCAGAATGTAAAACTGTTCGCTAAAGAATCATTGATCTCGATTAATTTTTCATAGCTTTCGGCTCCTGTAATGATACGCGGTAAGCCAAAAATCGAGTACGGTGGATCATCCGGATGAATCGCCATGCGGATCCCTGCCTCTTCAGCAACCGGGATAATAGCATCTAAAAAGTAGCGTAAGTTGTCCCATAGTTTTTGTTCATCCACTTCTTTATACGCTTCGAAAAGTTCCGCGATACGGGCCATACGTTCAGGCTCCCACCCCGGCAATGTTAAATCAGAAGCTTCACTAACCGTTTTTACAAGCTGCTGCGGATCAAGATTTTGTACTTTTTCTTTATCGAAATATAGTGCAGTTGATCCATCTTCAAGCGGATGGAACATATCTGTACGCGTCCAGTCGAAAATCGGCATGAAATTATAGCAGATTACTTTTACACCAATTTCGGCTAAGTTACGTATTGTTTGTTTATAATTGTCGATATATAAATCGCGGTTACCAACTCCAAGCTTAATATCTTCATGAACATTGACACTTTCAACTACATCGATATGGAAACCTTTTGATTGGATATAATCCGCTTCTTCTTTAATCTCTTCTTTTGTCCAAAGCTCGCCTGCCGCTTTTTGATGTAATGCCCAAACAATTCCTTTAACATTCGGGATCTGGCGTATATGGTCGAGTGTTACTGTATCGTTATCTCTTCCGTACCAGCGAAATGTAATATTCATCTTTTACACCTCTCCTTTTTTTGCTGCTTCTACATATTTTCTGCTCGCTTCTACTACTGCTGCATGTCCGCCTGTTTCATACGCTTTATTCAAATCACTGCCGATTCCTACTGCGACTGCTCCCGCATCAAGCCATTCACCAATATTGTCAGTATTTATACCACCAGTCGGCATAATCTGGATGTGCGGTAATGGACCTTTAACCGATTTGATGAACGAAGGTTTAAAGTTATTAGCCGGGAATAATTTAACCACATCACAGCCATATTCAAGGGCCGATACCATTTCCTGAATCGTCATACAACCCGGGAAATATGGAATAGCATAACGATTGCATACTTTTGCGACTTCTTTGCTGAACTGTGGGCCAACAACAAATTTTGCACCATTCAAAATTGCATGACGTGCTGTTTCTGCATCAAGTACAGTACCGGCACCTACTACTGCATCAGAGTTTCGGAACGCTTCCAATACTTGCTGTGTATTTGGTGTTGTGTAAGTAAGCTCGATTAGATGGATTCCTCCTTCAATCGCTGCATTCGATAGAGCAATTGCTTCTTCTGCTGAATTCCCCCGAATGACTGCTACTACTTTCGAACTTTTAATCGCTGCTAATGTTTCTGCCTTTACCATATGTTCATCTCCCTTTAATTTGACTAGCGTTCAATTGTTTTTACATTGTTCATAAAGTCGAGTACTTCGTGTAGTTCCGGCAACCCCTCATTATCACCTTTTACAGTCGTTACCAGCGCGCCTACCGCATTCGAAAAAGTAAGACTCTCTACCGGTGAATAGTTATGAAGTGTCGCATATATATATCCTGCATCAAACCCATCTCCGGCACCTACCGTATCAACCGGTGTAATCTTGAAAGCTTCCTTTTCATGCCAGACATTTTCTGCATAAAGCTTTGCACCGTTTGCACCGTCTTTAATAACAAGCTGTTTGATCCCATATTGCTTGGCGAAAGCTTCGAGTGCAGGTTTGCTTACATCATGTTGAATAAGCTCCATCTCCTCCATCCCCGCCAGTAAAATATCTACATAAGGGAAAATTTGCTCATACGCCTTACGAGCTTCTTCAATCGTCCATAGTTTTAGTCGAATATTCGGATCGAATGAAACCTTTATATTTTTTTCTTTCGCTTTTTCCAATACAGCTAGTACAATTTGGAGATTTTTTGGAGCGATTGCCAAAAATACACCTGTTAAATGGACGATCGCCACACCATCCAATAATTCGTCCGTAATATGTTCCGGTTCGATTGTTAATACAGGAGACTGGTGACGGTAGTAAAAGGTTTTTCCCGATCCGTCTTCACGTATTTCTTTAAAATTCAGTGAGGTCGGATATCCATCTACAAACTGAACTTCCGATACGTCAATGCCTTCTCCGCGAGCAAATTTGTATATCCCCTTACCGAATTCATCATTACCTAGGCGACTCATCCATTTCGACTGCAATCCAAGTCGGGCACAACCAATAGCAAAGTTTAACTCTGCCCCTCCCGCTTTCTTAGCAAAGCCTTGCACATAACGAAGCGGTCCCGTTTCGGTTGGGTTAAACGTAACTAATGCATCTCCTAATGTAAAAACAGTTGGATTTGTAGTCAAAATTATTCCTCCTTGAGAAAACTTAAGCTAAATATTTCTATTATTTTTTACTAAACCGGTTTAGTAAATTGAATTATTCAAATTTTACATTGAAAGTGCTTTCAATTCAATAGTAAATTTTAGAATATTTTAAAAGTAAAATGTTTTTCGTCAGTACTAAATGCTGTCATATAAGGTATTAATACGCTTTTTCAGAGTGTAATTTTCTTTTTCAAAAAAAGAATTATGTAGATAGCAACTTAAAATATCCTTACTTTATTCATCATTAATAAACCCATTTTACTTTTACCAACATATACTGTTTTGACGACAAATTTAAATATCGTTTCAGTATGATGAAATTCCAAATCCTACCTGTCTGTTCCATTTAATGGACTTATAAAATAAGAAAGGAGAGAACGAATGATTGTAGACGGGGTTTTTTCAGGCGGCGGTATTAAAGGTTTTGCATATGTCGGTGCCATTCAGGCGCTTGAAGAAAAAGGCGTCAAATTCGAACGTGTAGCCGGTACAAGTGCCGGTGCCATATTAGCCACTTTTATCGCTGCAGGATTTAACACGAAAGAACTTGAGGAGATTTTTGATGAACTGAATTTAAAGGTTTTACTCGATCCTCCGAAATTCATAATCGAGCTTCCATTTTTAAAATGGCTTAATTTATATAAAAGGTTGGGATTGTATCGCGGTAAATCCTTGGAAAACTGGTTTCTCGAAAAGCTGGCTTCAAAAGGGATCTGCACATTCGGGGATTTACCAAAAGGGATTTTAAAACTGGTTGCTTCCGATTTAACGAACGGCAAGATTTTAGTACTCCCCGATGATTTGCACCAATATAATATCGATCCGAATAATTTCCCGGTGTCACGCGCATTACGGATGAGCTGTGGTCTTCCTTTCTTCTTTGAACCAGTATATTTAAAAAACGGGAAAAGCGAGTCTGTTATTGTGGATGGCGGTGTTTTGAGTAACTTTCCAATGTGGATTTACGATAACGGAAATAAAGAGCGGCCAGTTCTCGGCATGAAACTTAGCAGTTCCAGCGAAGATATGAAACCCCATGATATTAATAATGGGATTCAACTTTTTGAGGCATTATTCTCTACAATGCAAAATGCACATGATAATCGTTATATTTCCCGTAGACATGAGAAAGATATTATCTTTATACCGGTTGAAGAATATAGTGCAACTCAATTCGATTTAGATGAGGCGACTAAAAATAAGTTGATGGGCATCGGAAAAGAACGAACAGCTCAATTTTTAAAAACGTGGTCTCCAGTTTGGTGAAAATCTGCAATAAAAAAACTGGGTGCTTTCTGTTACGAACCACCCAGTAATTGAAGTATCCATTTTTTCAAATCAACTAGACGATTAGATTCAGGTAATTCACTTGTTCCTGTCACGATAATCGGAACAACCGAATCTACTTTATGAAGAGAGCCATGTGCTCCACCACCCGCATGGTCATGGCTGTGCTTTTCAATAAACTCATAGGATGGTTTAGCATCCACGATAATAACACGCCCTTCCTGTGAATGAAGCGCTCCGTGCAGCCTTGCAAGTGCATCCGGATAATCCTGATAATCAATATGCTGTTCTTTGGATATATTTAAATCCAGAATTGAAGCATCTCCTGCAACTCGCCATGACTGATTATAGTCATCGACATAATTACCTTTTGGTGAAAATTCTAAACTCCCTTCACTTTGTGGGCTAACAACATAGTTTGTTTGTCCACTCTTCCATGCGATAAAGCCAATTCGCTCATCCTCTTTTAAAACATTTACGATTTCGGATAGCTCAATTTGCTGATCAATTACATAAATGTAGGCCATTCGCTCATTAACAGCAACTGCGAGTTGGGCAATCGGATTTTTCCTCTCCCAAAAAGTATAATTTTTCAGTACTTGATTCAAATCAATTAGCGACGTCTTTTTATCATCAAGTACGTATGATTGGCCACTATCGCCCAATATGATCCATGTGACTTCCTCAATCGCTTCTTCCCATGATGGAAAGCCATCTAAAATGCTCCGAACAGCCTGATCCACTTTTTTTATGCCCTTTATATGTTCGGGCCCGTATTTGTGTATGGAAGCATCCGCATCCGGTAAATAAGCAAGCGTAAAAGAAGGCAGCTGCTTTTGTTTTATTAAATATTTCAACTCATTTGCAGTAAACTGATTATTGACTCCTAAACGTTGCCATACAAAATTATGGTGATTATTTTCTTTACTATATTGTGCTAATGTGCCAAGAGAAAAGTATGCAGGTCCATTAATCGGAATATCTTTCGGTAAAAGATCAGCCATAGTAATTAGTCGCGGGACATTAAGACGATGCTGAAAACTTCCACGATATAGCAGACCATTTATCGAAGCTGAAGAAAGATTCCGATTCGCGAGTTCTTCGTGCAGTGTTTGCACATCTTTACTTAAATGGCTGTCATTTAGATGGACAATACTATCAAGAGCAACATTTTTAATTCCGTTATTCCATATTTCGCTGATTCCGCTTCCATAACTAATTATGCGATTCTCCTCTTCTTTAAACCAAATCAATCCCGGTACTTTATGCTGATCTGGATATGTACCGGTTAGTAATGTACTATCAATTGTGACAGACATCGTCGGATAAGAGCTAATCATTTCCTGATGAAGCTGTCCGTTTTTCATTAAATATGCTAAAGCTGGGGCATTACCTTCTTTTATCACTTTCTGCATTGGTTCATTCATTAACGAATCTACGACAATGAGTACTACAGGCTTCTTCATGTTATTCATTATTCGACCTTCCAGTTTTTTTAATGGGGAAATTGAAAGTGCTAATAAAAAACTTGCACAGATAACAACAATTAAAATCGCTGCTACTACTACTTTTCTTTTCATCGTGTCACCTGCAACCAAATTATTTAACATCAGTATGGTTTGAATTGGAATAATATATGTAGATCATTCTTGCACTAAAAAAAGATGAAATCGTATATTACGATTCCACCCTTTTCATCCTACTTATTCATTACTTTAAACATTTCCGGTACTGAGTTTAAATCGATATCCCACATAATTGGAAGCAGGAAATAAATAGACAGCGTTATGAAAATAACACCGAAAACATTCAGCGCAAATCCAGCTCTCATCATATCCGTAATTCTAATATAACCGGATCCGAAAACTGCCGCGTTTGGCGGTGTGGCTACCGGAAGCATGAACGCACAAGATGCAGCTACTCCGGCAGCAATCATCAATGCATATGGATGTACCCCTAACGCTACAGCAAGAGATGCCATAATCGGATACATCATAGAAGCTGTTGCAGTATTCGAAGTAATCTCCGTTAAAGCAAGAACAAGAGCTGCTACCAGGAAGATTAATACGATTACACTTACTCCTTCAAGCCCCATAAGTTGCGTACCAATCCACTCGGACAAGCCTGTGTTTACGAAACCGGAAGCAATGGCAAGACCTCCACCGAACAGAAGCAGAATGCCCCATGGTAATTTCACCGCTGTTTGCCAGTCCATCAATCGATCGCCTTTACGGTTTACAGAAGGAATCGCAAATAGCACAATCGCAAAAATAACGGCAATCATGCCATCTGTTAATCCATCGACAAATTTACTAAGTAAAAATGTGCGGGTAATCCAAGAAAATGCTGCTAATGCAAAGACAACGAATACAAGTTTCTCTTCAATTGAGGCTGCACCTAGATCCTTTTTCTGTTTATCAATTACAGCACGTCCACCAGGCATTGTTTTTAATTTCGACGGGAACGCAATTTTTACAAGGTAAATCCATGTTACAAAAATAAAAATCCATGCAAATGGAACTCCAAACAGCATCCATCCTGCAAATGACAGTTCAATGCCGTACATTTTATTAATCGCACCAGCAAGCAGTGTATTAGGTGGTGTACCGATTAATGTAGCGATTCCTCCAAGTGAGGCAGAATATGCAATCCCGAGCATCAACGCTTTACCAAACGCAAAACGCTGCGGAGATGTATCGATCGACGGGTCATTTTTTAATCCATCCGCCACCTGATTGATGATGGCTAGTCCAATAGGGATCATCATCATCGCAGTTGCTGTATTGGAAATCCACATCGATAAAAATCCTGTTGCAATCATAAAACCGAGAACAATTCGGTCCATATTTGTACCGACCATTGAAATAATCGAAATAGCAATACGTCTATGTAAGTTCCATTTTTCCATTGCAAGAGCAATGATAAATCCACCCATGAACAGGAAAATCGTTTCATCCCCGTATGAAGATGCTGTTGCTTTCATGTCCAGGCCATTTGTTAACGGGAACAAGACGAGCGGCAATAACGAGGTTGCCGGAATCGGTATCGCTTCGGTAATCCACCATGTTGCAATCCAAATTGTACTCGCCAATACTCCCCTTGCCTCTGTCGAGAGACCTTCTGGCTGAAAGAATATTAAAGTTAAAATAAAGAGTAGCGGACCTAAAAACAGGCCAATCACCTGAGCTGTTGTATAACTGCGTGGTGTATACCCACCACCATTACCCGATTTTTCACTTTTTCCGTGATCACCGGTAACTCCTTTTGATACGACTTTTGAAGAATTTGGTTTTATGAAAAAAGTAAACATGTCCTTTACTTGATCATGCATTTCCCATAACCGATTCCATGTTGCTGAAATCAATACTTTACCCCCTTAAACTTCGATTTTAAATAGGTTTAAGCTAACTTTTTATGAAGCTAAATTGCTATTCCTTTTACATTTTTACTTAGGTTAAGAAAAAATGCAATAGTATTTAAAATATTCCGATTCTAATACAGAAGAAAAGATAGCAAGAAAAACATACAATAAATCCCATAATTTTTGCATATAAATAGTATTTTTTTATAAGAAAGGTTGTTATATAACACTTTATTATTATTCTAAAAAAATAAAATACGTCAGTAAATCAGATAAATAATTTTATTTAAAAAATATTTATTTTTGTCAAAATTAGAAAACCTGCACTTAAAAAGGCATGATTCCATTTATCGGAATCATGCCTTTTTTTATTCTTCTTTATTTAATCCGAAGCCATTCAACAATGCACGGACTTCGTCGGTAGATTTTGTATTCATCAGCTGGTTTCTCAGTTCGCCGGCACCTCGGAACCCTTTTACATAAATTTTGAAAAAGCGGTGAAGCCCTGACATAGAACGGGGAAGTTCTTCGGCATACTTGTCCTGCAGATCAAGCTGTAGTTTCAGAAGGTCAAGATACTCCTCAGGACTATGCTCCCGTGGTTCCTTTTCAAAAGCGAACGGATTTTTGAAAATACCGCGCCCAATCATTACTCCGTCAATTCCATACTTTTCTGCGAGCTCTAAACCTACTTGACGGTCCGGAATATCACCATTAATTGTTAACATTGTATTTGGGGCGATCTCATCACGCAACGCTTTAATTTCCGGGATAAGCTCCCAATGTGCATCAACAGCGCTCATTTCTTTTCTTGTACGTAAATGAATGGACAGGTTAGCAATATCCTGTTTTAAAATATGTGTAAGCCACTCTTCCCACTCATCAATTTCTTTATAACCAAGTCGTGTTTTCACGCTGACTGGCAAACCTCCTGCTTTAGCAGCTTCGATTAACTCTGCTGCTACATCCGGACGTAAAATCAGACCACTGCCTTTCCCTCTGCCTGCAACATTCGGTACCGGGCAACCCATATTAATATCTATTCCCTTAAAGCCCAATTCCGCCATGCCAATACTCATCTTGCGGAAATTCTCGGGGTTGTCTCCCCAAATATGTGCAACAATCGGCTGTTCATCTTCTGTAAATGTTAAGCGACCTCGGACACTTTTGATCCCATCAGGATGACAGTAACTTTCCGAGTTAGTAAATTCCGTAAAAAATACATCCGGTCTTCCTGCTTCAGCCACTACATGCCGAAATACTAAATCCGTTACATCTTCCATCGGCGCAAGTACAAAAAATGGTTTTGGTAGCTCCTGCCAAAAATTCTCTTTCATATGTTAAGTTCAATTCCTCTCATTACAAACAATCATCTATTACTTTTAAATTTCCTCTAACAATATTAGCGTAAATAGTGCAGAAAAGTAAAAGCAGATGATTTAAAAAGCAGTCTTTTAATAAAAGAACAATTTTTTGTCATTAACCAATAAGCAGCTTTCGGTTAATCCTTTTCAGTGTCCCTAAAATACTCATCGCTGCTAAATAACTTGTTTTCGGATTTGCGGGAAGCGGATTATTCATAATAGTAAATGTTGCTTCTCCAAAGTCCCCGGTTACTTCGACCTGATGAATATTTTTATCGATATTCGGGTCTGCTACTAATGTTACTTTCGTTTTGGAAAACCCGATACTTGCCAACGCCAATACAACCGAGACATTCATATTTTTCGGGTAACGTCTAATCGCTTCTGTCGCATTCCCTTCAAATATTACTTTCGCTTCATCGAGCGTTTCCTCAACTAACGAGCTTGCCGGCTTGCGTGTTGTGAGCTCAACAGTTTTAACTGTACCAAGCGCATGTGCATTTTGCAGTAAATCCAATCCGCCGACTGCACCTGATGGCAAGTAAAGTCTCCGGTTGTATTCATCCGCCAAGTTGTTCAGCTCTGTCAGCAACTCCTCATTCACTAGTGCTCCAATACTAATCACGACAACATCTTTCTTCCTGATTGCTGCCGGAAGCAATGTATGAACCGCTTCAATATTTGCGGCCTCCACAACGATATCAATTTCTGAATCTAAAAATGCATCTATTTCCGTGTATAGCTTTACACCATAAGTGGATTCGAGCAATTGATATTTTTCCCTATCCCTCACAAACACACTTGTAATACGCAAGTTTTCTTGCTGCTTCCCATTAATTTCTTCCAGCAGAAAATGAGCAATTGCACCCGCACCAATTAAACCGATTTTCATTGTGTACCTCCTTTAAACCGTTCTTTATTTTCATTTGTATCCTTACCCTTCTACAACCATATCATAATTTCAGCAATGCCTACTTCTATCCTTTAACGGAGGGTTTACTTCAAATATACAAATAAATTCGTTAGTATGAATATGGAGCTAGAATTAAAAGGAGGCATTCATATGGAACTGACAGTTTATTTGGCAGGACAGATTCATGATAATTGGCGGGAAGAAGTTGCAGAAAAGGCGAAGGAAAAAAATCTTCCGCTTCACTTTGTGGCACCACAGACAGACCATGACCGGTCGGATAATATCGGCGAAGAAATTTTAGGCATTCAGCCATCACCATATTACAAGGACAATGCGGCTTCTGATATTAACAACTTCCGTACACAGGTATTAATGCAGAAAGCGGATATTGTCATTGCCCTATTCGGTGAAAAGTATAAACAATGGAATACCGCAATGGATGTAAGTACAGCGATTGCAATGAATAAACCGACAATCATCATCCGTCCAGAATCATTAATTCACCCTTTAAAAGAGCTTTCAAATAAAGCAAATGTAACAGTGGAAACTGTAGATCAGGCAGTTGAAGTAATCCGTTATATATTTGATTAAAATACTTAGTACAGCAGTTGAAATACGGCAAAAAGAACGAACTCCTTGGAATTCGTTCTTTTTTTTAAACTATTTAATTAAATACGCTTCAAAGCACCATTAGGCTGTGGCAATTCCTGCGCTGTTATTTCATTCATTTTACAGAAATGTGTAAAGAATTGCTGAGCAAGCTCTTTTTCCTGAGGATCTGTTTTCAAGGAAACGATATCACGTAAAATTTGAGCCATCCATAAATTGTTGAAATAACGATGTTTCCCAGTATTCCATGTCATTTTGTGAGTGAACTTCTCGTTTACATAATAGTTCCAGAACAGCATCTGCTCTGCTTCCTCTTCTGTCAGTTCAATTCGGTATTTTGAATGCGCCGGAATATATCCATCTTCACTCAGTTTCCCGATGAAATTCTCCTCCACCATATACACACCTAGAATTCGACGGTCTTTTTCGGACGAGTTTTCATCTACTGCTGTTAACAAAACAGCACTGTTAAGGTGCAGACGAATCGGTTTTACAGGTTTCCCTTTATTGGCACCGCTTTTCGTTAATCCCGAGAAAACTTTCCAATCTGAAAAAGCCGTTTTCTGTTCTTCAGTATCACACCAAAAAACTAATTGTGATTCAGGATGAAGTTTGAAGTTTTTCATATGTTTTTCATGAATTAAACGAGTTTCCTGATTTTTACGCTGGAGTTTTAAATTCTCTTCTTTTTGCCATTCTTCTTCTCTTCGCTCAAGTTCTTTTTTCTGAATGATTTTTTCCAATGTCTGCACATCATCTTTGTCGTGAAGTACTAAGTGCTTTCCAAAAACATCCGGGAAAACGAATTTTTTACTTTCTGATGCGAAATGTATTTCAATACTTGATTCATTCTGTTTAACGATACTACCCGTTCCAAAATGCTTATGTGTAACTTTTTTATTGATTAGATTCATAATTTAAATCCTCCTTGTAAAATAAAAACACAGTTACGTTCGATCGCCGGTCAAAATTAACACCGTTTAGAGCTTAGACAACTGTTAATATTTTTGCTTTCGTGAATAAAAAAAGTACATATAAACGTATCCTTTTTAGTGAATAAAAAAAGTACAAAGAATACATAATACGCACCGAAAATGCTTGTAAGACTATTATAACATTTTTTATAAAAAAATACAAAAATTTTATTGACATTTTATTTTACGTTAGGTTAAAATGAAATTTTGCTCTAAGTCAACTAAAACATTTATCCTTTAAAATTATAGTAGACATCCATTTTGAATGTGTAAATACACGTTCGATCTGGATGTTTTTATGTTTCTTCATAAAAACGAATCACTTTACTGGCGGTATTTACATATGTTGCGTATATAAACATGCCTTGTTTTAGTTCAAGCCTATATTTGCATATAAGTAAGTAAATGGCTGGACGATGAATATGAAATTTAAGGAGTGGATGAATGGCAGCAATTACTGGGGAAAGTTATATTAACCGGTTGAATGCGTTAAATAATGAAATTTGGCTGGACGGGGAAAAAGTGGAAGGCCCTTTATCTGAACACCCCGTTTTCAAAGGGCTTATTCAGACGAAAGCTTCCCTCTATGATTTACAGCATGACCCTAAAATAATAGATGAAATGACTTTCACATCCCCCCTTTCAGGAAAACGTGTCGGTCTTTCTTATTTGATGCCCAAAACGAAAGAGGATTTAATAAAAAGGCGAAAAATGATGGAACATTGGGCCAAACATACGCATGGGATTTTAGGAAGAAGTCCCGACTATCTGAATTCTGTTTTAATGGGCTTCACCTCATCTGCAGCACTGCTTGAAGGCCAGGAAAACTGTTATCCGGAGAATCTCCGGGCATTTTTTGAATTGGTGAGAGAAAATGATTTATCTCTTACACATACATTTATTACTCCACAAGTTAACCGTTCTCAAAGTTATATTGAAAATGCGAATGAACCCATTTCTGCAAAGGTAATCGCGGAGACTGAGGATGGTCTCATTATAAAAGGCGCACGTCTATTAGCGACTCAAGGCGGTTTAACCGATGAAGTGTTTGTGTTTAATGTAGGTAAACTTGTATTCGGAGAGGATGAAACTTTTTCTTTTGCCGTCCCATCAAATACGAAGGGATTAAAATTTATTTGCAGAGATTCCTTTATAGGCGGAGAATCTGCATTTGATCATCCTTTAAGTTCAAAGTATGAAGAAATGGATTCCATCGTCGTATTTGACAATGTATTAGTACCTTGGGAACGTGTCTTTTTTTACAACAATGTTGAGGTTGCTGAAAAATTTCTTATCCAAAGTGCTTTCCATAATTTTGCCAAGTCGCAAGTGTTAATTAGACAAATTGTAAAAACAGAATTTATTTTAGGTATTGCCGAACTCCTTATCCAAACGATCAAAGTTTATGAATATCAGCACATCCACGAAAAGATGTCGGAAATTATTGTGGGACTGGAAACGATGAAAGCACTGTTGGAAAAATCGGAGAATGATGCAGCACTTGATGAATTTGGCTATTTACGACCTGCAATTTTCCCATTGAAAGTTGCCGGTTATACGTTTTCGAAGATTTATCCACGACTCACTGAAATTATTCAGCTTATCGGTGCAAGCGGAATGATTACATTACCAACAGAACAAGCATTTCACTCCCCAATAAGAAGCGATTTGGATCAATATCTTCAAGCGGCAACTAAACCTGCTGAAGAAAGAGTTGAAATATTCCGGTTAGCCTGGGATTTAACGATGAGTTCATTCGGAACTAGGCAAACACAATATGAGCGTTTCTTCTTCGGTGATACAGTTCGGTTAGCAAGCGAATTATATTTTACTTATCCTAAAAAAGAATATGTAGAGAAAGTCCATAATTTCATCAACCGGAAAAAGTAAGTCCCTTGACGTCTTTCCCCTTGCCGGGAATCGAACTAAATCTCTCACTCACGCATATACTAGAATAGAACAATAATCAAAAAGGATGATATTGAAATGGTATCGCTGAAAATAGTGGGTTCAATTGTGACATGTACAAATCCCCATCCGTTTGATGAAGAAAGCGGCGATTTGATCCGTTGGGAAAACGAGGGTGGCAGACCCCTTGATTCATCATGTGATTCTAATTCGTAATTAGAAATTCAAATATAAAATAAGATAAAATCACTGTTTTATTTCCAACGAAATAAGCGGTGTTTTTAATTTTCGGTCCCTAAAAAAACGACCTCAATATGGCCTGTACAATAATTACCACTTCATAAATGCCTCTGTATATAGGCAAACTAATGTCAAATACAAAAGAAGGTGTTGTGAAAATTTTATGAATAAACCTTTCATGCCTCAGCTTGTTTATTTTGAACCGAAAGCATTGGACTATCCGCTCGGCAAAGAGCTAAAACAAAAATTTGAAGCGTTAGACATCGAGATACGATATACAACCTCACATAACCAAATAAGAAATCTCCCCGGAGACACTGATCTGCAAAAGTATCGAATTGCAAAATCTACCCTTGTTGTGGGTATTCGCAAAACATTGAAATTCGACACTTCCAAGCCATCTGCTGAATATGCTATCCCGCTTGCTACAGGATGTATGGGTCACTGTCATTATTGCTATTTACAAACAACAATGGGAAGCAAACCGTACATTCGCACATATGTGAATGTCGAGGAAATATTTGAAGCTGCGGATCAATACATCGAAGAACGCGCCCCTGAAATTACACGGTTTGAAGCGGCATGTACTTCGGATATTGTAGGATTGGACCATTTAACGCATTCATTAAAGAAAGCGATAGAACATTTCGGTCAAACCAAATTGGGCAGGTTAAGGTTTGTTACAAAATTTCATCATGTTGATCATTTACTCGATGCAAAACATAATGGTCATACAAGATTCCGTTTTAGTATAAATGCGGATTATGTCATAAAAAACTTCGAACCCGGAACTTCTTCGCTCGCCCAGCGTATCGAAGCAGCCGGCAAAGTAGCAAGAGCGGGTTATCCTCTTGGGTTTATCGTAGCACCGATTTACCTTCATGATGGATGGCAGGATGGCTACTACCATATGTTTGAACGACTTGACGCCGAACTCCCGCAAGACGTTAGGGAAGATATTACATTCGAATTTATTCAGCACCGTTTTACAAAGGCTGCTAAAAATGTGATTAATAAAAACTATCCGAAGACGAAGCTGAAATTGGACGAATCTGTAAGACGCGTGAAGTGGGGAAAATACGGGATTAGTAAATATATTTATCAAAAGAACGAAGAGGATGAAATGAAAGAAAAGCTCTACAGCTATATGGAAAAGTTCTTTCCAAATGCGAAAGTTGAGTATTTCACGTAAATAATACGAAGAAAAGCAAAAGCAGACACGTTCAACTTTGAACTGTCTGCTTTTTATATTTAATGAATTAATTTTTATTTTGTAAAATCAATTTTCTTTTGCAATAGATAAATAGTGACGCCGCCTACTAGCATTGAAAAGGCTTCTCCCACTGCTACCATTCCGTACGTTGGCCAAAATGGCAGATCAAAAACGATCATCAGCTGGGCTGCAACTGTAAACATGGATGCCGTAAAAATAATACCGGTTACAACAATTTTTAACAATAAGTTTTTCATTTTTTTTGTAACGATTCGGCAAATAACCAATACAATCAGTGTAGCGATCCCGCCTACTGGTACATCAATCCACCACATCGGTGAAAAGAGGTTTGCAATGACTACACCTAATGTTACTCCTACTATGTAACGTTTATGGAACAGCACTAAATAGTTAAACATTTCCGACAGCCTTAATTGTACGGCTCCGAAACTAATGACAGCCAAAACAAGCGTCACTGCTACATAAAGAGAAGCAACGATCGCAACTTTAGCTGTTTCATGCACGTTGACACGTGATGATGAAACAGAATTTTCCATTATTTAATTTCCTCCTTTATAAAATAGCTTGTAGTTGCTATTTTACTGATAACTATGACCAAAGGAGCATGGGTGCTAGTACCCTGCCAAAGTGCCATAGTGTGATTTTGCACCAATTCATTATGGAGTAAATATTAAATAATGGCAATACTTTATTTATTCATCCATCCACCATCGACCGGTAAAATTGTCGCATGCATATAATCGCTCGCTTCACTCGCTAAAAATAGCGTCACATTTGCAACCTCTTCCGGCTTCGCCCATCTGCCAGCAGGTGTCTGCTCAGCCACTAACTTCGCCATTTCGCCTGCCCCTTCAAAATCGGCCGCGTTCATCGGTGTTTCAATCGCACCCGGTGCAATTCCATTAACACGTATACCTTTCTTACAATAATCATAGGAAAGCTGCTTTGTATAACCGATTACAGCATGTTTGGAAGCAGTATATGCCGCACCCCCGCCACCTGCAATCATTCCGGCAATCGATGCCATGTTCACGATAACACCGCGCTTTTCGTTCAGCATTTTCTTTAATACTGCATTCGTTACTAAGAACATCCCTTTTACATTCACATTAAAAATTTTATCCCATAGCGCTTCTTCTGTTTCAAGTGATGGGACATATCCATCAAGAATACCGGCAGTATTGCATAAAATATCGATTGATTCTAATTGTCCAATCGTTTCTTCAATAAACTGCTGGTCTGTTACACTTCCTGCATAGTGATGATACTTGTCGTCTGATATACCTGTTTTTTGAACATCGATTCCAATAACAGTGGCCCCTTCATTCAAAAAGGCAACAGCCTGCGCTCGTCCGATTCCGGATGCGGCACCCGTTATGACAACGACTTTATTTTCAAATTGTTTTCCCATTGTATTCC
Source organism: Solibacillus sp. FSL W7-1436 (assembly GCF_038007305.1). Lineage (NCBI taxonomy): Bacteria > Bacillati > Bacillota > Bacilli > Caryophanales > Caryophanaceae > Solibacillus > Solibacillus sp. FSL W7-1436. Next base: position 917,286 of record NZ_JBBOWV010000001.1, read on the forward strand.
CTCCAAAAAAAATAACTGACTTGCATAAAAACAAGCCAGCCTAAATTACTTATAGTACGATTTCCCAGTCATCCGCTAAAATATCACAAACTGTCGGTGTAAACATCGTATACCCTTCACCTGTTACATTGATAACAAAGTACGGGTTCATGTCCAATCCATCCAATGTAGTCGCCGGCACATATTTTACATATAGTTCAGCACCGCCCCAGCCTTTACGGATTATTTTTTCTCCCTTTTTTAAACGAGGCAAAATTTCTTCAAATGTCATATTCATCTTCCTTTATGTATTCATATTTCTTACACATATTATAACAATAAGTTGCGCAAAATCACATGCACCGGGTATCAAAAGACATCCCGGTGCATGGCATCCTTATGTTCCTCTATGCTTTGTAACTTCTTGCGGCGGGTTATTATGAATTACCTGATTAAACTCTTTTGAATACTCTTCACGGCGATTCGTATCCTTTTTTTCCTTTTTGTTCTTAGTAAAGCTTGTTTTACTTTTTTTCGCCAACTTATTTCACCTCCGAAACTGAATTCGATTCATATTTATTTTGCGTAAAAATGAAGATTGTATGCTGTCATCAACTGGTCACCAATTTATTTATCTGAAGACATTTTTTAACGTTTTAATTTTCCGTAGAAATTTTTAAACTTTTTGTATAAAAAATAATTTACGACCTATACTATTAAAGATTTCACTTCAAATCTAATTGACTGGAGGGTTAACCCGATGAGTGCGAATGATCAATCTCAAAAGGACCACCAAAAACTGAATAAGCTTACACAGAGTATTTTTGGAGCAATCTAAAATTAATCTGAAAGCGAGGCAGTGTGTCATGGAGGATCATAAGTGATAATCAAAAAAAGAACCTGGAATTAAAAAATCCAGGTTCTTTTTAATGTTGGAATTATTAACTGGTACAATTTAAAATATTTTTAAAAAAATTTTTTAATTAATGTTTAAAAAATTAAATACAGCCTATACTATTAAAGATTTCACTTCAAATCAAAGTGACTGGAGGGTTAACCCGATGAGTGCGAAAGATCAATCTCAAAAGGACCAACAAAAACTGAATGAGCTTAAACAGAATATTTTTGGAGTAATCTAAAATTTAATCTGAAAGCGAGGCAGTGTGTCATGGAGGAGCAAAAGTGATAATCAAATAAGAACCTGGAATTAAAACTCCAGGTTCTTTCTCTTTTTTATTGGATTTTATATGCTTCTATCCCGGCAATCCCAAATCCACCAGGACCTGCATGAGTTGAAATCATCGCGCCTGCCTGCATCCATCTTACATTTTTGAAGCCGGTTTCGTTCGCGATTTCTTCCAGACGTTTTTTAATTTTTTCATCCAGTCCGATCGAGTAGATTAAATACAATTGTTTTCGATCAATATTGTATTCATTTAAATAATCCTTCATAAGCTTCTCTGCAACAACTTCCATCTTGCCACGGTATTTTCTAGTTGAAACAAGCTTTCCTTCTTTTAACTCAATGCAGGGCTTTATTTTAAGCAATGCACCACCGATATATGCAATATTACTCACCCGTCCCCCTGCCTTTAAAAAGTCTAAACTTCCGGGCAGGAAAGCCAGTCTTGTTTTAGGTACGATCGATTCTATTTTTTCAATTAAGTGCTCGTGGCTAATCTCAGGCTCTTCTTCAAGTAATTGAGCTGCATACATCACCACTGCACCTAATCCACCCGTTACATTTAATGCATCAATAAGAAAAAGATCGTCAAAACCTTCTGCTGCAATTACCGCACTTTGAAAGGAAGCAGATGCTTTAGATGTATAGCCAATGTGAATAATGATGCTCTCAGGAAACTTCAATCGAATATTTGTGAACAACTCTTCATATTCATGGACATTCGTCGCAGCTGTAGACGGTATTGTTTTCATTCGATCATAAAAATCAAAAACTTCTTCTACAGACAACTCACCATCCAAATAATCTTTTCCATCCATAATAACGTGCATCGGTACTACTTGAATTTGATGTTTTTCAACCAGGTCAATCGGTAAATCCGCACCACTCTCAGTCGATAAAATAATTCTTTTCATTGTACCTTCCTTTCAAAAATGCAGTCACTGCTGCAATCTATTTTTGCGTATTCACCTTAAATATACACTAAAAAGGAAAGGCGGGAAGCACATCTTTTAGAATGAGCGTTGTATAAAATACATATAGTAAAATCGAATGCTAATTAAAAAGTCACACCGTTAATAACGACATTAAATTTTACTGCCGTACAATTGGCATTGAACAGCATCTGAACGAGCCGCCCGATTTAATGATTTCTGAAAAGTCGACTTCCAGCACTTCATAGCCGTGCTGTCTCATTTGATAATTCACATCCCGGTTAACCGGCAAGCTCAGCACGCGATTTTGTCCAATGGAAAGTACATTTGTCCCCATTGAAAATTGCTCTCTTTCACCTACTTCGATTAAGTGATACATACTCGATAAAAGTTTGACTGTTTCCGGTTCGAAGGCTTCCGGAAAAATAAGTCCATCTTTGGATGATAGAATATTGAATACACAGTCTAAATGTAAATATTTCGGGTTAAACCGTATTGGGAAAATTTCATAATCAGGCAGTTCTTTTTGTAAATTTTGAATGGCCTTTTTGCATGTGCGATCACTGATTCCGACAAAGACCCGATTGCCGTCAATAATCACATCGCCCCCTTCAATAGAGTGTACAGAAAGATTATTGTAGGAAATTTCATTGTCATTCAACCATTGTGCCAGTATTTTCTCTTCACCTTGTCGGATAGGATTGGCCATCTCTGAAACAAATAACTGATTTCCGATCGTAAAACCAATATCTCTTGTAAATACTTGTTCCGGATGGTCTTTACTTGGTGGTAGCTTAATTACTTCCACACCAGCATTAATTAGCGTTTGTTCAAAGTTTTGATGCTGGGCTAACGCAAGATCCTGATCGATATTATCATGCTTATATTTTTTTTGAACATCATTAATCACTTCTTTAATTTCCATATATTCAGGTTCACATAAAACAACCTTTTTTAAAGTTCCATATTCACTTTTACATACTATTTGGGATTGTTTTGAAAATATTTTTACCATAAGTCATCCTCCAGGTTCTTGATTCACCTTTATACCTTTCCCTATTTTTCCGATTTCATAAACCATTTGTGATTATTAAGAGGGATGAATACGGTTGTTTTAAGAAATTTTCAAAAGGGTATGGAACTGCAATAAGACTATGAAGAAGAACAGTAACGGAGGAGATTTTATGATTACGAAAGGGCAGGCACTATTAACTAAAGAAGATTTCCGCAATCGAACAGACTTGCCGAATTGGCTCTATAAAGAATACGAAACTTTTCATAACACTGTAACAGATAAAACATTCCCTTGCTTTTTTGGGATGAGCGGCGAACTAAAAGGCGAACTTCGCTATGCATATATTACACAGGACGACTGGAGTAATTTACCCCATGCTGTTGAAGGTTTTTTAGATTTATTTAACCAGCCCAATTATAAAAGGCACGGTCTATTTGTATTTGTTGAACCTTTTGAACAAGAGGGTGCGCTTGATGACTACCGTCAGCAATTTTGGGATATCCTCCAGTATCTACATACAGCCGATAAAGTAGAATGGCCGGAAAACAGCCCTCGTGATCCGGATCATTATTTGTGGGATTTTCATTTTGCTGGAGAACCAATCTTTGTATTCGGAAATGCTCCTGCCTATAAGAGGCGCAAAACCCGCCATTTAGGAAATGCGATGGTGCTCGGTTTTCAGCCGCGTAAAATATTCCAAGGTTTAGAGGGTACCGAAAAAGGCGGTATTATGTCCAGAGAAAAAGTGCGCAAACGTGTAGAGGTTTGGGATCAGCTTCCGAAGCATCCTGATATCGGTCACTTTGGAGACCCGACACATAACGAATGGAAACAATCTTTTATCGGCGACGATATTGTCCCGATTCAAGGAAAATGCCCTTTCCAGCATAAATCATTGCTATGAGTTTATATTTCTGTTAAACAAAAGAACGAATCCACTATGAGATTCGTTCTTTTTCATTATTTCCAGGCTAACGCTTTCTTTTCAAACGAAACGATTGAATAAGCGCAAATAAAAATAGGAAAATACTAATAATCCACACTAAATAGAATACTAATCCTAATCCGATATTCGCGTCCTGATAATCCATTATTTTATTATCGATCAATACCCATGTCAATAAAGCGAGCGCTGTAATACCGATGAGGCTCATGATCATTCTGGATAGTCCTTTACTAACATAAAAGATGACAATTAATAATGCAATTAATACAACATAAGTCAGTGCCGATATCCATACAATTTTATCCATACTGTACCTACCCCTCAGTTAACGAAACGTTACACCCGATAAACAGCTAACATTCCAGTCCGGCAATACCAACGCCTCCCGGACCAGCATGCGTCGATATTCCAGCTCCCGCCTGCATCCATTTCACATTTTCGAATCCTTTTCCCCTGGCAATTTCAACCATCCGTGTTTTAATACTTTCATCAAGTCCGATCGAATAAATTAAAAATAGCAGTTTTCTATCAATATTAAATTCATTTAAATAATCACGCATAAACTTTTCTGCTACAATACTCATTTTCCCGCGATAGTTTCTTGTTGAAACAAGTTTTCCTTCTTTTAATTCAATGCAAGGTTTTATTTTCAACAATGCTCCGCCAATATACACAAGGTTGCTTACTCTTCCTCCAGCTTTCAAAAAATCGAGACTGCCGGGAAGAATTGCAAGCCTTGTTTTCGGAACAAAGGATTCTATTTCCTTTATTAAACGGATATGGTCGATGGAAGGTTCATTTTCAAGCAGTACGGCTGCATACATGACGATTGCAGCTAATCCCCCCGTTATATTTAAAGAATCTATCAGATAAAGATCATCAAATTCTTTTGCTGCAATGACCGCGCTTTGAAAAGTAACGGATGCTTTTGATGTACAACCAATGTGAATAATAATACTATCCGGAAAATCAGTTCTGATTTTAGAAAATAAATTATGATACTCCTGTACATTAGTAGCTGCAGTAGATGGGATTTTCTTAGTCCGACTGTAATAATCAAAAACTTCTTCTACAGAGAGTTCCCCGTCCAAATAATCTTTCCCACCCATAATGATATGCATTGGAGCTACTTGAATTTGATATTTCTCAACCAGTTCTTTCGGTAAATCAGCCCCACTGTCAGTTGATAAAATAATCTTTCTCATCGAATACACCTTCCAATTAACGCAGCCATTTCTGCGTACTTATATTTTCCTGTAATAGAAACTTACTTATATTTTAATTGAACTACTACTATATTTATATGTAAGAGTTAGTTTGGCATAACCTGTTTAGATATGTTCAATAGAAAAAAACGAATTCTTTTTCAAAAATTCGTTTTTTATATTTATCGATCTACATCTTTTTCTTCCTATTTAAAAACGTTCCTCGGTAAGGTCCACATTTACTGAAACTGCCGCTTTATTCCCTCTGGCAGCCGATATCATTAACGATGAAGGTCGGGCTGTTTCGGTTTCTCCTGCTATATAGACATTTTTTTCAGATGTTCTGCCGACACCATCCGTTATGACTTTTCCATTTTCATGTACTTCACAACCTAACATTTCCACAAGCTTATTCGGACGGTAATATGTTGGCGCTACAAAACCAAAAGATCGTTGAAGTGTTTCTCCTGATTCAAATTCTACTTTTTCTAAAAACCCGTCATTACCTATTAAGGTTTTTATCCGATCCTCAATTATTTCGATATTTCGTTTTTCCAGCTGCGCCGACGCCTCTTTCGAAAGTTCAAGGCCATTTGTCAGAACAACTAAATCCTCTGACCAGTTATATATTAATTTAGTCAAATGCAACACATGCTCTTCTTTTTCCGCGATAACCACTAAGGGCTTATCCCGCTGCTCCCAACCATCGCAGTATGGACAGCTGAATAAACTTTTTCCGTAATAGTTTCTTATGCTCGGTATGAAAAAAACCTCCTGAATACCTGTAGCCAATATTATCTTTTCCGTCATATACTCCTTGTCATTAGAAGCCTTGACAATATACTTTTCATTATCCTTGGTTATCTCCGTAACTGTTGCGTTGGCATAGGATACTGATGGATAGTTCTCCAATTCTTTCAATCCTATTTCTCTGAACTCCTGAGGGTTGGTCCGATCCCGTGTAATAAATCCGCGCGCCTCTTCCGTCACGCGATTTCGATTCGTTTTATCATCGATTAATACAATCTTTCTTCTAGCCCTCCCTAAAACTAAACTGGCACTTAATCCAGCAGGGCCTCCGCCGATTACAATGCAATCGAGTACATCCATTTTTATCACCCACTCATTTGTTTCTGTTTTCATAAATTCCCAGTATCTATATAGAAAAAACATCAATAATTCTTTATGCCCTATCTTGGATATTTTGAACCAAAAATCCAGAAGTATCCTTTAGCCACCAATTTTCATATAAAAACTTTCCTTAAAAACAAATCAAATAATAAAATAAGTCAAAAAATTATAACTTCTTATTATAAATAGTAATTTACCAAAATTTAGATAGACAAAAGTCCTACAATAATATATTCTATTATTCGTCTATCAAACCCTCGTTTTGGGAATGAAAGTCAATACATAGGTAAAAGGTAGATGAAAATGAAGATACTTAAAAATTTAAAGATAAAAAATAAGTGGATGGTGTTAATTTCACTCGCGGTCATTGCAGCGGTCGTAATCACGGTATTATTTAGCCAGTGGACTGTCCGAAATATTTTAACAGAAGAAAACGAACAGACTTCTTCCAACAATGCCAAAAATGCTGTTGATCAGGTGTCCTTAGGTTTGGAAACGTACGAAACAAATCTTCTGCAATTCGGTCAGGTTATCGAAACGATTTTACAAAAAGACCAAGTGGATTATTTACATATCGATGAAATTACAAGCACTTTAAAAGACAACAATGAAAACTACTTATCCGTCTACTTCATGGATTTTAAATCCGGCAAACTCCATGCCACGCCTGGAATCGATTATGAGTGGGATGTACGTGATTCTCAAACATTTGCAAAATTGAATGCAAACCCTAACATACAATGGATGGATGTCTATTTGGATACTGGTATAAACAAGCTGATGACCTCTGTTATTGCCCCGGTATTTAAAGATGACGAACTTGTCGGTGCGGTCGGCTATGATATTGATTTCTCTACAATTGGTGAGATTCGCGAAGGTATCGAAGCAAAATCGTCTTCAAAATTAATGATTGTCGATCCTAATGGATTGATTGTATCTTCATTTATCGGAGATGGAGACGGAAAGAATATCATTGCCGATAATTCCGGCAAGATTGCTGGCGTTACCGATCTATTGGATACTTCCGAATTAGAGAAAAAATTTAACTGGCTGGCAGATGCTAAAGGTAGCAACAGCCAAATTAAACAGTTTGAATGGAATGACGTGAATTACACCGGTGAAATTCAAGTAATCGAGAAAAATAACTGGCAAATTGTTTCTTTGGTAGATGAGGATAGTTATGCTCAACAGTTAGAAAGACTAACGGTTGCAGGCTGGATTTCAATAGCAATCGGCCTAATAATAGGTTGTTTATTCGCCTATTTCATGGCACGAAAATTAGTGGATATTTTAAATAGCTTTAAAGATGTATTTGAAAAAACAGCAAGCGGTGACTTTATTTCACGTTTCGAAACAAAGTCAAATGATGAAATTGCAGACTTGGCAAATGAATACAATTATATGCTCGATGAAGTTCGCAATTTAATTAACCAAGTAAATGAAAACTCAATGGAGATCAAGCATTCTTCCAACAGTTTATCTATTATCGCCAAGGAAAACGAGCAAGCGTTAAACAATGTCTCAAACAGCATCGAAGAAATTGCTATGAATACGAGCACACAGGCAGAAAAAATGCATGATGGTTCTACAGCTATTCATGTATTGGCCGATGGTATAGAATCTATCGAACTGAAAACTCAGCAAATGGTAAATGAGGCTGACGAAGCATTGGCAGAAGTGCACACAAGTATCGATAAAGTTCAGCAATTGGAAACATCCTATGCGAATTTAGAACGGGCATTCAATGAAGTTACAGCCGTAACCGGACAGCTGGACGGGAAAACGAAATCGATTTCGAAAGTAACAGATGTAATTGCCCAAATTACTGAACAAACAAATTTACTTGCACTTAATGCTTCCATTGAAGCTGCTCGAGCAGGTGAACACGGGAAAGGGTTTGCGGTTGTAGCAGATGAAGTAAGGAGCTTGGCAGAAAGTTCAAAAGCGGCAACAACTAATATTCAGCAGATTATTCTAAGTATTTTAGAAGATACTCAGCAACTCGTCCAAGTGATGAAGCACACAAATGAGATTAGCGAAGATCAGAAGTTGGCGGTTAATACTGTAGATAATGCAATTAAACAGCTTTCCGATACATTGGAAAATATGAAAGTGTCGATTTCGAACACAATGGAAAATGTATCAACAATGCAGCAGCAAAAAAATGTCGTTGTATCTTCAATAGCAGTTGTTAATGAAATGACAACAGAGGTTACAGCAGAGACGCAGGAAATTGCGAGTTCGATCGAAGAGCAGACATCCGCTACTTCTGAAGTAACGATGCATGCTACTCACTTAAATAAACAAGTTGAAAAATTAACTGAGTCTGTTTCGAAATTTAAACTATAAGAAATTAGAGAACCCCAATACACAATTTAACGTGTATTGGGGTTTTCCTTATTGAAACTTAACAATCCTGCTTATTCTGCTTTTGGTTTTGATTACGATTTTGATTTTGGTTAAAGTTTACTTCCTGAGCAAATTCTTCACGGTTTGCTCTTGGTCTGTTAGCATTCTGATTTTGGTTTTGCTGTTTTTTGTTATCCTGCGTTTTATTGTTTTTATGTTTATTGTTACCCATTCCAACTCACCTCCACTAACAGTGTGTGTGGAAAGTAATTTTCTATCCCATTGTTCAACTAAAAGCTTTGCTGTAAATTTCACGCAATTCGGCTGAGTTATCTTGCCAATTTGTCGCTTCCCCTTTAATGATTTGGCTAAATACATCAAGACAGCGATGCCATCCTGCCGCTGTATTCACCGCCCATGAAGCATCATCAAAAGTATGGGTAAAATTCATTTTGCATCCGCTGTTCTCTTCTTCCAATGAAATATTTATCAAATCATCAACTTCACGGAAACTAAACAAATATGGCTTTTTTAATTCTGTGATTGTTGCTGTGTACGTTGTCCCTTCACCATCATCAAAAACAATCTGGCCATCAATTTTGATATCCATTTCCCCTGTTGCGAAAGGATACCACTGCATAAAGTGTTCGGGACTTGTCAAAATAGAGAAAACCTCTTCCTGACTTACGGGAAAAAATCGTTCAAATTTTAAAATATGGCGGCCGTTCAATTCATGTAGTGTTCCGTAATCTTTCATCGTATCATGCTCCTACTCTTATGTTATTTATACAGTTTATTATACTATGTACTAAATTTTTAATAATCTTTATTTATGAAGTTTCTTGAAACAGTAAAATGCAAAATTTGTTGAAAGTATAAATTTAACCTTAATACAAAGAGGCATCCAAAATCGTATGGACGACTTTGGATGCCTCTAATTTCAAATGTACTAACAGCTTGCTTTTATCCTTCAGGAGTAATACCAAGGTTGTTAGGTACAACTGATGTTAACGCACCGCCAGCACCTACATTGACTTGTTGAATTTGTAATACTTTTAAAGTAAGGTCAAGCACGATTTTTTCACGTAACATGTGGAAAGATCCGTCATGGTATGTGCCGTTTGGTGAAAAATCAAGTTCATAGAAGTTAGCAGCAACTAACTCACCGTATGGCTGCTCATTATATCTTACAAGATTTTGGAAGAAGTATTTGTCCAAACGAGCATCCATTTCAGTCTTTTCATTTAGGAAGTTAGCTTCGCTATTTGCTGAGAAGCCGAAAATTGGTAGATTGAAGAAATCATCTGCTGTTAATTCTGCAAAACCTGTGAATCGAACATTTGCGATACGATCTTGAAGTGGTGCATTGTAATCTGCAGAAGCATATTCAATATTTTTGCGGATATGTCCTCCTACAAATAATTTCGCTCTTGTTACTGTGAAATAGCCTGTAGGAAGACCAGTAGTAGCGTCAGTAATTGGTGCAAATGCTACCGGAACTAATTTTACTTGATCTAAAAATACATGTTTTTTAACCCGCTTAATCTCAGTAGCTGGCGGATATAGGGAAATATCTGATTCTACTACGATTTGCAGCGTTCTTTCTGCAAGTACTACCGGAATCTTAAATGTAGGAGTAGTAAGTGGAGACGGAACTAAAGTAACATCAGAATCCGTTACCGGAATCTGCTGATTTGATTTGACCCCTGTGTCCTCCCCCGGTTTACAATTTTTTGCTTGCTTTGAATAGCCATCGTTCATTGAATGGCCATCATTCTTTGAATAATTTTGATCCATTATTTAATACCCTCTTTCTTTTTTGTTAGAGGCAAAGTTGCACTCTACACTCCTAACATATGAACTGATGTTTTTATGCCATAGGCTAGCAAAATAGTCATATGATTCAATTTTAAAAAACATTTTTTTGTTACATCAAATTGCAATTTCCAGTCTCCAAATCTTAGAATAAGAAAACTTTTCTAAAAAGCTTGTCCTCTTATTTCCTTAAAAAAATGCTACTCTCTGATTATTTCGAGTAGCAATCCAGTTCAATATATTGGTCCTGCATAAAATGAATAGACAATTGCGCGACACCATTGACTTGCAATTGTTTTTCTGTTGAATTTAATTCTTGATGCCATACAAAGTGGACTTTTTTCAATTGACTTTGAATGGGTTCTGAAAATTTTTGGTGAAATTCGTAGTGGTTATTGGCATTATGTTGATGTTGGGCTTGGAATGTAAATTCTTTTTCATTGCTAAAAGGAAAATCAGGTGCTGTTACCCAATTAATATTTACCGTTTTAGACCATGGAATGAAGAATTTTAATGCTTGAATTTTATTCACCGATTCTTTGTTATTAAACTCACATGTTGCGATAAATTCTCCTTTTAGAAAAGCAGTTTTCGAAGGTAATACAACTTGACAATCAAGCGATTGGATAGACCATTCTATTTTTAATATATTATTAAGCGGCTTCAACAGATCAATTGTTTCAATAATATCAACCTCTGTTTCCAGTTCAGTCAAGAGTACTGGCATTTTGACAGTTACTGTTTTTTCCTTTTCGGTAATATCGGTAAAACAAATGTTCTTCCGGAAATGCTGCTCGTCTTCAACTTCCTTATTACCGGCTGTTTCCGCATCATTTGTATTACTGTATGGCTTCCCTGCCTCCGATTCATCGGTTTCCGAAAGCAGCCTAATGAATTTTTCTACCATTAAATCAGTACTTTCCTCAAAAGCATCATCATTTTCTCTGTCCAAGTTTCCGTCTTGCTTTTCTTCATCCGAATCATCATCTTCCGAAAGCACCGTCAAAAATTTATCCACCATTGTGTCGACAGGATCATCAAACGTATCCTTTTCTTCATTGTTCGTATTCTTATCTTGGTTAACTTCTTGTAAATCGTCGTTTTCTAAGGATATAGTCGTAAATTTGTCTTCCATAGTGTCGATATTTTCATTTAATGTATCAAGTTCACTTTCTGCCTTGTCACTGTCTTGCTTTTCCTCCTGCAACTCACTGCTTTCTGAAAACAAGGCAAAGAATTCCTCATCTTCTGTATTCATGTTTTGCGATTCATCACTTGCTAAAAACAGATCCAGGAATTTATCTTCCAAAGTACCGGTAGTTTTGTTTGCAAATTTACTACTTTCTTCATCAGTGAGGTTTTTATATTTTTCGTGAACGTATGTTGGGGAAATACCTTTATCATTCAGATCATTGATGTATTCTTCATCCAGGTTATTTTCAGTTGCGGATGTGCTTTCACTCGAATTTAATAAGAATTCGCTATCAAATTGGTTTTCTGGAAGTGTCGTAACTTCTTCCTTTATAGAAGGCGCAGTATCCTCAAGCATTAGCGAGAATTCCTTCACTAAATTTGTAACCACTTCTTCCCTGCCCTTTTTCTCTATAGGTATGTGTTTTTCTGAAGCCGTATTTAATGGCAACTCTTCTGATTTATCTTCATTCAGTGGCTTTTCTATCGAATCAACCTTTGGTGGTGAAAACATAACTGGTTTTGAATTTTTCATTTTTCCAGATTGATTATTTATATAGAGGGATTGTTTTTTCGCATTGTCATATTCACTGTTTTTTCTGCTTTGTGGATTTTCATTCTGTTCGAATCCTATCTGATTATCTATAGAAAAGTGAATCGGGTTTACTGGATTTCTATAATAATCATAAACTTTACCTTGAAATGAGTCGGGGTCTACATATGGATTCCGGAAATTATTCATCGTTTCTCGGAGGGAATGCCTACAAACATCCCCTCCTTTCCCCTCCTTACGAAAAGCTAAAGATTCCTATTCACTCTAAATATTTAATCCTTAACAAAAGTCGTCACAATCATCATTTGTCGTTGATGATACACGAATTTGCTGATTTTGAAGTACTTTTAACGTAATATCAACAACCATTTTTTCTTCGATTTGAGTAAAAACCCCTTCACCAATTGGAGCATCTTTTGACAGATGAGATCGATCAATCGCCTCATCCCATTCGATAATATGACTTGAAATCAGCTCGCAAAATGGTAATTCATTGTAATACTGAGTGGAATTTTGATGGAATTGAGAAAGGTCATTCGATAGAAATTCATCCTTTTCCGGAAATCCGCTCGGTAATGACTCCGAGATCAAGAAGTCAAACTCACTTCGCTTGTTAATGGCAGGCTGGACAGGTTTTCTCAAGTAATGTTTAATTTCCGTTACGCAGCTGAAAGGAACATCTACTGTTAAGGAATTTATACTGGAAGAGATCGTTTTAATATCACATTCCGGTTCTGTTATAGGACTCGCATATTGAATGTTTTTTCGCACGAAACCCTTTATGAATAATTTATTCGTTGGCAGAAGCAATCTGCATTGAACTAACTTAATCTGTTTCTTAACATCTTTAATTTCCAAGACTGGCTTAGGAAATTTAATACAGGCATCTAAATTTACTTGTACTGTCAATTCAGCTAAAACTACCGGAACTTTTGTATATATTTTTCCAATACTTACATGAGGTTTATGAGGTGTATTGTCACATTCATTAAAATTTGACGGGAATTTACATACATCGTTTTTTTTATCTTCGTACATCTTGCCCCTCCTAAATATCAATTAGTGCATCATATGCGGGCTAAATGCCCACCCTCTGGGCGAATACCTAAAGTTAAATTAAGCATGAAATTAATAAGTACAGGCACGTGTGGGCTATTGTTCTGCATACAATTAAAAATGAGAGGTGAGTGAGCTATGGAAGGGAAAAACCTTCTTGCGGTAGATTGCGGGAATAGCTGGTATAAAGCTTTATCATCTGATGATGGCTATTATCAGGATTATCAAATTCCAAATGCAATCTCTTTATATGATGAGGAGTTCCATGAAAAGCCTTATGATGAGGGAGATATCAAATTTGAAGAAAATCTGATTGTTGAACTCAAAAGTCACGCTATATTAGATAAAAGAGAAATATTCTATATCGGGAAGGCAGCCACAAAAAAACGTGATGTAAGTTTAACCGGATTCAATAATCAAAAGGCTGACGAAGATCGCACTTATATTCTTTTATTTGGTTTAGCGGCTTTTCATGCCATTTGCAAAAATCCTGAAGACACCGAAATTCATTATCATATTGATCAATTAGCGGTATCACTGCCAACTACTCAATATAAAGAAATGAAAGATAAGTTCAGACAACGGTTGTCAGGCACACATACCGTGATTTTTCATAAGGTACCTGGTGTTGCAGAACCGAAAGAAATAACAGTTAAATTATATGTAGAAGATGTCATTATCGGAGCGGAAGGTGCTTGTGCCTACCTTGGATTAACAAGAGATCAGGAGACACTGGGAATCAAAGATGATGAGCTGGTAAAGGATTCGCAGAAAGGGATTATTATCGGTGATTTAGGAGGAGATTCCGTTGATTTTGTCGGAATCAAAAATAATAAACCAGTTGCTTCAGTAGAAGGCGAAACATTTGGCATCAATCAATTCCTCGACAATATTATTCAAAAGGTTAGTAAAAATGAATTATATAAATTTGATTCTCGTGCGGAATTGGAAGAAAAACTTGCTGCCGGACAATCAGAATGGTATGTGGAGCCTTTTGCAGGTGTCAAAAAAGATATAAGTAAATACATTATTCCACAATTAAAGTCACTGGCCATCAAGTACTTGGAATATTTTGACCGAGTGAGAAGCAGTTCTAATGAAATTAAGGGAGCAACACGATACATCGCAGTTGGAGGAGCTGCCAAACTAGCACAGAAGCAAATACAGGAGGTAGCGGTTCGATGGGCTGATAGAGGACGGCCAATTCAATTGACATTCCCCGAACATATGGAGAAGTTAAATGTACACGGCCTGATGATTCTTGCGAAAATGAAACAACTCAAAACAGAACAAGAAAATGAAAATCTCATCTCCTCGAGAAATTAAAGGGTGATGGATATGTCTAAATTATATACAGATTACTCGAATCAGACAGCATTAACAGTCCCGTCACATTTTATCGATGTTAAAAGTGGGGAGTCAGTGGGAGTTTCAGCAGAAATCTTTAAACAAATTGAATACCATGCCGAAAACCAGACACTCAACCATTTGCTGTTATCAGCACTTACCGAATATTTCCATCCAGTGAAAAAAAGGCAGCTAAATGACGATATTTTAATAGAATTAAGCGAAATCAAACAGATGTTGCAGGGACATCAAATAAACAGCACATATGTAAGCATTCCCAAGAAAAAAGTCCAGCTGAAATCAACTGATGTAGACCTAAAAGAAGTCGATGATATTCTGGATGTTTTCGGAGGATAAAGTATATAGGTGAACTTGTGGGAGAAAGTTCACCTATTAAATTGTTATGAGCTCTATAGCCGTACTGCCGGCAAAGTAGAAACACCACAGAAACAGGATAAATCAACTGTTATGCAAATTCCCGTTTTCATTAAATCACCAACATATTGATGGTTGATTTGTTCACAAGGGCTTCTGAACTTATCGCATTTATCCCTTTTTGGTTTAAATGTTAAAAGTTCTAATTCAGCACAATCCCCTTTTAAATCTTTTATTTTAAAAATATAGCTGGTAATGCAGATAAATTTTTTATCTTTGAATCCCGCCGGACAAACAGTGACGCCTTCACCTTTAAATGGTTCACACCCACAATACAGAATAAACGGGATCGTATTTTTACTGAATTTCTTAGGCTCTTTCTCTTCCAAACGTTCTTCAAACGATTCATCGCATGGAGAACATTTCTTGTCATGTTCTTTTTCCACTTTTCTCTGTGCTTTTAAAATCGCTTCAAGAATTTCCTCTACACAAGCTCCCCCATCTTTCCCCTTATGGCAATTACATTTACGTTTGTAGTGTCCTTCTTCTTTGTAATCTGAAATATATTCCTGACTAGAACTACTCTCTTTATCATGGTTATACATGCCTTCCACTCCCCAAAAATAATAATTATTCTTTTTATCTTATGGGCAAGGAAAGTATTATGTTTAAACACTTAGCCTATTGAAGGTAAATTTAACATACCGTGCGCACGTAAATTCTATCTTTCTTATATAACCCGCTTTACGATAGTTATTTCCACAAAATTTTTTGTCCGCAAAACGTATGACTTGTCAACCATTGATTAATCAACTAAACTAATAACCTATTCAAATTTCAATAAAAAGGGTGAAAAAGATGTTACAACAAAAAACAGCTTTAGAAAAATTAATGGAAGAACGTAAATCAGTTCGTAAATATGTACCTGGTGTTACGATTCCCCGCGAGACAATTCAACATATTCTACAGCAGGCAACATCAGCTCCTTCATCAAGTAACCTACAGCCTTGGCGCTTTCTTGTTATTGACGATGCAGAGCAGAAGAAAGAGTTGCGCATTGCCGGATTTAATCAGGAGCAAATCGAAACTTCATCTGCAATTATTGCCGTAATCGGTGATATTGAAATGTATAAAAACGCTAAGCAAATTAACGATTTAAATGTTGAACTGGGCTATATGCCACGTGAGATTGCCGATATGATGATTTCCAATTCCGAAGCGGCGTACAGCAGTTTTTCTGATGCAGAACGCAGTAATATCGCCCATTTAGATTCAGGTCTAATTTCTATGCAAATAGTCCTTTTAGCGAAGGATATGGGCTATGATACAGTAATCATGGGCGGCTTTGATAAAGCTGCATTTGCTAAAAAATATGAGCTGCCTGCAAATGAGCAGCCGATGATTTTAATCGCTATCGGAAAAGCTGCAATGCCGGCACGTAATTCATCGCGCCTGCCACTCGATCAAATTATTCGTTTCACTAGCTAATAGCATTACAGGTTCCTTTACCTGACTGGTGTAATTCAAATCATATAGTTTGAAATTTTTTATGCTTTATCCGATTGAACGGAAATGCTACCATATAGGAATAGATACCTAGAACGAAGAGAAATCAATGTAGGGAGGGTTAGTATGGACGTTTGTCTGGATGATAAAAAACAGATGATTATAATGTTAAAAAGATTAGACCGTCATGTAACGCAAATTTTTGAAAAAAGAACTGAAATCAGTTTGACGAGATACGAAATTCTAGTTTCTTTAATCAAAAGAGGAAGCGTTACACAAAAGGTGCTGCAACAATCATTAGCTATTGACCAGGCGGCAATTACACGCCATTTAAAGCTGCTTGAAGAACAGCAATATGTCGAACGCAAGCGCAACGAAAAGAACAACCGTGAAGTACTTGTAACGATTTCCGATAAAGGACGGGCATTACTTGAAGGTTGCACAATGTTTAAAGACCAGTTTTTGAATGATCTTTATGAAGATTTTTCAGATAGTGAATTACAGCAGCTTAAGCAATTTCTTACGCGCCTGAATCATAATGTAGAGAATCTTTAATCAGTTTATAATATTAAAGGAAGAAGAACGGTTTCCCCTATTCAGGAGGATATCGTTCTTCTTTTTTATTGACGGATACTTTTAAATGAGAATGTTTATCACCTATGATATACTCTAACTATAAAGAAAATAATCATTACTTGAGGAGAATGTATTATGCAAATATACTGGACGAAAATAAACAAAATCATTGAAGAAACACCGGAAGTTAAAACATTTTTACTGGATCTTCCTGAAGGCTTTACATGGGAAGAAGGTGCACATACCCACCTTGCATTAGAAGGGTTCAATGCCGGCGATCAGCCTAATAAAAGCCTCGTTCGCCATATGTCCATCTCCACATTGCCAAATGAGCAGACTGTCGGGATTACAACACGCATAAGAGAACTGTGCTCTGAGTTTAAATCGATTTTAAGAAACCTGGAAGTCGGCGATAAGGTTGCCTTATTTAAAATCCATTCCAATGTACCGCTGAAAAGAGAAGACAAAAATATTTATTTATTATCTTCCGGTGTAGGTCTTGCAACGTTCAGACCGCTTATACTTACTTATTCGGAACGTCCTGACAACATCATCAGCATTCATTCTCTTACGATTGATTCAACAAAAGACTACTTATTTACTGATGTCTTTGAATCTGCACCTGATAAAAATTTCACATCTCAGTATGTCGATAACCGAAAAGATTACTATGAAGAAGTGAAAAAGCTTGCTGCGGATCAGGACGGCCTATTTTATGTTGTCGGCAGCGATGAGTTTATTTTGCAAAACATCGACGTGCTGCAGGAACAAGGGATTCAACCGGGACAGATTGTCCTTGATAAACGCGAACGACAATTAGCTAATTTCTTCCCGGTAGCAGAAACTACAATTTAAGTGGTTATATGAAACGGGGCTATCCTGAAAAGTTATTCCACTTTTCGGATAGCCCCGTTTTTTCACACTCACTCCCACTACATTTGTACTGGTAGGTTTAAATTGTGACTCGGTTTATTTTGACATCAAACATTATGCTGAAATTCATTTTTCAAGCCTCGCCAAGCATAGATTGAATTTTAGGGTATTTAAAAACAATGGAGGTATGTGATATGTGTACTGCTATTTCAGTACTATCTACGCAGGGAGAAAATATCTTTGGCAGAACAATGGATTTTTCCCATCCTATTGAACCTAGACTTTGGGTAATACCACGAAAATTTCAATGGAATAGTCTTGCGACAATGAAAACTAACCATAACCACTATAGCTTCATGGCCATTGGTCAAGAAACAGATGGCATGCTTGGTTTTTTTGATGGAGTTAATGAACGAGGTTTTGCTGCGGCAACATTATATTTTGAAGGTTACGCAGATTATGATTTGCCATTAGAAAATAAAGAACCTATTGCTTCCCTGGATTTTCTCCATTATTTATTAGGCCGTTGCAGTTCGGTAGATGATGTAGCGCCTTTATTAAAAAATATTCAAATTGTAGGAGTAGCCGACCCCGTTACACAAAAGGCTGCCCCCCTACATTGGATTGCTACAGATAGAAGTGGAAAATGCATTGTAATCGAGCAAACGAAAACCGGTTTAGAAGTAATAGAAAATCCTATAGGCGTCATGGCAAACAGCCCGGATTTCAGGTGGCATATGACAAACCTAAGAAATTTTATGGAAACTTCAACTACACAGAAAAAGAGCGTTAACTGGGGAAATGTATCCTTAACCCCTTTTAGTCAAGGAGGTGGAACGTCGCAATTACCAGGTGGTTTTAGTTCTCCTAGTCGTTTTGTCCGTACCGCATTTTTAAAAACTCATGTCCATCTTCCAGATAATCCAATTGAAACAATTATGACATGCTTTCACCTACTGAATAGCGTTTTTATTCCTAAAGGTATCGTAATAACAGATAGAGGAACGGTTGATTATACGAAGTATGTTGCTTTTATGAACACTAATACATGTGAATACTACTTCAAAACATATGAGAATAATCAAATACTAACGTCAAGTCTTTGGAATTACGATCTACACGGTACGCAACCAATCTGTCTCGGAACTATCGGGTATCCTTCCTCTACCTAGATAAATTACTTATCGAAAAAGAGGTGCCCAGAATCGCTTCTCGGACACCTCCCTTATAAATTTTATACTAACTCCAGCCACGCCACTGCTTCACAGTGTGTCGTGTGCGGAAACATATCAACTGGCTGCACTTCTTTTGTTTTATATCCGCCATCTTCTAAAATGCGGAGGTCGCGTGCAAGTGTTGCAGGGTTGCAGGATACGTAAACTACACGTTTCGGTTTTTGCTCGATGATTGTGTTCAGTAACGCTTCATCGCAGCCTTTACGCGGTGGATCGACTACTAATACATCTGCTTCTTTACCTTCTTTGTACCAGCGGGGAATGACTTCCTCTGCCGGGCCTGCTTCGAAATATGTGTTTGTAAAGCCGTTTAGCGCGGCATTGCGTTTTGCGTCTTCGATTGCCTGTTCGACAATTTCAACACCCATTACAAGACCGGCCTTTTGGGCTAAAAACAGTGAAATGGATCCGATTCCGCAGTATGCGTCGATTACACGCTCATTGCCTGTCAGCTGTGCATAATCGAGTGCCTGCTTATAAAGCACTTCTGTTTGAACAGGGTTGACTTGATAAAACGAGCGTGCCGAAATTTCAAAGCGGACATTGCCGATTGTATCTTCAATTGTATCCTTGCCCCAAAGCGTGAAAGTATCATTACCGAAAATAACATTTGTTTTCTCACCATTCACATTTTGTACAATGGACGTGACATTTGGAATAAGCGCTCGGATTTTTTCGATTGCCGCGCTCGCCTGCGGGAATTTTTTAGACTTCGTTACTAGTACTACCATCACTTCACCAGTTGCACGCCCTTTACGAACAACAACATGACGCAGCATGCCTTGATGGGATTTTTCATCATATGGACGCACACCTAAAATCTCTAATTCACGTTTCAAGTCTGCCATAACAACATCGGCTTCCCCTGTTTGAATTAGGCAACGCTCCATATCAACGATCGAGTGTGACTTCGTTTTATAGAAGCCTGCCACCATTTGCCCCGCTTCGTTTTGCGCGAAAGGTATTTGTGATTTGTTGCGGTAATGCCAAGGCTCTTCCATCCCTTTTACCGGATGGACAGGTGCATCGATTTTACCAAGACGCTTCATCACATTTGCGACCATATTTTGTTTCCATTTCAATTGTCCCTCATACGAAAGATGCTGTAGCTGGCATCCCCCACATTGCGAGAAATAGACACATGGTGCTTCTACACGATCAGGCGACATTTCCAATATATTGACTACTTTTGCAAAGCCGTAATTTTTCAATGTTTTCATTACATGAATCTCGGCAGTCTCTCCAGGAAGTGCCCCTTGTATAAATAATGGATAGCCATCGATTTTCGCGACGCCATTGCCATCATGTGTTAAATCTTCTATATAAACTGTTTGACGATCATTTTTTTTAATTGGTGCAGACATGTTCATTTCTTCCTCTCATTTCAATCACTTTATTGTACCATGCTCCATATATTTTGCACTTATTATACTTTCTACTAAAGTTCTGACTCATTTCAATTATTACTTTTGTTCTAGTATTCAGTAAGTATTGCCTATATAATTTACCTTATAGCTCTAAAAATTCTATTAATTTCAAGGAGAAGAATAAACATGTCAGTTCGCAAAAAACTTAATATAGGCTTTATTTTGATCGGGATGATTCTTCTGCTTTCAATCGGATTTGCAACCGTTCAGTTTTTCCGTATTGGCGATGAAGTTTCCAAAGCCGTTGATGTACAGATGGCACAGGTTACGCGTATCAATGATATTCAGCAGCACATATTATCGCAGGGAATTTATGCACGTGCCTATACAGTAGACCCTTCTCAAAATAACTTGGATTTACTGAACAGCCATACAGAAAGCCTCGTTGAATTAATTGAAGAGGTGCAAGGTGAAAATATTTTAGCAGAAGCTACACCCGTTATTACTAATTTAAAGGATCAGTCGGAAATAATCACTGCACAAATGGAAAAAGTCATTTCCTCTGTACAGTCACGCGATATTTCATCTGCTCTTTCCATGGTGAATGGCGATTATACATATACGAGTGTATTCACGAGCGAACTTGCGGAGAAAGTGGAACAGATCGAAAACAAAGAGCTTGATAAAATAGTAAACAAGACGAAAGATATGATCTCACTTTCAACGATTTTGTCGATTATTTTCATTATTGTTACGCTTATTGTCATCGGCTTTTATATGATTTATACGAAATACGGCATTACACAGCGCCTTCAATCCATTACAAATGATCTGGAACAAATCGCAGATGGAAACATTAAAGTTTTACATAAACCGGTTCACACAAAAGATGAATTCGGGTTGCTGTCGAGCGCTTTCATTTCATTGCAGCGTAATTTTGAAGATTTATTGATAAGTATTCAGCAAAATGCCAATCAGCTTAGTAATTCGGCGGACGCCCTTATGAAAAACAGCGGGACGATTTCTTCGGAAACAGCACATATTAAAGAACTGATCGAACATACTGCACAAACAGCCTCAACGATGACAATCGGAGCAAATGAGAGTGCACTTGCTGTAGATGAGACGGCACAGGGAATTAACTCTATCGCACGTGCAACACAGGATCTGCATAGTGGTGCTGTCACATTAACGCAGTTTGCCAATGATGGAGTAAAAATTATTGATGAAGCGATGCAGCAAATGGAAACAGTACATGCTTCGACTCAATCGATTTCCGACCTTTCCAATGTCCTGATCGAACAGTCGGGGCAAATCAGTACAATTACGAAAGCTATTACCGATATCGCGGATCAGACGAATCTGCTTGCCCTTAATGCTGCCATTGAAGCGGCTAGAGCTGGGGAACACGGGAAAGGGTTTGCTGTTGTGGCAGATGAAGTCCGCAAACTCGCAGAGCAATCCAAAAAGTCGGCAAATGAAATTGTGCATTTAACCGAGACGATTCAGCACCATTCCCAAAATGTTGGCGAAGCAGTGGAAAGCAGTCTCAAGTGTGCAAATGATGGCGTTGTCGTCATTGATCGTGCCGGTCAGTCATTCCATACGATTACCGACAATATCTACAATATAACTGAACGTGTAGAACATATTTCCGCTACATCACAGCAAATTTCAGCAAGCTCTGAAGAAGTTGCTGCTTCAGTCATCGAAATTTCGCAAGGTACGGAAAAGACGATGATGGATGTGGAGCAAGTAGCCAATGCAACTCAACTCCAAACTGAAATTGTTGTTGAAATGGAAGAACTGTCTAAACGTTTAGCCGATCAGGCAAAACAGCTCCAACATAGCATGGATAAATTTACATTGTAAATTGAATTGATTATAAATCACCTTCACTTTAACGGTTTTCACTTGTTGAAGTGGGGGTTTTTTAGAAGTTTTTCGGGGAATATTAGGACAATTTTTTGTTTATTAGAAAAGTTGAGGGAGAAATTAGAAAAGAGGTTTTCTGCAGGGTGTCTTGGTTGCTCATTCTTATGAGTGTGTGCGGATATTAGAACAATGGGGAGCTTTATTAGAAAATGTTGAAGGGATATTAGAACATTTAGCGGGTTTATTTGCCCATCTCGGCCCGATATTAGAAGATCAAGCCGATATATTAGAACTTCCGCCTTTTATTAGAACTTAATTTATTTTATTAGAACATCTAAGCGATATATTAGAAGTTCGCCTGCCCGCGCCCGATCCTCCCAACGCCCTCCAAAAACAAAAAAACTCACAAGGGCATTCCACTACCCTTGCAAGCTTTAGTTAAATTACTTCTTCATCCGTTTCAATTTCACGAATTTTATCGATTGGCACGAATACTTCTATATGCCGTTTTAAATTTTGGAAAACAGCAGGTGCATCGCCGCCGTATTCCCCGTCCAGGTTTAAATGTACTTCCTGATCGGATGATACGACAACACGGCTGGCTTTTCGGTAAATGACACGTTCGTCGGATAAATGTTCGCCGCGTAATGCGAGTGAAGCAATACGTATGAAATCCGCAATATTGCATTCCTTTAGGATCATAACGGTAAACAGTCCGTCATTGATCGATGCATCGGGCGCGATTTTCTCGAAACCGCCAACTGAATTTGTTAAGCCACATAAAAACATCATCGCTTTTCCATCAAACTCTTCATCATCCATTTGGATTTTCATATGAGTCGCTTTAATGGAAGGAATCATTTCAATCGCTTTCAAATAATATGCCATTTGTCCGAGTACTGTTTTCATTCTGCTCGGGACCTCGTATGTGAGCTCGGTAATTCGCCCGCCTGCAGCAATATTGATAAAGTAGCGGTTTTCATTCAAAATGCCGACATCAACAGGTATCGTATCCCCAGCAATTATAATGTTCAGTGCTTCCTCGACATTTCGGGGAATACGAACAGCCCGTGCAAAGTCATTTGTCGTGCCCATTGGAATCAAACCAAGCTTCGGCCGTTTTTCGCATTGACTAACACCTGCGACTACCTCATTTAACGTACCGTCACCGCCTACCGCAATTACGACATCAAATTCACGACGTACAGCTTCGATTGCGGCATTTGTCGCATCACCTTCACCAGTCGTTGCATGGCATGAAGTTTCATATCCGGCTCTTTCCAGTTTCTCCAGCACTTCTGGAAGATGCCTCTTAAATGCTTCACGACCCGAAGTCGGGTTATATATAATTCTCGCTCTTTTCATATTGATCTCATCCTGATTAATTATATTTTTCATTCTGTCCAAAGTATACTGCTGTCTGTTTTAGAAAAGCAACAATTGTATCCGGGATATTCTCTTCAATAATACGTTTAAAATAGAAAAAAGTTCCTACTATATTATATAGTAAGAACTCGTAAAAGTAACAGGTTAAGTAAAATTATATCGCTGCGCTTACTTTATTTTTAAAGTCTTCATATACGTAGCTCCACAGCTTTGAATCGTTTACGTATTGTCCACGCATATTTTCGTATACCGCTTTTTGAGCTTCTTCAAATGACGGATCTTCTTTATCCGGTAAAGTCGCACGTAAATCCGTTACAAGCTGCTGTAGTTGCGGTGCACGTGGTCCCCATGTAGTAATTACTTCCCCGGCTTCATTTAAAATCAGATACATTGGAATAGCTCGTCCACCATTGGTTAAATAACGATCGATCAAATCTGTATCCGCATCACGTAAAGCTGTACGAATTTCCACATCTGCCGCTTCCGCTACTTTACGGATAATCGGGTTGTTAATCATCGCATCACCGCACCAGTCTTCTGTGATCGCTAAAATATGGACATTGGCATTTTTCAGCTTTTCAATAAAAGCTGCATCTTCCGGAAGTTCAAAGCGCTCATAAATTGCAAAGCTTTGTTCTTTCAGTTGAGACATTGCGTCCATATATTCCTTCATTGATGTGCTCTCTTCAAAGTATTGCTGTTCTGTTTTCATATATATACCACCTTTCCAATTCTCTCTTCTATTTTGCACGTTTTAAAGAAAAAAAGAAAGTTTTATGTGTCAAAATTGTTACACTATAATACAATTCTAAATTTTCAGAACCAGTTACACAAAACAGCAAATTTTTAATACTTTCGAGCATATAAAAACATGCTAATGATTTCCTAAAATAATATTCACTTATAGTAAAATAATTAAAAATTTTCATAATTGTTTTATTTATTAGTATCTATCAAAAATTTTTAACGTAGTATATATTTCTCATAAATATTCTGATATATTAAAATAACGCATCAAAAAATTATCAGAAAATTTAATTTACATGATTTTCTAGGAGGGCTTATTTATGAAACGCAATAAAAAGGTCGCATTAACTGCTACAGCACTTTCATTATCTGCATTACTTGCAGCATGTGGTGGTGGAGAAGAAACAAAATCTACATCATCTGGAGATGGTGAAAAAGAATTAGATTTACTAATCACTTCTGAGCCGCCTTCATTACATCCACAATTGGCTTCGGATACAACTTCTGGTGCCATTTTAGAAAGCACATTCGAAGGTTTAACAACAATGGTTGATGGCGAGCCAGTTCTAGCTGCTGCCGAAGATTATAAAGTATCTGATGATCTTTTAACTTACACTTTCACTTTACGTGACGCACAATGGTCAAATGGTGAAAAAGTAACGGCTGAAGATTTTGCTTACGCTTGGAAATGGGCATTAAACCCGGAAAATGCGTCTGAATATTCTACTATCCTTTACCCTATTAAAGGAGCAGAAGAATACAACAACGGTAAAGGTACTGCCGAAGATGTAGCGATTAAAGCTATCGATGAAAAAACATTGGAAGTAACGTTAAACGCTCCAACTCCATATTTCTTGGAATTAACAGCATTCAAAACATTCTATCCAATTCATAAAGCAACAGCTGAAGCGGATCCAAAATGGTACACAGAAGCAGATACATATGTATCTAATGGTGCGTTCAACTTAGCTACTTGGAACCATTCAGGCGATATCGTTCTTGAAAAGAGCGATACTTACTGGGATACAAAAAATGTAGATATCGATACGGTAAACATTGCAATGGTTGAGTCTGAAACAACTCAAATGACAATGTTTGACGCTGGCGAAATCGATTTCCTGGGAGCTCCTTACGGGACAATCTCTCTTGATGCAATCGACCGCTTAAAATCAGAAGATAAATTAAACGTTTCTGATATGTCGTCTATCTACTGGTACAAGTTCAATACAGAAGATCCAGTAATGCAAAACGAAAACATCCGTAAAGCATTAGCATTGGCAATCGACCGCGAAGGATTAATCAGTAATGTAGTAAAAGGTGAACAAGAACCTGCATTAGGTATCGTACCAAACTCTGTAGAAGGTTTCGGCGATGATGAAGGATACTTCAAAGATGCTGATTTCGAAGAAGCGAAGAAATATTTAGATGCTGGTCTGAAAGAATTAGGCTTAGCTAGCGCTAAAGATTTAGAAGTAAAAGTTTCATACAACACTTCTGAAGCTCACTCTGCAATCGCACAATTCATTCAACAAGGCTGGTCATCGAATTTAGGTATCACTGTTAAACTTGATAACTCTGAGTGGCAAGTATACTTAGATAAAATCGGAAATGGCGATTACCAAATCGGCCGTCTTGGTTGGGGCGCTGACTACAATGATGCGTACACATTCCTAGAAATGTATAACTCTGCTGAAAACGGCAATAACCAAACTGGCTGGTCAAATGATGAGTACACTGCATTATTAAATGAGTCAATCACTGAAACAGATCCGGCAAAACGTACGGAAAAATTATTGGCTGCTGAAGCAGTAATTATGGAAGAAATGCCTGTAGCGCCAATTTACTACAACACGAACTTAAACGTTGTATCTGAAGAAGTAGAAAATATGGTTCCAGATGCTTTAGGTAACATTAACCTTAAATACGTTAAAGTGAAGTAATTTTAACTAGTTAGTATTTACTCCTGCGATGGTCGTAATAAATTCAAGAAATCATCGTAAATAGGGAGTGCCTCGAAATTATATTTCGGGCACTCCCTTTAATAGTTTTATCGAATTTTCAAAATAGTATAAAAAGGAGGTACGGACATTGCTTAACTTTATTATTAAACGATTACTCTATATCGTACTTGCAATGTACTTAATTATTACAGCGACGTTCTTCTTAATGCAGCTTGCTCCCGGTAGCCCGTTCACGAGCGAACGTGAACTGCCCCCTGCTATCGAAGAACAGTTAAATGCGAAATACGGGTTGGATAACCCTTGGTATATCCAATATAAAGATTATTTAGTAGACACGATGACATTTGATTTTGGGGAGTCGATGAAATACAAAGGCCGTTCCACAAATGACATTATCGCAGAAAGCTTCCCTGTATCCCTTGCTTTAGGTCTTCAGGCGATGGTCTTAGCTATTGGGCTTGGCGTTTTACTTGGTGTTATTTCTGCACTGTATCATAATCGCTTCGGAGATTATGCCGCAACAATTTTTGCGATTTTAGGGATTTCGGTTCCTTCCTTCATTTTAGCCGGACTGTTGCAGTATTACTTGGCATTTGAAGCTGGCTGGTTCCCTGTAAGTGGCTGGAAAGGCTTTGCTTATACGATTCTGCCTTCTCTGGCAATCGCTGTTACGCATGCCGGATTTATCGCTAAACTTACGCGTTCGAGTATGTTGGAGCAAAACAATAGTGAGTATGTAAAGCTTGCTCGTGCAAAAGGTCTTGGAAAATGGACAATCGTGTTCAAGCACTCTTTACGTAATGCATTATTGCCGGTAGTAACGTATTTAGGTCCACTATTTGCCGGTGTTATTACTGGTTCGTTCGTTATTGAACAGATTTTTGCGGTGCCAGGACTTGGACGCCATTTCGTAACAAGTATTACAAACCGTGACTATACGGTAATTATGGGTACGACGGTGTTCTATTCATTGATTTTATTGCTGGCTGTATTAATCGTAGACATTTTATACAGTGTCATCGATCCACGTATTAAATTGAAAGGAGCGAAAAAATAATGGCTCAAAACGAACAGCAAATACCAAAAGTATCAGCTGACATGTTCGATGTTGTCGGTCGTTCAGAAAATACAGATGCCCTTTCTAAAAAGCAAGTATCTTATTGGAAAGAAGTATTTTATCGCTTCTCTCATAACAAGTTAGCTGTAATCGGGTTAATCCTTCTTATTATCATTGCAGGATTTGCATTGTTTGCGCCGATGTTCTCTTCTTATACATATGAACAGAATGTCGGATTATACAATACCGCTCCTTCTGCAACACATTGGTTCGGTACGGATGACCTTGCGCGTGATATTTTCGTCCGCGCATGGGAAGGTGCCCGAATTTCATTATTCATCGGTATTACTGCCGCGGTAATTGATTTGATCATCGGTGTTTTATGGGGAAGTATTGCAGGTTTGGCAGGCGGTCGTGTCGATAATATTATGATGCGTATCGCAGACGTATTAACTGCAATCCCTTATTTATTGGTAGTAATTATTTTACTGGTAATTATGGAGCCTGGTTTAGTTCCGATGATTATCGCCCTATCCATTACAGGTTGGGTCAACATGGCGCGAATTGTACGAAGTGAAGTACTGAAAATTAAAAATCAGGAGTATGTACTTGCTGCTCGTACATTAGGCGCAAATCAATGGCACATCATTAAACGCCACTTAATCCCGAATGCAATGGGTGCTATTTTAGTAACAATGACAATGACTATTCCAAGTGCAATTTTCACAGAGAGTTTCTTAAGCTACTTAGGTTTAGGGGTTCAGGCTCCTTTAGCCAGCTGGGGTACGATGGCCTCTGAAGGTTTCAAAGCACTTCAATCTGCACCATGGCGATTATTGTTCCCTGCTGCTTTAATCTCGATTACAATTTTCGCATTTAACGCAGTTGGAGACGGCTTACGTGACGCACTTGATCCGAAATTACGTAAATAAGGAGAGTGTACGCAATGAAGAAAAAAGTATTAGAAGTAAACGACTTACGTATTAATTTCAAAACGTACGCTGGCGTCGTACAAGCCGTACGCGGAGTAAGCTTTGAATTATACGAAGGCGAAACATTAGCAATCGTTGGTGAATCCGGTTCAGGAAAATCCGTAACGAGTAATGCACTGATGAAATTAATTCCACAGCCACCTGGTATATATGCCGGTGGCGAGATTAACTTCAATGGTCGCAACATTATTCCTTTATCTGAAAAAGAAATGATGCAAGTTCGCGGAAATGATATTTCAATGATTTTCCAGGATCCAATGACTGCATTAAACCCAACAATGCGTATCGGTACGCAAATTACCGAAGTGCTTCTGAAGCATAGTAAAGTTAAAAATAAGGATGAAGCAAAAAAACGTGCGGTTGAGTTACTTGATCAAGTAGGTATCCCTTACCCTGAAAAACGTTATAAATCTTATCCTCACGAACTATCAGGCGGGATGCGTCAACGTGTTGTCATCGCTATCGCATTAGCGGCAGATCCGAAGCTTTTAATTGCCGATGAGCCAACAACAGCGCTTGATGTAACAATACAGGCCCAAATTTTAGAGCTGATGAAAGAACTTCAAAAGAAATCGAATACGTCAATTATTTTCATTACACATGATTTAGGTGTTGTAGCAAATGTTGCAGACCGTGTTGCGGTAATGTACGCCGGCCAAATCGTTGAGTACGGTACTGTCGAAGATATTTTCTACAATCCGCAGCACCCTTATACTTGGGGACTGCTTGGTTCTATGCCGGACTTAAACAACTCTACCGATGAGCTGTTAATGGCGATTCCGGGTTCACCGCCAAACTTGATCGATCCACCTAAAGGCGATGCATTTGCCCCTCGTAATGAGTTCGCAATGAAAATCGATTTTGAAATGGAACCGCCAATGTTTAAAGTATCGGATACACACTACGCAAAAACTTGGCTGCTGCATCCTGATGCACCAAAAATGCCTGTTCCCGATGCGGTAGCACGCCGTATTAAAGGCTATCAACAGGAGGGCATGTAATGATGGCAAATAAAATATTAGAAGTAAAAGGCTTAAAACAATATTTTGGCACTGCCAAACAGCCGATCAAAGCAATCGATGGGATCTCCTTTGATGTATATGAAGGCGAAACATTAGGTTTAGTCGGGGAGTCAGGGTGCGGTAAATCAACGACCGGCCGCTCGATTATCCGCCTTTACGATATTACAGAAGGCCAAATTACGTTTAAAGGCAAAAACATTTCAGAAATGAAATCTCGAAAAGAATTAATGCAATTCAACCGTGAAATGCAAATGATTTTCCAGGACCCTTATGCGAGTTTAAATCCTCGTATGACAGCCGGTGAATTAATTGCAGAAGGCTTTGACATCCATGGCCTGTATAAAAACAAAAAAGAACGCCAAGCTCGTATCGGCGAATTGCTGGAAGCAGTCGGACTGACACGCGAACATGCTAACCGTTATGCCCACGAGTTTTCCGGTGGTCAGCGTCAACGTATCGGTATTGCCCGTGCACTTAGTTTAGATCCAAGCTTCATCATTGCAGATGAACCGATTTCTGCGCTTGATGTTTCCATCCAGGCTCAGGTAGTAAACTTACTGAAGCAGCTTCAAAAAGAACGCGGCTTAACTTATTTATTCATCGCCCATGATTTATCGATGGTAAAGTATATATCTGACCGAATTGCGGTTATGTATCGCGGAAAAATATTGGAACTTGGAAGTGCGGATGAGATTTACAACAACCCTATCCACCCGTATACGAAGTCTCTATTATCTGCAGTTCCTCAGCCAGATCCGGCTTATGAACGCAGCCGTACACGTATCCCGTACAAACATGTTGAACATGATCCGGCAGCTCAAGTTATCGAAGCCCGCCCTGGTCATTTCGTATTTGGCACAGATGCACAAGTAAAAGACTGGGCTAAATAAAAGAACAAAATAAAAACTCCTTCACGAGGCAATGTGAAGGAGTTCTTTCTATATATAAGGAAATTTCCAATGACTATGACTTAACAATTAAAATGCTTCTGATGTTGTTTTCGCTTGCATATGCAATGTTAAATAATCCGGACCGCCTGCTTTTGAGTCCGTACCTGACATGTTGAAGCCGCCAAATGGTTGGTAACCAACGATTGCGCCTGTACAGCCGCGGTTGAAATAAAGGTTTCCGACATGGAACTCTTCGCGGGCATACTCCAAGTTCATACGGTCATTTGTAATAACAGCACCTGTTAAACCGTATTCCGTATTGTTCGCAATATCAATCGCATCTTCAAATGAATCTGCTTTTGTGATTGCTACAACTGGACCGAAGATTTCTTCTTTCATAATACGCGCTTCCGGGTCTACATCGGCAAATACTGTCGGGTGTACGAAGTAACCAACAGAATCATCTGCAGTACCGCCAGCAACTAGACGGCCTTCTGTTTTACCGATTTCAATATATTCGCTGATTTTTTTGAATGCAGCCGAATCGATTACTGTTGCCATAAAGTTGTTATTGTCTGAAGGGTCACCGATAGTTAATGAGTTTGTTAACTCTTGCACACGGTTTACAACTTGATCGTATACATCTTTTACGATGACAACACGTGAACATGCTGAACACTTTTGTCCTGAAAAACCGAAAGCTGATTTTACAATGGACTGTGCAGCTAACTCTAAATCTGCATCTTTATCTACAACGATAGTATCTTTACCGCCCATTTCAGCGATGACACGTTTAATCCAAATTTGACCTGGGCTTAATTTTGATGCGCGTTCGTTAATACGCAAGCCGACATCACGGGAACCTGTAAAGCTGATGAAGCGCGTTTTCGGGTGGTCTACTAAGTAGTCCCCTACTTCCGCTCCGCTACCAGGTACAAAGTTTACTACACCTTTTGGTAAACCAGCTTCTTCAAGTACTTCAATAAACTTATAAGCGACAACCGGTGTTGTTGATGCCGGTTTCAATAATACTGTGTTACCAGTAACAACAGCCGCTACAGTTGTACCTGCCATAATAGCAAACGGGAAGTTCCAAGGTGAAATAACAATCCCGATCCCTAGTGGAATATAATCATAACGGTTGTATTCATTCGGACGACTTTCTACTTTACGTCCATCTTTCATTTCAAGCATTTGACGGCCGTAATATTCTAAAAAGTCGATTGCTTCCGCAGTATCTGCATCCGCTTCATTCCAAGGCTTACCTGCTTCTTTCGTTAACCATGCAGAAAACTCATGCTTGCGGCGGCGGATAATTGTCGCTGCTTTAAATAATACGTCTGCACGGATTTCAGGTTTAACTTTTTTCCATGATTTGAATGCTTTATCTGCTTCTTGCATCGCTTTTTCAGCCAAGTCTTTTGAAGCTTTTGAAACAGACCCGATCACTTCTGTTTTCTTTGCCGGGTTATATGAAACAATTTTTTCTTCTGTCGTAATACGTTCGCCACCGATAATTAGAGGATAGTCGGCACCAAGCTGTGATTCTACTTTTTTAAGCGCTTCCAAATAAGCCTGCTTGTTTGCTTCTACCGAGAAATCTGTAAATGGTTCATGTTTATAGTTAATCATTTATCATTACCTCCGATATTAAGTGCAATATATTTTTGCATCATATTATGTTACTTAATTTGAATTATGCAATATAATAATGCTTAAAGCAAATATTTTTTCTAAATTACGCAAATTATCTCATTTAGACATTCACATGCTAAAATGAATTTGAGGGGGTTACACCGCATGAATCAACTAGATCGCTCTAGTGTTTTTGAATTTCTGATTGAAAAAATAGAAACCGGACTTTGCGCTATTGACGAAAATGGACGAGTCATCGTTTACAACAAAAAAATGCGTGAACTTACCGGTGAATCACTTGAACAAATCACACAGCGCTTTTTATCACAGTCACTTGACTTTAACTTAGAGCAAAATATGCTGCAAAAAGTTTTAGCGTCGGGTCAAAGCTTCAAACATATTAAGCAAACATTCTGGAATGCCCGTGGTGAAGAAGTGACAATGATGAATGACTATTATCCATATACCCTTACTGACGGTACAAAAATCGCTATTCAGTTTTCCCGCGATATTACACAACAGGAGTTTTTAATGGACCGTCCTTTAAGTCGTTACGGTGCTCCATTAACTTTTGATATTATTACCGCTGTCTCAAAATCGATGAAGCAAGTCATCCAGCAAGCCAAAATTGCCGCGCTGGGTCGTATTCCGGTTATGCTTGTCGGTGAATCCGGGACAGGAAAAGATATGATCGCAGAAGGTATTCATCATGAACTGGCAGAAAAAAACGAACGCTTTATTACACTTATATGCCGCCGCAATGAAGAAACATTGCTCGCACAAATCGAAAAGTATATTGCCGAGGAAAAAAACTATACATTTTTTGCCGAACGGATTGAGTTCTTATCGGATGATGCACAGAACCATATCGTAGCGCTTCTGGAGAAGCATTCCGAGCGCAACCATGTATTTATTGCAAGTATTGGTGAAGATCCGATTGATTTAATTCAGAAAGGCCATCTTTCCAAAAACCTGTATTACTTATTTTCCAACTTAACAATCCAAGTGCCGGCATTGCGTGAGCGCCGTGAAGACATTAAACCTTTCGTGGACGATTATTTCGCTCGTCGACGCATTGCGTATGGCAGCCCGGTTAAAGGTTTGGCTCCTGAAATTGAGGAAATATTTATGAACTACGACTGGCCGGGAAATTTAAAAGAACTTGAAGTATTACTGGATGATATTAGTGCACTGCTAACAACAGAAGAGTATGTGGAACTTATCCATATTCCGGCATATTTCAAGTGGAAGCTCCAGCAAGCCGAGCCAGATGTTTCCG
Source organism: Solibacillus sp. FSL W7-1436 (assembly GCF_038007305.1). Lineage (NCBI taxonomy): Bacteria > Bacillati > Bacillota > Bacilli > Caryophanales > Caryophanaceae > Solibacillus > Solibacillus sp. FSL W7-1436. Next base: position 950,764 of record NZ_JBBOWV010000001.1, read on the forward strand.
AGCAGCAGAAATTATTCGACTTCTCCGGACAAACATTGCAGCCTCTTGATGAATATATGCGTAAAGTTGAAGATTATTATATTTCACACGCCTTACACCTTAACGATGGAAATATTTCACAAACGGCTAAAGCACTCGGCATCCACCGTCAAGGTTTACAATATCGTTTAAAACGCAAATGAATCTGGTAATATATTCTATTTTTTTACCATTAAAGAGACTCTCACAACGGGGGTCTCTTTTATATTTCAGTTTATGCAATATTTTATTGCACTTAATATAAACCAAGCATTTTAGAGAATGTAAACGTTTTAATAAAGTATTTCAGCAAAATTTTTTTATGTAAAAAACCGTTGCTATTCCTTGCTTTTTCTTCTAGCAAACACTAAACCTTTCAAAATTTATTTCCTTTTTCGATTTTTTTGTTTTATACTCACCTCAATAACAATAAAATACTTTTTTAATCGCAGGGGGATTGATTAAAATGTCATTAAAAGATTTTTTCATTGCACTTTCAGAGAATCAAACATTAAATTCTGCAGCCCAAAAGTACGGTTTTAAATTGGGGGCGCAAAGTGTCGTTGCAGGTACAAATATCGATGAAGTTATTGAAAGCATCAAGCATTTAAACGCACAGGGTATTTCTTGCACTGTAGATAATCTGGGGGAATTTGTGTTTGAGGAGTCTGCAGCACTTGCTGCAAAAGATCAAATTTTGGCAGTAATCGAACGCATTCACCTTGAAAATCTTGATGCGCATATTTCATTAAAGCCATCTCAGTTAGGGTTGGATATTGATTTTGAATTTTGCTATGAAAATTTAAGAGAGATCGTAGCATTGGCAAATGAATATAAGATTTTTGTAAATTTTGATATGGAAAACTATGCTCGTCTACACCCTTCATTTGAACTTTTGGAAAAAATTCATGCTCAATACGATAACGTAGGTACTGTAATTCAAGCATACTTTTTCGAGTCGGATGAAAATGTCGAACGTTTCAAAGATTACCGTTTACGCCTCGTAAAAGGTGCTTACAAAGAAGACGATTCTGTCGCTTATCAAAATAAAGCCGAGATCGACCGCAAGTTTATCGAACAAATTGAATACCATTTACTACATGGCAAATTCACTTCAATTGCAACACATGACCACAATGTCATTAATCATGTAAAACAATTTGTGGAAAAGCATAGTATTCCGAATGATAAATTTGAGTTCCAAATGCTTTATGGCTTCCGAAAAGAAATGCAGTTGAGCCTTGCAAAAGAAGGATACAACTTCTGTACGTATGTACCGTTTGGTAATGATTGGTATGGCTACTTTATGCGTCGTTTAGCTGAACGCCCGCAAAACCTGACTCTTGTCACAAAACAAGTATTTACGAAAAAAACCAATACAATTTTAGCTGTTGCAGCAGGTGCGTTTTTAGCTGGACGGATGTCCAAAAAGTTTAGATAAGTATAGATGCGCCATATTTTATTGCGTTGACGACCATCTATCGAATCATGTTAAACTAGTCAAAAATTATCAATAAAGGAGTTGTCTTTATGTCGGATTATAGCTATCAGTTGTTGGCCATTATTCTTTACATGATTGCAATGCTCGGTATCGGTTGGTATGCCTTCCGAAAAACTAGCAACCTGACGGACTATATGTTAGGCGGGCGCGGTCTTGGTGCAGCTGTAACAGCATTAAGTGCCGGTGCAGCGGATATGTCGGGCTGGCTGTTAATGGGACTTCCAGGTGCAATCTATTTATCAGGACTGGTGGAAGCTTGGATTGCAATCGGATTAACAGTCGGTGCCTATTTAAACTGGTTACTAGTAGCACCTCGTCTACGTGTTTATACACAAGTAACAAATGATTCCATCACAATTCCAAGTTATTTGGATAACCGTTTGCGCGATAACACAAAACTTTTACGTATTGCTTCAGGTATTATCATTTTAATATTCTTTACATTCTATGTATCTTCCGGAATGGTATCCGGCGGTAAGTTTTTTGAAAGCTCATTCGGAATGGACTATCATACAGGTCTTTTATTCGTATCTGCCGTAGTTGTCGCTTATACTTTATTTGGCGGATTCCTGGCAGTAAGTTATACAGATGTAATTCAAGGACTTATTATGCTTATCACTTTAATTGCAGTTCCTGTTTTCGGAATTTTCTTAACGGGCGGTATTGGAGAAACAGTCGATTCTATTAAAGCGGTAGACCCGGAAATGTTCAGCCTTCTTCCATCTACTGTAACTGCAGCGGCTATTATCTCTTCTCTTGCATGGGGGCTTGGCTATTTTGGTCAGCCGCATATAATCGTACGCTTTATGGCGATTTCGTCTGTTAAAGAAACAAAAAGTGCGCGACGTATCGGTATTGGCTGGATGATTTTCAGTTTAATAGGTGCACTTGCAACAGCTTTGGTCGGTGTAGCATATTTCCAGCAGCAAGGTACGGAATTAAATGATGCGGAAACGGTATTTATCGTGCTAGGGCAAATTTTATTCCACCCATTCATCGCAGGGATTATACTTGCAGCAATTTTGGCAGCTGTTATGAGTACAATTTCTTCCCAATTGATCGTTACTTCTTCAGCACTTATTGAAGATATTTATAAAGCTTTATTCAATAAAACTGCGACAGATAAACATTACGTATTTTTAGGTCGTGTCGCTGTACTATTCGTATCTATCTTTGCGGCAATTGTTGCATGGAATCCTGAAAGCACAATTTTAGGACTGGTTGCATTCGCATGGGCCGGTTTCGGTGCGGCATTTGGTCCTATCATTTTACTATCTCTATTCTGGCGCAAGCTTACAAACTACGGAGCACTTGCCGGAATGGTAGCCGGTGCTGCAGTTGCATTCGTTTGGGGACGTACAGATAGTTTATCAAGCATGCTTTATGAGATTGTACCTGGCTTTATTGCGTGTTTAGTCATTGCAGTCGTAGTAAGTATGTTGACGTATAAACCAAATGCGGAAATCGAAGAAGAGTTCAATGAAACTCAGCGTATTTTAAAAGAAGAGCAATAGTAACAATAAAACGGTATGATCTTTTATAAAGATATACCGTTTTTTTAATATCCGGAAAAAATTTTGATGGAGGTTATTTTATGCAACTTGCACAACTATTCCCTTCCCTTCAGCAACATCATACATATCCGACAGGCCATAATCCTGCTACTAAAATTTATTTTGATTCATCCAATGCATGCTGGTATGAAATCGCCAAAAGCGAGATAACAGAACGGGATGCTCTATTGTTAAAGCATTTTTATCACGAATGTAGTGAGCAAACAGATCCTTGGTTACTATTATTGACACAAGGTGTTGTACCGAAGGCGGCTACTTATACTTCTATTCGGATTTTACAATATCATATCAATAATGATGCCGAGCAGTTAAAGTATGCTGTCGAACTTTTCTTTATGCATGATGCTTATCCTCTTGAAGTTTCTACAAATACTTTCTGGATTATTTTGTTTAAAGATTATTCACGGGAGGAACTGGAAGGCTTTATTGCCATACTGGAAAACGACTTTTATTTGCATGGACAACTTTTCATAGGTCAAATGCTGCCGGTTTCTGAAATGCTCCACCAATCTTTTTCATCGGAGCAAAAAATGTTTCAGGCCATTTCAGAACGACAACATGAAACCATTTATACTTTTTCTGAAAGTTTCCTGACTTTATTGCCATTACAATTAAATGTTCCGGTACAACAATACTTGCAGCATACACTGTTCAATAATTTAAATGATGAGATGATCACAACCATTACAGCGCTGTTTTCCCATAATGGAAACATGTCCTCAGCCGCTAAAGAATTGCATATACACCGCAACACATTGTTGTATCGTACACAACGGTATTTTGACGAAACTTCATTGGACTTAAAGCGCAGTGACGACCTGTTATTAGCCTATTTAGCAGCACAATTGAATAAACTTACAAAATACCCCTGAAAATTTTAAGCATATTGCACAAAGGCAGCACCCTCTTAATCTTTTATAATTAGAAAAAAGGGGGACTGGTTTTTTATGCTAGATTTTGATCATCTTGTAAAACGTTATCCCGATGGCTATGTAGCTGTTGAAAATTTTCATTTGAAGGTTGAACCGGGTGAATTTCTTGTGCTTGTTGGCCCTTCTGGTTGCGGGAAGTCTACGACATTGCGTATGGTGGCAGGGCTGGAATCGATTTCTGAAGGGGAATTACGCATCGAGGGCAAACGAGTGAATGAAGTGGAACCGAAAGACCGCGATATTGCAATGGTATTCCAAAACTATGCTCTTTATCCGCATATGAATGTGTATGATAATATGGCTTTTGGCTTGAAACTGCGTAAATTTTCGAAAGACCAAATTGATAAAAAAGTACGTGAAGCGGCTGCAATTTTAGGGTTATCGGATTTATTGGACAAGAAACCGAAATCCCTCTCCGGTGGTCAACGCCAGCGTGTTGCATTAGGACGTGCCATTGTTCGTGATGCGAAACTGTTTTTAATGGACGAACCATTATCGAACTTGGATGCTAAGCTTCGTGTACAAATGCGCTCTGAAATTACGAAACTCCATTACCGTTTGAACACGACGACGATATATGTTACACACGATCAGACGGAAGCGATGACGATGGCTTCACGAATCGTTGTAATGAAAGACGGGGTCATTCAGCAAATCGGAACACCTCGTGAAGTATACGACACACCTGAAAATGTATTTGTTGGCGGATTTATTGGTTCGCCGGCTATGAACTTCCTTCGCGGAAATGTTGTAGGAGAATATTTTGAAATCGCCAGCGAAAAAGTTCGCATTCCCGAAGAAAAATTAAAAGTATTAAAAGAACAAAATTATACGGGCCGGGAAATTATTTTAGGTATCCGCCCAGAAGATATTCACGATGGCAATAAACAGGATACAAGCAGCGTCGTTAAAACTACAGTGCAAGTGAGCGAATTAACCGGTGCGGAAATGATTGTTTACGCGTCAATTGAGGATCAGCAATTTGTAGGTAAAATTCATGCAGATGCAGATGTAGCTATGGGGCAGGAACTTTTACTTAACTTCAACTTAGCCAAAGCACACTTCTTTGATCCCGCAACCGAAATGCGTATTCGCTGATTAGTGAATAATTAGTAGAAGCAGTCAGAAAAATTCTGACTGCTTCTTATTAATTTTATAGCAGCGCTGCACCTATCAATCCTGCATTGCCTTTATTTATGCTTGCCTGCACCCTGCCTTTTTTATGTTCAAAGAATGGCAGGCTGAAATACTGATCAACTAAACGGGAAATTTCATCCACAATTTGCGGATGATGATTCATAACTCCCCCGCCCAGTACAATAACATGCGGATCTACTAATAGGATGAAACTATGAATCTTCCGGGCGATTTCCTGCTGCCATTCATGAATAAGCGGCACAATGCGGTCATCTTTTTCATAGTAACGGTCAAAAAATTGCTGTAATGTCCCCTCTTCATTTGTATGCTGCTGTAATTTCTTTAATAAACCCGGTCCAGCACATACTTCTTCAAAATAGGCATCTGCGCCAGTTAACGAGAAACCGATTTCTCCTGGAACTCCGGCACCTCTTAAAAATTTCCCTTCATGAATAATACAGCATGCAATTCCTGTACTGATCGTCACATAAATGAATGTCTCTTTTTCAAAATGACGGATTTTATATTCTCCATTTGCCGCCGTCATCATATCTGTTTCCATAAAAACTTGAGCTTTCGGAAATGCCGTTTCGAGTCTTTTGACGAGCGGAAAATTACGCCATGGCAAGTTTTGCTGAAAAACGACAAGCCCTTGCTGTAAATCTAATATCCCCGGTAAACCGACCGCAACTTTCATAACGTCCCCCTCTTCTTCTTCCAGAAGCTTATGAAAACCCGAAATAATTGCCTCAAATAATGCTTCCGACTGCTGGGGACTCTTTACTTCCATTTGCTTTACTACTTTTTCCGGCTGTTCTTGCTTCGATAAAGCAAGTGCTAGTTTTGTTCCTCCGATATCAGCACTTAAAATCCACATTCAGTCCACCTGCTTTACAAAAATTCCGTAGTCTTTCCAAATCGTATAGCCAAGGTCCCGTCACGAGTACCCTTTGAATTGTTCTATAGTTTTACTGCTTGCTTTCTGTTGTTTGATTCATATGCTGCCAACGCGATTTCCAATGATTTCAATCCATCATAGCCGGTAATTAGCGGCTGTTTTTGTTGCTGAATTGAATTTAGAAAGTCGACAATTAAATCGAAATCGGTATCATTTCCGCTATATAAATGTGTGAGCGATTTACTGCCTTTTCCGTACAGGTTAAGCTTCTCATTAAACACATCGACTTTCCGGGATGCTTTCGTTCCGAGTACTTCAATCATCGCGTCACCCCATGTCGGAAATTCCGGGAACCTTGACCAGCTTGCATCATGTGAGGCAACCACTCCATTATCAAATACAATTGTCATAATTCCAGCATCATCCGTGTCGAGTTCGGTGAAGTAATTATTCGCAAATGCTGTAACCTCTTTTGCTTCGCTGTTCATATACCAGCGCATAATATCTACCATATGAACGGTATGATCCAATACCGCGCCACCGCCTGCAAGCTTCTCATCGACAAACCATCCGCCCGGGTTTTGCCCGCGGTTAGTAGAACGGATTGCCACGATTTCTCCAAGTTCACCTGCATCAATTGCCGCTTTCAAATCCCGGATAGGCGCACTGTATCGGACCGGATAAGCGATTGACAGATGAACTCCGTTTTCTTTACATACAGCGATCATCTCTTTTGCGTCGTCAATATTTGTAGCAATCGGTTTTTCACATAATATATGTTTTTTTGCCTTCGCTGCCGCAATTACCATATCTTTATGAAACACATTTTCACTGCAAATCAGCACAACATCGATATCCTCTGCTAAAAATACATTCATATCTGCAAAAAACGGTACATCATATTGCTTACTCGCATGCAGACCTCTCGTAGTATCGGTGTCATAGATAGCGGCCAGTTTCGTACCGGGTATTCGCTGAATTGCTGCCGCATAACTCGTAGCATGAATATGTGCAAAGCTCATAATGCCAATGTTCATCGCAGTTCACCTCGTTGCAGGAGCAGTCGTACAGCAGCCAGCTTTTCATCGTAAATCTCATTCCATTGAACCGCATACTGCTGAACTGCATCTATATTTTTGAACAGATTTTGATTGTTGTCACTGTCACCTGTCATTTGTAAACTATCAAACTCTACAATATGCAGATGGCTGCTCCATTCAAATTCAATACGATCCTCACCCGTCCGGTATTCTAAATGGGCCATAATCGATTCACCGAATTCACACAGAACAATCGTGTAATGATTTTCTCCGATTTCATTTGAACGTACCGATATATTCCTGACGGTTCCAAACCATTCCGATAAAGCAATAATATCTTCCTCTATATATGAAATATTATTCGTCGTTCTCCGCAGTCGAAGGACGCCTTTTACCGTATCATGTGCTTTCAACACTTCATGTAATTGAATTGCAAATGAATATGACCATAAATCGAAGTAAATCCAACCTTGTTTTTCTAACGTTGAAAATGGATTATAGGCGTCTTCTGCAGGCTGCTGCAAAATTGTTACGGTATTTGGTTCGTCACTGTTCTCGTTTGTAAATCGGTGCAGCGGAGAGTGCATAAGTAGCTGCCGGTCTTTTTCCATTACAATTTTCACTAGTAATCACCTACAATTTTATTTCTTGGTTTGTTGCGGCCGATTCATAAATCGCCGCCAACATTTTCGTCACTTCAACTCCATCTTCCACCGTCGAAATAGGCTGCACATTATTAATACAGCAATCTACAAAATGATTAATCTCGTTGATGAATGAACCTGTGAAATCGAAACTTAACATATCGATTTGTGGTGTAATGTTTAAAATTGTTTCATGATTCTCTTTTATAATGGCCAGTTCCGGTTCTACTTCGGCACCGCCATTTTCACCATAAAGTTTAACGGATACTTCATCTTGTTTTGCATGTAGTGTAAAACTTACATCCACATATAGAGAAGCACCATTTTCGAAACGGATGAGCGCATTCGCAAGATCCTCCACATCATTATGCTCAGCGTCATAATCAGCCGCCTTATAGAAAGATAAGTTTTCAATATGTGCTCGATTCCCTAATTTTTTGTACGTATTACCTGAAACTGAAACCGGCTTTGGTTTCCCCATCAAATACCAGCAAAGGTCGATCATATGTGTTCCTAGATCAATTAGGGGCCCGCCCCCGGATTTTTTAATATCGCTGAACCAGCCGCCCGGATTCCCCAACCTTCGTATGCAAGAAGCCTTTGCATAATAAATTTCACCAAGTTCCCCTGCATCAATAAATTTTTTAAGAACGCCTACATTTGTTGCAAATCGGCGAACGTAGCCAACTTGTAAAATCTTATTCGACTCTTTTACTGCCGCTTCAACTGCATATGCTTCATCAAGCGTTAAACTTAACGGTTTTTCAACCAGAACATGCTTATTCTTTTGGAGTGCCTGAATCGCAATTTCTGCATGAGAATTATTCCATGTACAAATACTGATTGCATCAATTTCCTCGTCCGCAAGGAACTCACTCACTTTTGAGTATAAATTCTTTACACCATATTTTTTACCTAACGCATGCAGCCTTCGTTCATCATTATCACAGATCGCAACAATCTCTACATTGGGATGTTCGAAATAAGGTTTTAAATGGTACTCGGAAATAGATCCCCCTCCAACTACACCAACCTTTAACATGTTAATTCCCTCCCGAATATTCAATGATGGCAGTCAATACCTCACTGTTCTCTAATATGTCATACACACCGGCTAAGTTTTCAAAAGTGATTTCCCATTGGGCAAAGTCAGAAACATCGGTCGCTTTTTGTTACAGTAAACGAATATAGGCAGCCACTCCATGCCTTTCGTATAATCCAAAATATGCTGTTCCATTTCGTTTAAATCCGAAAAAATTTCAATACCCGGTGTACCTTTCAGCATTTCAGCTCTTTTTTCATTGGTTCAGAGCAGATAACGTCATAGCTTGCTGCTGCACAGAGGAATATTAAATTAATTTATGAGCATAGGCTGCTGTATTTAATCGTGCTGTTTTCTGTTCCCCCTCTATAATTATTGTTTCCTTATTAAAGCGTTTTGCAAACTCCTTCACTAGCCAACAAACTAAGAATGTTCCCGGTCTTGTTACATCCAAAACCTTTACAGATGAACCGTAATGTAATAGCGGGCAAATTGCCTATTCGTTTAACCGAAAAATGAAGCCCCGCTGTATTTTCACGGACCTCCATTTTTTATGCCAGACCACTAAATGGATAAAGCACATTATTCGGATACATAATATCTTTTTGATTTTTAACAAACATTGCTCCCTCATCGATAAGCACATCCTTCATGACAGGAACCTTTAAATTATCCGGTGTAAAACAAAGTCTTATTTTTTCGGATTGAACAGGTAAGCATCCGAGGATTTCCTGTACATCAACCTGCTCTTTACATATCACGTCGATTAACTCAGCATACTCGGCTGTTTCATTCAAAATGGCGAATGCCTGATACTTGGGAATATAGTAAATACAGTCCCGGTATTGCATCAATGCATGGAACATCACGATATTTTCATTTTGAATCATACTCATTTTCTGACTGACAGGTTTTCTGAACACCGTTGTTTCATAAAATAGATTTCTAGTAAGCTTATCATCCAGATTTACTTTCTTTACTTCCGTATGAATCGGCTCAATATCTTTTTTATCTACAGTAAATGTTGATTGTATACGTGTTTCAAAACCAAACTTCGGATAAAAGCCCAATACTGTTTTATTCGCAAACAGGTATAGGATATGTGCGTTCACATGATCTTCCATCACCTTTTCCATAAGTTGGCGGGACAGCCCTTTCCCCTGAAATTTTGGATTTGTCATAACTGTCCCGATTTGAACAGATTTATACTGCATGCCATCCAAAATCATCGTCCCGCTACTTGTAGAAACATTGGCTACTATTTCGCCATCCACTTCAAACACATAGGGGCAATATGTATCGTTCCAATACCCTTGCTCATCCCATTGTTCAAAATCCAGACCAAAAGTATCGTTTGCCAATTTAAAGAAACTTTTTTTCAGCTGGGGGGTAAGGCGCACAGTCTCTCCTTTGATGAAATTCATATCCACCCCTCCTTTTTTAGAACTCACTGCTTTCATAAATAATCTCTCCCTCTGAAACAGTTAACACAACATCTTCGTTCTCATCTACAATATAAAAATCAGCATCTTTACCAGTTTCAATTGATCCTTTTTCTCCAAATAACCCTAACAATTTTGCACTGTTTGCAGATGTCAGCTTAGCCATTGTCATATCCGATAACCCAAGCCACTCTTTCATATTTTTTCTGGACCTGTTTAAATTGAGCGTACTTCCCGCAAGCGCATCACTTCCAACCAATTTACATAAGCCTTCTTCTACACGGACTTGTTGTCCTCCTAAATCATAAATCCCGTCTGCTAATTCAGTAGCCCGCATACTGTCTGATATTAATATCATTCGGTTTTCACCAATCGTGTCGTAAATGAAGCGAATCATTTCCTGGTGAATATGAAAGCCGTCAGCAATAATTTCCAGCATACACTCACTTTGCAGCAGAGCGACCTGCAAGCCTGGCTCCCGGTGATGGATTGGCCTCATTCCATTGCAGAAATGAGTGGCATTCTGAATAAGCTGTTGTTCCAACATTGCCTTTGTCTCCGCATATTTGGCATCAGAATGACCGATCGATGCTACAATCCCCTTATTTTTCAAGTATGTTGCAAGCTTATAACCTTCATCTAACTCTGCCGCTAGTGTAATAAGCTTAATTTCGCTTTGGGAAGACACGTTTAAACGATCAAATATTTCTACAGATGGCTTTATTATAAACTGATCCGACTGCGCTCCCTTTTGAATCGGGTTAATGAAAGGACCTTCCAAATGTATGCCGGCAATTTTGGCACCTTTTACATTGTTCTTCGTATTGGCAATCGATTTTACAACGTGCTCTATCTGCGTTTCTGCAGCGGTCATCGTTGTCGCTAAAAAGGCAGTCACCCCGAATTTAGCAAGGGATGTACTGATTGTATTTAGACTGCTTTCCGTTCCGTCCATCACGTCAGCACCGGCTATTCCGTGAATATGCTGGTCAATCATTCCCGGCATCATTTTATATACGGTCTTTGTTTCCACAAAATCAACTTGTTCAGGCAACTCATCTTTTTTACAAAACCGGACTATTTTTTTGCCTTCAATCACGACGTAACAATCTTCCTCTATCCGTTGTTCCCGGACAATTTGGAGTGGTCCAATACACCATGTCTTTTTCATGAACATTTCCCTCCTCTACCTCGCCTTATATACTCCCCATTATTAGCCTATATTTATTATTTTTCAAGAAAATCCCTTTTAGAAGCAAAATAAAACGACAGTCCAATTAAAGAATGGACTGCCGTTTCCATGAAAAAATTAACGTTTATTAATTTCTTCCATTAAGATTTGGTTTGTTAATTGTGGGTTTGCCTGACCTTTAGAAGCTTTCATAATTTGGCCAAGAAGTGCTTTAATCGCACGGTCTTTACCAGCTTTGAAGTCTTCTACTGATTTTGCATCATTATCAAGAACCGTTGTTACAAAACCACGGATTACTTCCGGATCAGAAATTTGAACTAAGCCTTTTTCCTTCACGATTTTCGCTGCGTCTCCACCGTTAGTTACTAACTCAGTGAATACTTTTTTCGCGATTTTAGAAGAAATTGTACCGTCCGTAATTAATTTCACCATACCTGCCAAGTTTTCAGGTGTTAGAGCTGTATTTTTCAACTCTTTTTGCTCAGCGTTTAAGTATGCTGAAATATCACCCATTAACCAGTTAGCTGTTAATTTCGCATCAGCACCTGCATTTACAGTTGCATCAAAGAAATCGGAAATCTCTTTGTTCACTACAAGTACGTTTGCATCATAATCATTTAAGCCTAATTCAGAAACATAACGTGCTTTACGAGCATCCGGTAATTCTGGAATCTCGTTACGTACGCGCTCTACCCATTCATCAGAAATTGAAAGACGTACTAAGTCCGGCTCTGGGAAGTAACGGTAATCATCTGTACCTTCTTTAACACGCATAAGGATCGTTTTACCTGTTTTCTCATCAAAACGGCGTGTTTCCTGCTCAATAACGCCACCAGCCATTAATACTTCTGCTTGGCGGATTTCTTCGTGCTCTAAACCACGACGTACAAAGTTGAATGAGTTTAAGTTTTTAAGCTCAGTTTTTGTACCGAACTCTTCTTGACCGTATGGACGGATTGAAATGTTCGCATCACAACGTAGAGAACCTTCCTCCATACGTACGTCAGAAACGCCTGTATATTGGATGATTGATTTTACTTTTTCAAGATAAGCATAAGCTTCGTCCGGCGTGCGGATATCCGGCTCAGAAACGATTTCTACTAATGGCGTACCTTGACGGTTTAAGTCCACCAATGAATAGCCGTCAGCATGCGTTAATTTACCAGCATCTTCTTCCATGTGAAGACGAGTAATACCGATTTTCTTTTTGTAGCCCGGTGTATCACCTTTAGCTGGAATTTCGATTTCTACCCAGCCGTTTTTACCGATTGGCTTGTCAAATTGTGAAATTTGGTAAGCTTTCGGATTATCCGGATAGAAGTAGTTTTTACGGTCGAACTTAGTTTCTTGTTCGATTTCCATGTTTAATGCTAAAGAAGCACGCATAGCGTAATCTACTACTTGTTTATTTAGTACTGGTAAAACGCCTGGATAACCAAGGTCGATTACTGTTGTATTTGTGTTTGGTTCCGCACCAAAGTGGTTTGGACTGCTAGAGAAGATTTTTGAGTTTGTTTTTAACTCAACGTGAATCTCTAAACCAATGACTGTTTCAAAGTTCATCTTATTTTACCTCCCATAATGCTGGAGTTTGTTTAGCGAAATCTGTTTGTTGCTCGTAAGCATGTGCCACACGGTAAAGTGTTTCTTCATCGAAATGTTTACCGATTATTTGTAAACCTAATGGTAAGCCGTTTTCAAAACCGCATGGAACTGAAATCGCCGGTACGCCCGCTAAGTTGATTGGAATCGTTAAAATATCGTTTGCGTACATTGTCATTGGATCATCAATGTTTGCACCAATAGCGAATGCCGGTGTTGGTGCAGTTGGTCCGATGATTACATCGTAGTTTTCAAACACTTTGTCGTAATCCGCTTTAATTAAAGTACGTGCTTGTTGTGCTTTTTTGTAGTAAGCATCATACGTACCAGCTGATAATGAATAGGTTCCAAGCATAATACGACGTTTTACCTCATCGCCGAAACCTTCAGCACGAGATTGTTTGTACAGCTCCAATAAGTTTTTCGCGTTTTCTGAACGGTAGCCGTATCGAATACCATCAAAACGAGAAAGGTTTGAAGATGCTTCTGATGAAGAAAGGATGTAATAAGCTGCTAATGCATATTTAGAGTGTGGTAAAGATACCTCTTCTACTGTAGCACCTAAGCCTTTTAATACTTCCAATGCATCAAGCACCGACTGTCTTGCTGCTTCGCCAACGCCTTCACCTAGGAATTCTTTTGGTACAGCAATTTTTAAACCTTTAATATTACCGTCTAAAGCGGCTGCATAGTTTGGTACTGGCACATCTGCAGAAGTAGAATCCATTTCGTCTACACCTGCGATTGCTTCAAGTAATAATGCATTGTCTTTTACATTGCGTGTAATTGGTCCGATTTGGTCTAAAGAAGATGCGAATGCAACTAAACCAAAGCGAGATACACGACCGTATGTAGGTTTCATTCCTACAACACCACAGTAGGCTGCTGGTTGACGGATTGATCCACCCGTATCAGAACCTAGTGAAAATGGTACTTCACCTGCTGCAACTGCTGCTGCAGATGCACCTGAAGAACCACCTGGCACATGTGAAAGGTTCCATGGGTTTTTAGTTGTTTTATAGGCAGAGTTTTCGTTTGAAGAACCCATTGCGAATTCATCCATATTCAATTTACCGACTGTGACCATGCCTGCATCACGTAATTTTTTTACGATTGTTGCATCGTAAATCGGCATAAAGCCTTCCAGAATCTTAGAAGCACAAGTTGTTTCCAAACCTTCTGTTACGATATTATCCTTTACGCCAATCGGCATACCGAATAATGGTCCGCGCTCCTCAAAAGGAACTTGGTCTAATTCAGCTGCTTTTGCAGTTGCTTGTTCTTTATTTAATGCTAAGAAAGCTTGTACATCGCCGTCCAACTTTTCAATGCGGTCAAACGCTTCTTTTGTTAAATCCGCAATTGTTAGTTCACCCGACTTTAAGCTCTCTTGCAATTGTGCTGATGTGCGCTCAAATACTGTCATGCGAGTGGTTCCTCCTATTACTCCATAATTGATGGTACTTTAATTTGACCAGCTTCTTGTTCTTTTACGTTCAGCATTACTTTTTCAAGAGGTAAGCCTTCTTTTGCTACGTCCTCGCGAAGTACGTTCACTAAAGGTAAAACGTGTGAAGTCGGTTCTACATTTGTTGTATCTAATTCATTTAACTGCTCTGCAAAATCAGTAATTTTACCTAATTGTTCAGCAAATTTCTCTGCTTCCTCTTCTGTAATAGCAAGGCGAGCTAAGTGTGCTACGTGTTTTACTTCTTCTTTCGAAATGTTTGCCATTTGTTACACCTCCAAGTTATCGAATCAAATATACCTCGGCAAAATCCGTATCATCCGCCGGGTCTATATGTGGAGTCAGTGATTGTTTTGGATACCCGCTGATTCTACATAAACCATGCCCATAATGATAACATTTTTCCTTGTAAAAATCTCCGCTTTAGGAAAAAATCCAGCAAACAATCCACCACTTATGACGATTTTTCGCCAAATTAACGCATTAACGTAGTGAAGTAGATATTCTGTGTAAAAAGAAAATACCACACTCGTAAAAGTATGGTATTTTTCGTAAGATTTTACTCATAAATATGAATAAAAGGCTCATCTTCATTCGGTTCTTTAATAATTAGCACTTCCGGTCCGTTAACAGAAGTAATACTCACCGAAATATACAGATCAAGCGGTAAATGATTAAGCAGTAAGCCGGTCAAATACTGAGTAAATCCTGTAATTTCAGCTGTTCCGTAAAACTGGATCGGGATTTCGATATCAAGCTTCTGGACTTTTTTGTTTTGGTAAAATCCAGTCGCAAATACACTCGTGAAGTTCGAGAAATATTTGTCGACATCTTGCTTGAAGTTTTGGAAATTCGTATTCAGTTCACGGTATACATCATCCGGCGAACTCATCGGGAAAGTAACGTATTTTTCATCGATTGCTTTCCACTCACCCAATTCTGTCTTCCCTGTATGCGCGAAGTTATAGTCAGTATATGTCCCTGGTACAATGGCATTTCTTTCGGCTTGTTTAAATAAGCCGATGACAATCGGGACATCTGCCAGTTCCGGACGGGCCCGCAAACGGTTGATAACTTCCTGCGCTATTTTTTTACCTTCTGCTTCTATTTTTGCATCGGGAATTTTTTGTTCAAAAAACTCTCCATACTGCTCTTTTTGATAATAGTAAACTGAATTTAATGCTAAACCGATTGAAACACCTGCCAACTTTACTTTGTTCTCATCGGTTTTAGTTAAATAATTCTGTTCCACAATATGCGCCAAGTAAACTGGCGCTTCTGTCGCTTTTACTGTCGGGTCCATTTCCTTGCCTGTCGCCTCATCCACACTTGAAGGGTTTAGACCTTGGAATTCCGGGCCTTTGTCTTCTGTTTGGTTTGGACGTGCTAACCAGTATTTCAATGTTTCTTCATCCAAATACTGACCTTCCTGGAAATAGTAGTTTTCTGTATCGAAATGATTTTGCGAAATACGCATTAAGCCCGTTTCGACTTCCTTCATATCGTACTTCGTATAAATATTGGAAACAACTAAACCACGGCTTGCACTTTCCTTATAAGGAATCAATGTGCGATAAAATTTATCGTTTATTTGCATGTTCGGGATAATAGTTGTTTCCACAGCTTGTTCTGTATCTGATTCTTGCGTCAGTTCTGTATCAGGTGCGAGATTTGGCGCACACGCTGATAACATCGCCGCTACAATTATCGCAGGTATCCAGCGATAACGTTTCATGAGAGCAAGTCCCCTTTACTATATTAATTGTTCGATTAGGCGCACTTCATCCCAAATTTCAATGCCTAAGCTTTGGGCTTTTTCGAGCTTCGAGCCTGCATCTTCTCCGACAATTACAAGGTCTGTTTTTTTACTGACACTCCCTGCAACCGTACCACCTAACTGTTCTATTTTCGCCTTTGCTTCGTTACGTGTCAATTGCTGCAATTTCCCTGTCAGTACAATTGTTTTTCCTGCAAAAGGATTTGCCCCTGCTTCCACGACAATTTTCTTGCCTTTATAGGACATATTTAAGCCAAATCCTTTTAGGCGTTCGATTAATTGTTGTACTTGCTCGTTTGCAAAGTACGCTACAATCGATTCGGCCATTTTACCGCCTATTTCATGAATATCTTTCAATTCCTCTTCTGTAGCGGCCATTAGCGCATCCATTGTTTCAAAATGAGCCGCCAAAATCTTGGCTGCTTTTTCCCCAACATGGCGGATGCCAAGACCGAACAGTAATCGTTCCAGCGAATTTTCTTTCGACTGAATAAGCGCTTCAACTAAATTCGTCGCCGATTTTTGTCCCATTCGCTCCAGGTTGATCAGCTGTTCTACTGTAAGTTCGTATAGTCCTGCTACATCTTGAATATAGTTTTCGCGCAGCAGCTGTTCGACTACCTTCTCGCCAAGACCGTCGATATTCATCGCATTACGTGATACGAAATGCTTTACGCCTTCCGCAATTTGCGCAGGACATTGAGGATTCACGCAGCGCAATGCTACATCCGTATCAATACGTACAACTTCCTCATCACATGCAGGGCAATGTGTCGGCATCTTATACGGTACAGCGTCATCAGGGCGCTGCTCCAGAACGACCCCCACAATTTGCGGAATAATATCCCCTGCTTTTCGTACGATGACCGTATCCTCGATTCGAATGTCCTTTTCACGGATCAGATCTTCATTGTGCAATGATGCACGGCTCACAGTAGTCCCCGCAACAAGTACCGGTGTTAAAATCGCTGTCGGAGTTATAACACCTGTCCGGCCTACCGTCAGTTCGATATCCAATAATTTTGTTATAACTTCTTCAGCCGGGAATTTGTAGGCAATTGCCCAGCGCGGAGATTTTGCTGTAAAGCCAAGCTCATCCTGGTGGGCATAGCGATTCACTTTGATGACGATACCATCAATTTCATATGATAAATTTGGGCGCGCTTCTGTCCACTTTTCTATAAACGCCAAAACGTCCTCAATAGTTTCGCAATACTCACGCTCTTTGTTTGACGGAAACCCTAGCTCCTCCAAATACTTGAGCATTTCCCAATGCCCGTCGATTCCATAGCTTTCTCCGTCCCCGCCAACTGCATATATAAACGTTGATAAATTTCGGCTTGCCGCAATTTTCGGATCTAATTGACGCAACGATCCTGCTGCCGCATTTCGGGGATTTGCAAATAGCTCTTCACCATTTTCAGCACGGCGTTCATTCAGTTTCTCAAAAGATTTTTTCGGCATATAGGCTTCGCCGCGTACTTCCAATGTTACCGGTTCCTTTAAACGTAAAGGAATGGCACGGATTGTTTTCAGGTTGGCTGTTATGTCTTCCCCTACTGTTCCGTCACCACGCGTAGCACCTTGTACAAATACTCCGTTTTCATAGCGCAGAGATATGGCCAAACCATCAATTTTCAGCTCACATACATAAGAGTAATTTTTACCGATTGCCTGCTCGATTTTCCGGTCGAAATCACGCAAATCTTCTTCATTGAAAGCATTTGATAAACTGAGCATCGCTGTTTCATGCGTTACCTTTTTAAATCCTTCCAGTACCATGCCACCGACACGCTGTGTAGGAGAATCAGGATAAATAAATTCCGGATTTGCTTCTTCTAATGCGATAAGCTCATGTAGAAGCTGATCATATACACTATCTTCCACTATCGGTTTATCTAGTACATAATACGCATAGCCATATTCATGAAGAAGTTTGTTCAATTCCGCAATTCTTTGTTCTATTTCATTCATCCAATGTTCCCCCTAAGCTTTCGTAATCGGCGCAAATTTCGCTAGTAGTCGTTTTATTCCAGTTGGTGATGGGAAAGCGATATCCAGTTCCATACCATCACCTTCACCTTTTACGCTTACGACCATACCGACACCCCATTTACCATGGGCAGCTTTGTCGCCTACTTTCCAGTCAAACTTATCCCCGCCAGTAGAATTAAGGCGTGACGTCTGGGAAGCAGGTGCCTGCACACTTCCTAATGAACGTTTCGGCATACGGTCATAACGGTTCGATTTAAACGGTAATGAATCATCACGATATGATGTAGTATTTGCCTTTGAAACTTGCTCTAACACATTTTCATCAATTTCACGTAAAAAACGGGATGGTGCATTGTAGCCAGTACGGCCGAATATTGTACGGGAGCCCGCACAAGACAAGTAAAGACGCTGTTCTGCCCGAGTCGCACCAAATGGTGATAGGTAAGCCTTTGAAGTTATCTCCAGCTTTTCCCCCACCCCACACCGTGCGTGCGAGTTTCCCCGCACACGGCGTTCCATCTAACCATCAATAGTCAATTTCGCATTATTTTAATACTTCATAACCACATAATTTTCTATATTTGTTCAATTGTTTTAAGTTAATATAGGCAGGTAAATCTTTTAATTTTAAATTCACATCATGGACTAGTTTATGTGAAGTTTTACTTAACATTATGAGATTATTATAACTGTCCGTACCACCTAAACTTCGTGGTATTTTATGATGTATATGAATTTCTTGCGGGTCCATTGCTAAATAGTCTTTATCTAAAATCGGCTCTTTCTTTTGCTGGTTCAGTAGACTTGGGATATAAATAATATTACTACTATTTTTCCCGGTTTTCGTTCGGTTATCAAAGAAATAGTTCACCCATTCAAGTGCTTTATATTTTGTTTGATTCGGTTCCCATAGTTTGTGAACTTCATACATGTAATCAGCTGTACTTTTCACGCTATGTTGCCGCATCTCCCATAAATCAAGTAGTTGCCCATTGACCATAAAGCTCACATGTGGGTTACGGACTATATCAATTTTAACTTCCCGTCGCCTTATCATTTTCTTAATTAACAATAAGTGAATTCTACTTATGAGCCATGTTAAATTCGTGCAGATTGTATAGTAATTAAAAATACCTCTCATATATACAATAAAATAATCTAACTTACCTTTCCAAAGACACCATTCAAGCCTACTTTTCGTTTCTTTCCAAAGTTTCTTTTGGTCTTTAACCGAAATTATGAATGAGTTTGGTTTAGTACTATTCGTTTTACGATATTTAAAGCCTAGAAATTCTAGTTCAGTGTCTCCATGAATGGTTATTAACTTGGTTTTATCCTTGTTTATTTCCAATCCATTTTCCTTACACCAATCTTCAAACATCATAATCACATCATATATATCGTATTTCCCTTTACTAATTAGTACAAAATCATCTGCATATCGAATGATTTTTACTACTCTACGTTCTTGCAACCAGTTAAAATAAAATTCACGACCACGTTTGTATGACCTACCGTGGTTTCTATGAATATTAGGGTTTTGGATAATTTGGCGTCCATTGTCTCGCTTAAAATCATTTATTTCATGAAGTCGAAGTTCAAAATCATGAAACATTACATTAGCGAGTATCGGACCTAAAATCGTACCTTGCCTTAATCCAATTCCGTTATATTTCTCTTTTGGCTGTATCAAATCAATCCACATTAACCGTTTTATACATTTTAAAAATGCTAAGTCATGTATATTATGGTTTAACTTTAACTTATCTAACACTTTGTCAATTTGTACTGTATCAAAGTATTCTTTCAAGTCGCAGTCGTATATGTGTCCTTCATTGTTGTATTGTAAAGTAGTTGCGATATAGGACATACATTCTTGGGCATTGCGATTTTTCCTAAAACCAAAACTTTCAGGATTAAATTGTGCTTCAAGAATTGGTTCAAGGATATTTCTAACACATTGCTGTGCAATCCTGTCATATAAATTTGTTATGCCTAACGGTCGCATTTTCCCATTGCTTTTCGGTATCATTACACGTCTTGCTTTACCTTGTTTTGAACCAAATAATCGATTTTTGATTTCCTTTATAACATCTTCAATATCTAATTTCATAATGTCATTAAAGGTTATACCATCTGGACCTGCTGTTTTCTTGCCTTTATTGCTACCTATTATTTTAATTGAACATATAATGTTTTGTTCATCAATGACATATTGCCATAAGTGGTTAAATCGTGTTTTTGTTAATGCTTTTTCAAATAATATTTGTTCGACATCATTAATACCATATCGCCAAATATCCTTTTCTTTGACTTTCAACTGTATCGCCTTCTTTCCACAAGGGATAGCGATTACTATTGATGTTAGACTTGGGGCCTTCCTTCCACTTCCATTACGAAGCTTCAACAGTACTATGCCCCTACTGACTCCCCTATTCATGCTCTTTCATGCGATTTGCAATCCCCGAGCGATTACTAAAACGTTAGGGGTCTCAAACGTTCCGATATTACTAGGTATATAACTGTACTTAGGTTCCACCTTTATCCCGACTATATCAATAAGTAGAACAACCCATTAGTTCTATCCATCAGACTCTGTACGATAAATATCTTTTGGAATATAGTTAATTAGACAACATTTCTATTGCCCGCTCTACGAGACGTACATTCAGTGGTTCGTCATTAGCTATCTAAATCCTAACCATATACAGCTGCCCAGCCCGCACCATCTTCGCAGTAATGTTTAACATTTCCTCAGCTTAACCTGTTAGGGCTACTTAGCGCGACTTCACCCAACTTCACACAACCTGTTACCAGTGTTGCATGTGGGAGTATCAGCTTCCATCTTGTCACGGAGATTATTTGGGTTCTCCGCCGTGGTGTCGTAATATCAGTTGTTGTTAGCAAAAATATTCTTGCTAACCCTGCCAATCCCTTCGCCTAAGCGATTTCTGGCAAACGTTTCATACCATACATTAAGCGACGTTCCTCGGCCATTTCCTCTTCACTTTCCAATGAACGTGAATGCGGGAATATATTTTCCTCCATTCCGATAATGAACACAACAGGGAATTCCAGTCCTTTTGCGGCATGCATCGTCATTAAAATGATCGTACCTTTCGCTTTTTCCTCTTCATCCAAAGAATCGATATCAGCAATGAGTGCAAGGTCCGTTAAAAATGCCACTAATGACTGGTCTTCACTGCGCGCTTCAAAAGCATGTGTTACTGTTAAAAACTCTTCGATATTTTCCAGACGGCTTTCTGCTTCAATCGATTTTTCCGCTTTCAGCATTTGACGGTATCCTGATTTATCTAGCACTTCTTCCACAATCTCTGTTACCGATAATTCTTGCTGACGTTCACTTAATGAACGAATCATATTATAGAAATTTTCAGCGGAATTGGCTGCCTTGCCTGAAAGCCCCATAAATACAAGCTCACCCATCGCATCGAAAATTGAACGGTCGCGTTCCATCGCATAGACAAGCATTTTATCAAATGAAGTCGCACCGATCGCACGTTTTGGTTCATTGATAATTCTCGCCAGTGACAAATCATCATCGTTATTTGCAATTAAACGCAAGTAAGCGAGCAAGTCTTTAATCTCTTTTCGATCATAGAACTTTGTGCCACCGACAATCTGATAGTTCATATTCGATTTTACAAGCACATCCTCCATTACACGTGACTGTGCGTTTGTACGATATAAAATCGCAAAATCATCCAGTTTGTAATCTTCATCCTTCATGAGCTTTTGAATCGTACGTACGACATACTGCGCTTCATCCTGCTCATTGCCGGCTTTATAAAGCTGAATCTTTTCGCCTTCCGGATTTTCTGTTCGCAGTACTTTTTTATAACGGTCTTTATTCTTTTCAATGACGCTGTTTGCCGCTTGTAAAATACGCTTTGTCGAACGGTAGTTTTGCTCAAGCATAATAACCTTTGCTTCTTTGTAATCTTTTTCAAACGATAATATATTTGAAATATCGGCACCGCGCCATCGGTAGATCGACTGGTCCGAATCCCCCACAACACAAATATTGCGGAATTTCTTCGCCAGTAACTGCACGAGCAAGTATTGGGATTTATTCGTATCCTGATACTCATCAACATGAATATACTGGAATTTGTTTTGGTAAAATTCAAGCACGTCCGGCGCTTCATTAAAGAGACGTATTGTCAGCATAATTAAATCGTCAAAATCGAGACTTTGATTTTGTCTTAATCGTTTCTGATAGCCTTTATATACTTGCGCTACAATTTTTTCAAATGGATTATGCGGATTCATGTTCGCTTCAAAGCCGTCCACAGTAATGCATTCGTTTTTTGCCGAACTGATCGTATTTAATATTGCACGCGGATCATACTTTTTCGGGTCGATATTATCCTGCTTCAAAATATTTTTTATAACCGTCAGCTGATCCGAACTATCTAAGATTGAAAAGCTTTTCGAATAGCCGATCCGGTCGATATTACGTCGCAAAATGCGGACACACATCGAGTGGAATGTGGATACCCACATGCTTTCCGTTGTTCCGTTTCCTAAAATCCCGTCAATTCGTTCACGCATTTCGCGGGCAGCTTTATTTGTAAATGTAATGGCCAGAATTTTCGAAGGATACACTTCACGCTCAACGACTAAATAGGCGATACGGTGAGTCAGTACCCGTGTTTTTCCAGAGCCGGCTCCTGCCATAATCAGGAGCGGGCCTTCTGTTGTTTTCACCGCTTCAGCTTGCTGTGGATTCATCCCCGCTACTAAGTTTTTTGCTATATGCTCCATTTTGCACCTTCCCATCTAAAGAACATTTGTTCCTATTATATAACACTTTTTACTGCTTGTACGGTTTTTAATGCCGCTTTTAAATCCTCATAAATAATATTTCCGACAACTATGGTATTGGCATGTGCAGCCATTTCCTTCGCTTGCTCTACAGACGTAATTCCGCCCCCATAAAAAAGCTTTGTTTCATTTAAAACTTCGGCTGTCGCTTTCACCATTTCAATATCACCGTATGCACCGCTGTACTCTAAATAAAAGATCGGCAATTTAAAGTAGTTTTCGGCCATCCGTGCATAGGCCACTACATCTTCCACAGTCAAATCTGTTTTCGCATCAGTTGCTTGTGCTACTTTACAGTCCGGATTCAGTACACAGTACCCCTCCGCTACAAGCTCTTCCCAAATCAGCACATCGCCGTATTCTTTAATCGCTTCATGATGCAAATCTTTCACCCATTTTGTATCACGGCTATTCAACACTGTCGGAATGAAATAATAGTCATATCCCGGTGTAATGCTGTCGACATTTGAAATTTCAAGCGCAATCGGCACTGAAAAACGACGTACACGGACGAGCAGATCCAAAACGCCATCCAACGTCACATCATCTGTCCCGCCGACTAAAATAACATCCGTACCCGATTCGCAAATCTGCTCTAATGCCTCATCCGAAATTTCCTTTGCAGGGTCCAGTTTAAATACATGTCTCCAGTTTAAATATTCCATGAATATATCCACCTATCTCAAAAATTTTATATAGAACTTTTCATTATCTTAGTTTTTATTGACCATCTCTTAGTATAACGAAAATCGATGAAATATTAAAAGACTGAGCGGGTAAATCTGCTCAGTCTTTTAAGCTTGCTCATATATTTATGATTGGGCGCTTCTTTACTTTGACGTAAATGGCTTTTCGTCTGGATAAAGACGGCCCAGCATTTCATCATAAGTGTCATTTCCGTAATCAAAGCAACGACGTACACGGGAAATTGTAGCTGTTGAAGCACCAGTTTCCTTTTTAATTGTTTCATACGTTTTCTTCAAACGTAATAAATGTGCAACTTCAAATCGCTGTGCCAATGACTGGATTTCACTAATCGTGCACAAGTCATCGAAAAATTTATAGCATTCCTCAATATCTTTTAACTCTAGAACAGCTTTAAACAACTGATCTGTTTGATGACCGCGAATTTTTTCAATTTGCATGTGCCCACCATTTCCTCTCTACTCTGAATATATAACAGATGCCGCTAAACCGGGAGATGTTGGTACGAAATGTATCCATGTCTTTCCTTGAACTAACTTTACTTCCGATCCATCTTCTTCAACTGCCACGAGCAGGCCATCTGCATTTTTCCATTTTACTTCACGTATCATCCCAGCCTGGGCTACATACGCGTTGCCGCCACCCGTAATTGTAATTTCGCGTCGACCCGCATTGTCTACAATTCGGTGAGGCATTTCAAAAAATAAAATATTGGCTAATTCGATGGATTCATTTGTTTCATAATCGATTGTTTCTACATTTGCAGAATAACGCTTGTACTGATTCGTCTCGGCATTGTAAACATACTGACTGTTAAATGAACCACTATTATTGTATTTCATCGATACTTCATTAGCCGTTATTCCTATTTTAACATTATCTTCGGCTTCATAGAATGGGTAGGACACTTTTTTCTGATAAAGTAGTGAAGTCCCTGTTTTTTCGGCACCGGCCTTTACATTTTCGCCTGAAATATACGAATTGTGGGGAGCGACCCGTGTCGATGAACGTTTGAAGTAAGTACCGTCATAGTGCATTCCATTTATATTATCGACAACTCTTCGTTCAAGCATCGATTTTGCTTCAGGACTGTATCCGTGCGCAATATAAAATGCGTCCAGACCTTTTGCAATATCAACGAAGTACGACCGTGCACTGCGAATCGGTCCGATTGATTCTGGAAGTTCAGACTGGTAAAGTGCTAAAAAACGTGTGACATCACCTTCCGCCAGCATTTCATATACAACATCCGCCTGTGCAAGTCCGGATTGCGGACGTGCTTGCGGATGGTTATTAATCGTTGCAAGTATCGGACGCATCGTCGCTTCTTCTGCTACACGTTCCCCTGTAAAAGGAGTAACAAATGGCAGTATTTCTTCGGCCTCCGCAACAATAATGTCTTCCTCTACCTCTGTTTCTTCTATTTCTACAACAGGCTCCTCTGTTTGTTCTTTGTCGGAACAACCTGCTGTTAAGGTTATGCCTAATAGCGCTAACATAAATATACTGCGTTTCATCGTGCTACTCCTCTCATTTTTATCGGTTTATCGCATTACAGCAGGTAGCATAACCTTATTTTTCATGACATCAAAAATCCCACGTGTCGTAATACGAATATATGGTAAATGTGTCGATTGTAAAAACAGCAATGTGTAAATTGCATCTGTATGGTGATAACCACGCTCTTTCAAAGCACTCTTTAATGCAAGTTCAAGCGGTATTACATCTTCCACCGGCCCATCATAAATAGATCCGGCCAACTTTAAAGGAATACTTGTTACAATTTGATCATCTTCTACAAGTACAATCCCGCCATTCATTTTCTTCAGTTCCTGGAAAGCGTGCTGCATATCCTGCACAGATTTTCCGATTAAAATAATATCCCCCGTATTGGAATACGACGAAGCAAATCCTTTTACTTGTGTCGCAAATCCTTTGATCATCGAATTAATGCGCCATTTCCCGTCGCGGTCGACAAGCATTAAATAGCTTTCATCATGATTTGTAGATAATGTATGATGATAACCGAGATTTTTTATACTATACGGCTTCGTAATAACATCATTCACCATTTCAACGCCAATCGGCATCGAAAATTGAAAATCTCCTTCATGCAAATCAAAATCGATTTTCAATTCTCCAAATAGTGATAAATCTACCGCCGGAAATGCTTTCAAATCTTTATTGTCCCGCTTTAGCCATTTACCTTTTGAAATGACTGCTTCAGGTGTCGGCGAATATTCGTCCGACAGAATATTAATATTTGCATAACGTCCTGTAGCAAGCAGGCCATGCAGATTTGTCATATTATAATAGCGCGCAACATTATAACTTGCCATATTATAAGCGTCAACCGGGCGCACACCAGCTTCAAGGGCAGCCCGAATACATTTATCCATCACACCATCTTCATGGAAGCTCGGTGTAGAACCATCTGTCGTCATCATTAAATGATCAAATATTTCGTAGCCTTTATCGACAACCTCTTTTAATAACAGGGGTAAATCCGGGCGAATAGAAGAATAGCGGAGAGTAACAGCATAACCATGCTGCAAACGCGCTTCAATATCTTTGATCGTCATGGATTCATGGTCACCATCGACTCCAAGTAAACGCATTTTAGCCAACGTTTTTTCCGATGCTCCCGGTAAATGTCCTTCGATTTTTTTGCCCTTATGCTTAGCTGCCTGAATCCAGTAAAGCATTTGATCATCCCCGCGCATCAGACGTGGCCATCCTGTCAGCTCCCCGCCGAGCAGTACGTCATGACGGTCAAGCCACTCCAATACTGATGCATTTGAGTATAATTCCCTTTCATTTTCAAGCTCCGTTTGTGAATCGAAGCGACTCCACCAGTAAAATGAAAACGGCAATTTGGCAAGCTCATCCATAAAAGAAAACGCTTTCTTATTTTTCATTAATGAAACAAGCGTCATATTGTCTGAAATGAATGTGGTTGTTCCGGTCTGTGCACTAAACTCTGCGAAGCTGTGGGGATTGTACAATTGGAAAGGATGTACATGCGGCTCAATATAACCTGGTACAACCACTTTCCCGGCCAGATCAACAATCTCTGTACCTTCTACATTTGCAGGCAGTTCCTTCCCGACATAAACGATGCGGTCATTGGATATCCAAATATTCCCGGTTGCCCAACTTTTCATCATACTATGTAAGTACTTTGCATTTTTTAAAACTAGACTCGGAGCAGCATGCCCATCAATGATACTAACTTGCTCTCTAATATTACTTAACTTCCAACTAATTTCCGGCATATTCTGCACTCCTTTCAACTTTTCCACCATAATATAAGGACGCTCATAACTTTTCCAAGATGCTTATACCAGCTCTAAAAAATATACTGCTGCGATTCAAGTAGCTTCAGCAATTGTCTTTAACAGCTGCTGAAGCTAGATTAATGCGTATCGATTTAAAAGAAAAACACATACTTAATTCAATATATTTTGCTTTATGTAGGCAATTGCTACAATATTCCTTTTGGTGAATTAATCGTAACATAGCACTTTCATAAAGCAAAGTGTTTCCAAAATAATTTTTAAATTTTCTAAAAAAAGGAGTGAGATATAATTGCTAACCCCTAATATTTCCGAAACAAACGCTTTTATCCGTATGATGTGCGGTGTTGCAATGACCGCATTCGGTGTCGGGAGAATCGCCCATAAACCTCATTGTACAGTTGGTCGTATGATGATTCTTGCCGGTTCAATGAAAGTGGCGGAAGGGTATTATCAATATTGTCCAGTAGTTGCAATGGCCAAATCAGAGCAGATGAACGAAATGATGCCCGTCAATGATTAAGAGGTGGATCTAGGGTAGGTTTAACAATTTTATATAAACTGAGTGTGTACAATAAAAAAGCGCTATATCGATTGTTTGAATATAGCGCTTTTAGGTATGTTGGATTTCAGTTAAGAAATTGTAATATCACCATAATATTATGAATCAGTGTTATCACCAGTTACATCATCATAGAATGAAGGAAGGGCTGAACACCCTTTCTTTATTTCGCTTACATAAGCAAATAAATTTTAAATATTAGTTTTGGACCCTTTATACCGAAAGCTTTACAGGCTTACTTATTGTAATCAGTTTCGATATGGGATTGCTGTTGTAAACCCTATTTAATTATTCGTCATTCAATTGGAACAGGAGGAAACATCATAAGTGAATTTGAAGATAAACAAAAGGAATCCGAAGTACCATCGATTGAAAAGATATTGAAGCAATTCACGAAAGAGCATTTTTCATCGATGACAGAGGAGCAGCAGGAAAACAGTTCTCTCAATTTATTATTGGCGCATTTGCTCTCGAACAATAAATTTGAAACTTCATACCCTGTCAATGAAGAAGAGGAAAGAAAAGCAGTTGAAAAAATAAATCAGCTTATCGATGACAATAAAAAAGAATTCCTGGAGATTTTAGGCTTGCTGAAAGATAGGATTTGATAGGAGGAATCCATGTGGATTTTGAAAGCGTGAAAAATAAGGACGTACTCCAATTACAGCAAACTATCATCTTTTTAAAATCAGAAATCGCGAAATATCAAAATGAAATATCCATCCTACAAAGTATGGATGATTATTTGATGGTAAATAGTCTTGAACAGGAACTGAGTCAGTTAGCAAACGAGAAAAAAGAACTTTCAATGGAACTGATGATGTTGAAGAAACGTTTTGAAAAAGAGCTGAGCGAGCTGCATGGAAATATTCAGTTACGCGAAGAGCAAAGAATAAAACTGATATCTTCCATTGAATCATTAGTGGAAAAAAAAGAAGACTTACAGAAAGAAAACAAGCAATTAAAAGAAACACTCGAAAAAAACGCTAGAACCGAACTTCCTGCCGCCCGTTCTGAAAACTATATACAGACTGTCGAAAAACTGGGACAGTTGCTGCATTCTTTCATGAACAGTAACAACGAGCAATTAATTTCTCTGCGTGAAACGATCAGCCAACAGCATGATCTGTTAAAACATATTAAAGACAAGAACGATGAAATTCATTCTACCCTTGAAGAAATGGCACAAATAAAAATTCCTGAACATACTCACAACCCTTCAACCGATGAAAAATCCATTACCCGAACCAACCTCGAAAACCAGCTCCAAAATTTATTTATTCAAGCAACCCGTTTTGAAACAGAGCTTGATGAAAAATTACGTATATTGGATGAGTTTGATGACAAGTTCCTCTTGCTCGCAATTGAGATTGAGAAGCATAAAAATGGCGATATTTAACAGATAGCTTAGAGAATATGAAAGGCGACACGTCTGCACGTATCGCCTCTCCTTTATTTAAACGTTCTCCACCCAATATCTCCACGGAAGAAGAAATTCGTCCACTCTTTTTTCGCAAGCTCCGCATAGACCTTTTCCTGAGCTTCCCTTAAATTCTCCGCTTCTGCTGCAACGAGTAACACACGGCCACCGTTCCCAACAAAATTACCATCTGCCAGCTTCGTACCCGCATGGAATACCGGTAATTCAATATCGCTTAAATCCGGAAGTACATTACCTTTTACAACATCGCCAGGATAACCCTCTGCTGCTACAACGACACCTAGAATTGCTTCCTCTTTCCACTTCAAATCAAATGGCTGCTCGTTCATTAAGCTAATCATAAATTCACCGAAATCAGACGCCATACGTGGTAATACAACTTGTGTTTCAGGGTCCCCAAAACGTGCGTTAAACTCGATTACTTTCGGACCTTTTGACGTTAAAATTAAACCTGCATATAAAATCCCTGTAAACGATACGTCTTCCGCATCCATTGCTTTTACAGTTGGTTCAACGATTGTGTCGTATGCGACTTTCACAACTTCTTCAGAAATTTGAGGCACTGGTGAATACGCACCCATCCCTCCTGTATTTGGTCCTTTATCTCCGTCATATGCACGCTTATGATCCTGCGCGATTACCATCGGATAAATTTGGCCTTTATGTACAAAAGACATAAAGCTGAACTCTTCACCATCAAGGAATTCTTCGACAACAACGCGGCTTGAAGAATCACCAAAGCGCTGATTGCCAATCATGTCTTCAACTGCTTCAATTGCTTCAGCTTCTGTCATCGCAACAATGACACCTTTACCTGCTGCCAAACCGTCTGCTTTAATAACGATTGGTGCACCTTGCGCTTTAATATAAGCAACTGCCTTATCCGCTTCTGTAAATGTTTCATGCGCTGCTGTTGGGATATTGTATTTATTCATAATATCTTTTGCATATGATTTTGAGCCTTCAATCTGTGCTGCAGCTTTTGTTGGACCGAAAATAACTAGGCCCTGCTCATTGAAGTAGTCAACGATTCCTTCTGCTAGTGGTTGCTCCGGACCTACAAATGTTAAAGCCACATCATTTTCTTTTGCAAACTGTGCAAGTGCTGCGAAATCCAGTGCATCAATTGCCACAACTTGCGCATCCTGCGTCATTCCATCATTTCCTGGTGCTACGAATACCTTTTGTACAGATGGTGCATTGTTGAATTGCTTCGCGATCGCATGCTCACGACCACCACTACCGATTACAAGAATGTTCATATTAGCTTCCCCTTTTATAGAAATTTGGATAAAAAAAACGCCCGCCAAATTTTAGGCGAGCGTTTTTCATTAATGGTCGTTTACACTGCGCTACCCGACCAAAAGTAGTGCTGTGCATTTTACAATCAATGATTATTTTATTATTAACAGCGTATCTCCCGGCCAAAGTCGATACAGTTGTTAATAAAATCTGGTTACGATGGGGACCCGGCCAAGAATCGCCCAATCGTCTTATTTATCCCTCTCCCGGCCAGAAAGAAGAATAAATAAAGCATTTGCAAACGCTTCTGCTAACGTCCGGCCAGAACATTAGCGAAACTTTATTCTATTATAACGTAAATTTAATAATTTCTCTACTGCTAACTTATTAATTAATGTTTAAAATGACGAACCCCTGTAAACACCATTGCAATACCGTATTTGTTTGCTGCATCGATTGATTCCTGATCTTTAATCGAGCCACCTGGTTGAATGATTGCTTTAATACCGGATTTTGCCGCTGCTTCCACTGTATCGCCCATAGGGAAGAATGCATCTGAAGCCAATGCCGCGCCCTGTGCTTTTTCTCCCGCTTGTTCAAAGGCAATTTTTGCTGAGCCTACACGGTTCATCTGACCAGCGCCAACACCCAATGTCATTTGTTTATCCGTTACAACAATGGCATTTGATTTTACATGCTTTACAACTGCCCAGCCTAGTTTTAACGCTTCCCACTCTTCTTCAGTCGGTTGACGGTCCGTCACAACTTGAATGTTTGCATCTGTAAAGCCGAAACGGTCCGGCTCCTGCACAAGTAAGCCACCTTCAACCGCTACAACATTGAATTGATCCTGCTTTTCCTGTGTGAAATCAATCGTTAACAGGCGGATGTTTTTCTTTTGTGTTAAAATTTCCAGCGCTTCTGCAGTAAAGCTTGGCGCAATGATAATTTCAAGGAAAATACCCGATAATTTTTCTGCAGTTGCTTTGTCCACTTCTTTGTTTAAAGCAATGATGCCACCGAAAATCGAAGTTGGATCTGCTTCATATGCTTTATTGAATGCTTCTTCGATTGTTTCACCAGTACCGACACCACATGGATTCATATGCTTCACGGCAACCGCTGCAGGCATTTCAAATTCTTTTACGATTTGCAATGCTGCATTTGCATCCTGAATATTGTTGTACGATAATTCTTTACCGTGTAATTGTGTTGCGTAGGCGATCGAGAAATCCGAACCTAAACGTTTTGCATAGAATGCAGCTTTTTGGTGAGGATTTTCA
The DNA here is from genome assembly GCF_038007305.1 of Solibacillus sp. FSL W7-1436. Classification (NCBI taxonomy): domain Bacteria; kingdom Bacillati; phylum Bacillota; class Bacilli; order Caryophanales; family Caryophanaceae; genus Solibacillus; species Solibacillus sp. FSL W7-1436. The sequence goes on from NZ_JBBOWV010000001.1 coordinate 982,403, forward strand.
CCATAGCGTAATGTTTGCTTCAGTTCGTATGTTAACGTCATGTTCTCCGGAAACTCTTCGCCAATTGCATTTGATAAATGATTGGAAATATACGAATCATACGCAGCTGTATGGCGGAATACTTTTGCTGCTAAACGACGACGTGTTGTTAATGTCGTTTTTCCATCTGCCTTTAACTCTTCCAATACGGCAGAATAGTCATTTGCATCAACAATTACCGTTACATAATCATGGTTTTTTGCTGCCGAACGTAGCATTGTCGGACCACCGATATCGATGTTTTCAATTGCATCATCCCAAGATACATCCGGTTTTGAAATCGTTTCGACGAATGGATATAAGTTGACACATACAATTTCGATTGGGCGGATGCCATGTTCGTTCATTTGTGCAACGTGGCTTGGCTCATCAAACTTACCTAATAGACCGCCGTGGATCATCGGATTCAATGTTTTTACGCGGCCATCCAAAATTTCCGGGAAGTTTGTTACTTCATCCACTGCTGTTACCGGAACATTGTTTTGCTGTAATAAACTTTTTGTTCCTCCAGTAGAAAGTACTTCATAGCCAAGTGCTACTAATTCTTTTGCAAATTCTAAAATACCATTTTTATCTGAAACACTAATAAGTGCACGTTTCGTCACGATTAGGTCCTCCAATTTAGTTATTATAAAAGTTGTTTTCCGTTACGGCGGACGCTTTCCGGGGGCACGGCCTGAGCCTGTAGTCTCAGGCGTCGTGCTTGTCCCCCAGGAGTCGCCGCCTTCACTCCAAACAACAATATCCTGTCAAAGTTCTATCCTTAGGATAATACAACTCGTTAGTAAAGTTTTTTCAACTTATCGGTGAGCAATGCCCTCACTGGAGCGGCTCATGCGAGTTTACTTTTTTGCGTTAAATAATTGCTGTAATGTTTTTGTGTATAGCGCATGTTCTAATTTATGTATACGCTCTTCTGTCGCTTCACGGTTACCATCGACAACGTCAACTGCTCCTTGCGAGATAATCTTTCCAGTATCCATTCCCGCATCTACATAGTGCACCGTCACACCCGTAACTTTTACGCCGTGAGTCATCGCCTGACCAATGGCGTCTTTCCCGGGAAATGATGGCAGCAGCGATGGATGAATATTGATTATTCGATGCTCATAAGCGGATAATAGCGTTTCCCCAACAAGGCGCATATAACCAGCTAAGATGATCCATTCAATCTCTCGTTCTTTTAACTGTTCAACAATTTTTGCTTCATAGGATGCCTTATCGGCAAAGGTTTTCGGTGCAAGCTCCATAACAGGTATACCGAAATTTTGCGCACGCGTCACAACATAAGCACCCGGCTTATCCGTAATTACAAGCTCGATCGTCGCGTTAAGCTCACCGCGACTAATCGATTCTTGAATTGCCTGGAAGTTACTGCCGCTTCCAGAAGCGAATACGGCAATTTTCGTACCCATTACACTAAACTCCCGTCATGTTCGCCGTTGAAAATAACACCTTCACCGTTTACAACCCGACCGATTGTGTAAGCTTTTTCACCTTCCGCTTCAACTGCTGCGATCACTTTATCCGCTTCACTTGCCGGAACTGCAATAACAAAGCCGACTCCCATATTGAATACGTTATATAAATCTTTGTCCGCCAATGATCCTTTTTCTTTTAAAAACTCAAAGATGCGCAGCACTGGCCAAGATCCTAAATCAATTTCAGTTGCCAAACCTTGTGGCATCATACGTGGCAGGTTTTCATAGAAGCCCCCGCCTGTTACGTGTGCGCAACCATGTACATCTGCAGCTTTAAGTGCTGCCAAAACAGGCTTTGCATAAAGCTTTGTAGGAACAAGAAGCGCTTCGCCGATTGGGCCAAGGTCTTCGTAGCCTTCTACTACTGCGTCGACTGCGATTTCATTATCCGCGAATACAATTTTACGTACTAATGAATAGCCGTTTGAATGTACACCGCTTGAAGCAAGACCGATTAAAACATCGCCTTCCACAATTTTTTCGCCTGTAATAATGTCCGATTTTTCACAAGCACCTACAGCAAACCCGGCCAAATCGTACTCGTCTTCTTCGTAAAGACCCGGCATTTCAGCTGTTTCTCCGCCTATCAATGCTGCACCGGACTGCACACAGCCGTCCGCTACACCTTTTACAATCTGCTCAATTTTTGCCGGCTCGGCTTTTCCTACCGCAACATAGTCAAGGAAGTACAGCGGCTCAGCACCTTGTGCAACGATATCATTAACACACATTGCAACACAGTCCACACCGATCGTATCGTGTTTATCAACCATAAATGCAAGCTTCAGTTTCGTCCCAACACCGTCCGTACCTGAAATAAGAACTGGTTCCTTTAAGTTCAGTGCAGACAAATCAAACATGCCTCCAAAGCCGCCAAACGTTCCCATCACACCTAAACGATTCGTACGCTCGACATGTGATTTCATACGTTTTACTGCTTCATAACCTGCCTCAATATTTACGCCTGCCTGTTCATATGCTTTTGACATAATGTACTTGCTCCTCCTTAATTTCTAACAGTCTTTTTCATGTGGTAAAACTGTGTCCGGGAAAATTTCTGTCGGGTATTTACCAGTAAAGCATGCAACGCAAAGCCCGCCATTTTCATCTTCAAACGGTCGGTTCGTTGCACGGACCATACCTTCCAGCGATAAAAATGTCAGTGTGTCCGCTTCGATTGCTGCCCGTATATCTTCCACACTGTGGCTTGATGCAATCAGCTCTTCATGTGTCGATGTATCGATACCGTAATAACAAGGATCTGTCATTGGTGGTGAAGAAATGACAACATGCACTTCTGCTGCCCCTGCTTCTTTCAGCATGCGCACAATGCGTCTCGATGTAGTACCGCGTACGATTGAATCATCTACCATCACGACACGTTTTCCCTTTACGACTTGTACGACAGGTGAAAGCTTCATTTTTACACCGCGTTCGCGAAGCTCCTGTGTCGGCTGGATAAAAGTACGGCCAACATAGCGGTTTTTAATCAAACCAAGCTCATACGGAATACCGCTCGCTTCGGAAAATCCGATTGCTGCAGAAATGGATGAGTCAGGAACTCCTGTAACGACATCCGCTTCGATATGGGCACATTCTTTTGCGAGTTCTTTGCCCATACGTTTACGTGCCATATGGACATTTACTTCATCAATATTCGAGTCAGGACGTGCAAGGTATACATATTCCATCGCACACATTGTTCGCTTGTCCTTTTCAATATAACTGTCGACTTCAAGACCATTGTTTGAAATGATCAGTAACTCGCCAGGCTCCACTTCACGTACAAACTCAGCACCAATTAAATCAAATGCACATGTTTCAGAAGCAACGACATAAGAATCACCCAGCTTCCCAAGTGAAAGGGGACGTAATCCGTTACGGTCGCGTGCTACAATCATCTGATCATTCGTTAATAAAATGATAGAGAATGCTCCTTTTAATAACGACAATGCTTCTTTCACTTTTGAACGGAATGGCGAGTGTTTCGATTTTTTAATGAGATGGACAACAACCTCTGTATCCGAAGTCGAATTGAAAATGCTGCCGGAACGCTCTAAAAACTGTTTTAAATGTGTAGCATTCACCAAGTTCCCGTTATGGGCAATTGCCAGTGAGCCAGTTGAAGAGCGGAATAATAATGGCTGAACATTTTCCAGTCCTTTGCCGCCTGCTGTTGCGTAGCGTACATGCGCAATCGCCGCGTGCCCTACTACTTTACGTAATTTATCTTCATTGAACACGTCATTTACAAGACCTTCGCCGCGTACAGCCTGAAGCTGATTACCGTCAGTTGTGACGATACCAGCTCCTTCCTGTCCACGATGCTGTAACGCGTGTAAACCGTAATAACTTAAGTGCGCTGCATCTTGGTTGCCCCAAATGCCAAATACGCCGCATTCCTCATTTAAGCCTCTGATTTCAGCAAGCATGGAATTGCTCCTTTCCAGGCAGAACGGAATTCCTCCACAGTACCTTCAACAAGTACACCAGTTTCGCCGCTGATTTTAATGTTCGCGTCGTCTGTTACTGTACCGATTTTTTGTGCGTCTTTTACGATTGTTTCAAAGCCTTCTGCATGTTCAGCTTTCACTGTTAATACAAAGCGTGATTGTGATTCTGCGAATAGAGCCGTTGTTGCGGAACCTGTTAATGCTACGTCCAAACCTAAACCTTTGGCTGCGAAAGTTTTTTCCGCTAATGCAACTGCAACACCGCCTTCAGAAACATCATGCGCTGACTGAACAAGTCCTGCCTGAATTGCTTCCAAAATAGATTGTTGACGTTCTGCTTCTACTGTTAAATCAATTGAAGGTGCTTTACCTGAAATGCCGCCTTCCACTAACTTTTGCAATTCAGAACCACCGAATTCTGTTTTTGTGTCACCTACTACGTACACAACGTCACCGGCAGCTTTAACTTCCTGTGTTGTTACATGCGCTAAATCTTTTACTAATCCGACCATACCGATTGTTGGCGTTGGGTAGACCGCTTCGCCTGAACGCTCGTTATACATTGATACATTACCGCCAATTACTGGTGCGTCTAATGCTAAGCAAGCCTCTGAAATACCGTCAGCCGATTTTTGGATTTGCCAGAAGATTTCCGGTTTTTCCGGGTTACCGAAGTTTAGGCAGTCTGTAATTGCAAGTGGTTGTCCACCAGAACATACGATGTTACGCGCAGCTTCAGCAACAGCGATTTTCCCGCCTGTTGTCGGATCCAGATAAATATAGCGGGCATTACAGTCTGTCGTCATTGCCAGCCCTTTATTTGTACCACGTACACGTAATACGGCAGCATCCGAACCTGGTGCTACAACCGTATTTGTTCGTACTTGATAGTCATATTGATCGTAAACCCACTCTTTTGATGCGATTGTCGGCGCTTTTAAAAGTGATGTTAACGTTTCTTTATAGTCTGTTACGTTCGGTTCTGCATTTTCCATTGCCTGATATTCTGCAAAGTAAGCAGGCTCAGCATCCGGCATATTGTAAACCGGTGCGTCTTCAGCTAATGCATCTGCAGGTACTTCTGCTACAACTTCACCTTTGTGAAGTAAACGAAGCATTTTATCTTCCGTTACTTTCCCTACAGCTACCGCATCAAGATCATATTTATCGAAAATCGCTTTAATTTCATCTTCACGACCTGCTTTTACAACAATCAGCATACGCTCCTGAGATTCGGATAACATCATTTCGTAAGCTGACATGTTTGTCTCGCGTTGAGGAACCAGGTCCAAGTTCATCTCTACACCTGTACCGGCTTTAGAAGCCATTTCCGCTGAAGATGAAGTAAGACCTGCTGCACCCATATCCTGAATACCGACTAATGCATCTGATTTTACAACTTCCAGACAAGCTTCAAGAAGCAATTTTTCCATGAACGGGTCCCCAACTTGTACCGCTGAGCGACTTTCTTCAGTATCTTCTGTCAATTCTTCAGATGAGAATGTTGCACCGTGAATACCGTCACGACCTGTTTTTGCACCAACGTACATTACAGTATTACCTACACCTGCAGCAACACCTTTTTGGATATCCTTATGATCGATCAATCCGACACACATTGCATTTACAAGCGGATTTCCTTCATAACAAGGATCAAAACCAATTTCGCCGCCTACTGTCGGAATACCGATACAGTTACCGTAACCTGCAATACCAGCTACGACTTCTTCAAATAAATACTTGCCGCGCGCTGATTTCAACTCACCAAAACGTAAAGAGTTCAGCATCGCAATCGGACGTGCACCCATTGAGAAAACGTCACGGATAATTCCGCCTACACCTGTTGCAGCGCCTTGGTAAGGTTCAATCGCAGATGGATGGTTATGGGATTCCATTTTGAAAACAACTGCCTGCTCATCACCGATATCGACAATGCCGGCACCTTCACCAGGACCTTGCAGTACTTGAGGACCTTTTGTCGGGAATTTACGAAGTACTGGCTTCGATTTTTTATAAGAGCAGTGCTCAGACCACATTACCGAGAAAAGACCTGTTTCTGTCCAGTTTGGAATACGACCTAATTTTTCAATCGCTAAGTCAAATTCCGCATCTGACATCCCCATGTCTGCATAGAGACGTTTTTCCTTAATTTGCTCTGGTGTTGGTTCGAAATTAGTTGTTAACATGCTGTTCCCTCCACTGCTTCACAATTGATTTAAATAGTTTAAGACCATCTGCGCCACCAACGATTTCGTTTGCAGCACGCTCCGGATGCGGCATCATTCCGAGTACATTGCCTTCTTTATTGATGATTCCAGCAATATCCGCTAAAGAACCGTTCGGATTTTCGCCTTCATATGTAAAGACAATCTGGTTATTGGCTTGTAAAGAAGCTAATGTTTCGTCATCGCAGTAGTAGTTGCCTTCACCGTGTGCGATAGGAATATTGATCACTTCTCCCTCTTCATATCCGTTTGTAAATAATGTGTTGTTGTTTTCAACTTTTAGCTGTACTGTACGACACATGAATTTCAAGTTTTTATTGCGGATAAGAGCTCCTGGTAACAGCCCTGCCTCCGTTAAAATCTGGAATCCGTTACAAACACCTAACACAGGTTTGCCTTGTGCTGCAAATTCTTTTAGAGCCGACATAATATTTGATTGGTTTGCCATTGCACCACAACGTAAATAGTCTCCGTATGAGAAACCGCCAGGCACTAATGCCCCGTCAAATCCGTCTAGACTTGTAGCTGTATGCCAAACATATTCTACTTCTTCACCTAGCTCGTCCTTAATCGCATGAAACATGTCGATATCACAGTTAGACCCCGGGAAAACGAGTACTGCAAATTTCATCTTATTATGCCTCCTCAATTTCGTAACGGTACTTTTCAATCACCGTGTTCGTTAATACTTTTTCGCACATTTCTTTCACGATTGTGTCAATATTACGGTCAGTGTCTTCGATTGTAACTTCCAAATACTTGCCGATACGTACATCAGAAACTTCACCATAACCGATTTTTTGCAATGAACCTTGTACTGCAGAACCTTGTGGATCCAGGATGCTTTCTTTTAATGTTACATATATTTTAACTTTCTTCATGAGTTAGTTGCCTCCAAGTTTTTGTAATATAATCTCATATACTTCCGTTAGATTGCCTAAATCACGGCGGAATACGTCTTTATCAAGTTTTTGCTTTGTATTAGAGTCCCATAAACGACAAGTGTCAGGAGAAATTTCATCGGCAAGTAAAATATTGCCGTCTTTATCACGACCAAATTCCAGTTTGAAGTCGACTAACGTTACACCAACAGCAGTAAAAATCGGACGCAGCACTTCATTCACATGCAGTGCCGCATTATACAGCTGTTCTACTTCCATTGGTGTTGCGATATCCAGTACATCAATATGCTCTGTTGTAATCATTGGATCACCTAATGCATCATCTTTATAGTAAAATTCAACGATTGGACGCTTAAGCCCAGTACCCTCATCCAAGCCTAGACGTTTTGCCAGGCTGCCAGCAGCAATATTGCGTGTAACAACTTCGATTGGAATAATTTCAACTTTACGGACAAGCTGTTCATTCGCTGAAAGTCTTTTTACGAAATGTGATTCAATTCCGTTTTCTTGTAGCTTCTCGAAAAGTAAAGTCGTAATCTGATTGTTTAAATTTCCCTTACCAGCAATCTCGGCTTTCTTCTCGCCGTTAAATGCTGTTGCACTATCCTTGTATTCAACAAAAAGTATTTCAGTATCTTCTGTTGTATAGAGTCGTTTTGCTTTCCCTTCATATAAAAGCTGCCCTTTATTCATGACGTATTCCTCCTGATTAATTGATTAGTTAGTTAAGACCTAAACGCTCGAAAATCAAATCAACATTCTGAATATGGTAGTTGTAGTCAAAGCAGTCTGCAATTTCTTCCGGTGAAAGATACGCTGTAATTTTTTCACTAGCTTCCACAAGCGGACGGAATTGAGTTTGCTCATCCCAAGCACGCGCTGTTAATGGCTGAACCGTATCGTACGCTTCCTCACGTGATAATCCTTTGTCGATTAACGCAAGTAAAATACGCTGTGAGTAGATCAGACCAAATGTACGCTCCATATTGCGTTTCATATTGTCAGGGAATACAGTTAAGTTTTTCAAAATATTACCGAAACGATTTAACATATAATTTAATGTAATTGTGGCATCCGGAATAATGACACGTTCAGCTGAAGAATGTGAAATATCACGTTCATGCCATAAAGCTACGTTTTCATAAGCTGTCAGCATATAGCCGCGCATTAACCGTGCCATACCTGTCATATTTTCAGAGCCGATCGGATTACGCTTATGCGGCATAGCAGATGAACCTTTTTGCCCTTTCGCAAATCCTTCTTCCACTTCACGTGTTTCTGATTTTTGCAGTCCGCGGATTTCTGTCGCAAACTTTTCGATTGATGTAGCGATCAAAGCCAATGTAGAAAAATATTGGGCATGGCGGTCACGCTGCAATGTTTGTGTGGAGATAGGTGCAGCTGCCAATCCAAGATGTTCACATACATAGCTTTCCACACGTGGATTAATATTGGCATATGTTCCGACAGCACCACTCATTTTACCTGTTTCGATTACTTTAGCAGCTTCTTCAAAACGTACTAAGTTACGGCGCATCTCTTCAAGCCATAATGCAAGTTTTAAGCCAAATGTTGTCGGTTCTGCATGCACACCGTGCGTACGTCCCATCATTACTGTAAATTTATGCTCTTTTGCTTTTTCAGTCAGAATGGCGATGAATTGATGTAAATCTTTACGTAAAATTTCATTTGCCTGTTTGATTAAGTATGATAGTGCTGTATCTACAACGTCCGTTGAAGTTAAACCGTAGTGCACCCATTTCTTTTCCTCGCCAAGTGCAGGTGTTTCCGAAACAGCTCGTGTAAATGCTACGACATCATGACGTGTTTCCTGCTCAATTTCATAAATACGATTGATATCAAATGATGCGTTTGCACGTAATTTTACGACATCTTCTTTAGGAATTTCACCGATTTCAGCCCAAGCTTCACAAGCTAATATCTCTACCTCTAACCATGCTTTAAATTTGTTTTCTTCAGTCCAAATTGCACCCATTTCAGGACGTGTATAGCGTTCTATCATAAATCTTCTCCTTTTACTCCGGCCAGATACCGGAGTCTGTAATTTGTTCTAATGCTGATTTTATATCATCTGTCATGATTGTAACATGACCCATTTTTCGATTTACCTTTGCTTCTGATTTCCCGTACAGATGTACTGACCAGTCAGGAAACTTTGAAATTGAATTTGTTAATGGAACAACATGCTGACCAAGTACATTCACCATAATCGATGGCGCCCACAGTTTTGGCTTACGTAGCGGCCATCCGCATACTGCACGAATATGCTGAGTAAATTGTGAAATATTGCATGCCTCAATCGAGTAATGGCCTGAGTTATGCGGACGTGGTGCACATTCGTTAATTACGATACTGCCATCTTCAAGGACGAACATTTCAACCGCCAATGTACCAATAAGCTGTAGTGAATCCGCAATTTTTAGAGCAGCTTCTTCAGCTAATTGTGCTGTAGACTGTTCGATACGTGCCGGCACAATCGTTTCATGTAAAATATGATTTATGTGGATGTTTTCTCCGACAGGCAAGCAGTATGTTTCACCATCTCCATTGCGTTGAACAATGACTGAAATCTCCTTTGTAAATGGAACAAAGCCCTCTGCAATACACTGTGAATGTGCAAACAATCCTTTTGCTAACGGTAAGTCTTCAGCAGATTTCAATAACTGCTGACCTTTTCCATCATAACCGCCCCGTGCAGTTTTTACGATACATGGGAAGCCGATTTCTCCGATGTTTTCTTGAAGCTGTTCAAATGTTGAAGCGACAATATATGGCGCAACAGGACAGCCTGCATCAACAATCATTTGCTTTTCTGTGACACGATTTTGTGTAATGCGCACAAGCTCTGCACCTTGAGGAACATAGGCCATTTGTGTTAAACGCTTTAAACCATCGTAATCAATGTTTTCAAACTCATATGTTATGACATCACTTACTTCCGCTAGCTCTTCCAATGCTGCCTCGTCATCATAAGCTGCGACTATTCGTATGTCTGCCACTTGCCCGCAAGGAGAATCCATTGTTGGTTCCAGTACTGCGATTTTATAGCCGGCTTCTTTTGCTGCAACAGCCATCATACGACCAAGCTGACCACCGCCGATAATGCCGATTGTTTGTCCAGGGTAAATCATTTTCGTCACGTTAAGTCACCTGTGCTTTCCAAAACTTGCGCTTTTGTCGATTCACGTCTTGCCTCAAGTTTTGCAGCAAGCTCCTGATCAAACGCTCCTAAAATTTGCGCTGCAAGCAGACCGGCGTTTGTAGCCCCTGCTTTGCCAATTGCCACAGTTGCAACTGGTACACCACCTGGCATCTGCACAATCGATAGTAGTGAATCAAGGCCGTTCAGTGCACGTGACTGTACAGGTACTCCGATTACAGGTAATGTCGTTTTTGCTGCTACCATACCTGGTAAATGTGCCGCTCCACCTGCTCCTGCAATAATTACCTGAATACCGCGTCCACGCGCAGCTTCCGCGTATTCAAACATTAAATCTGGTGTGCGATGTGCTGAAACGACTTGCTTTTCATAAGGCACTTGCAGCTCGTCCAATATGTCACAAGCATGCTTCATCGTTTCCCAATCACTTGAACTTCCCATAATAACGCCAATTTTCGGATTCATGAATTTCGCTCCTTTAAACATCTTCTCCACTTGTTAAAAATCAATGTAAAAAATCCTCAAATAAACTGCTCTCTACGCTCTACGCATGAGAAAGCAATCTACTTGAGGACTGAGCATTAAAAGTATATGTAGATAATTGCATTGCGATCCACACCCTTTATTTATCATACCTGAAGCTGCTTTCCCACATAGTCCGGTATTTACGGTGCCGGGTAGAGACACTAGAGCCATATTCTCTAGCATATATGAGGGATTAAATGTTTTTCCTGTTCACATTTTAACAAGGGTTACGCATAAAATCAATGCAAAAATGCGAACAATATTTTTAAAGCAAAAGACAATGTTCGGTTTTCAATCGAATCAATCGCTAATCTTCTATTAATACACCTTTAAATTGTATTTTTTGACGTAAGTAAACAGGTTCGCCATTTACTTCTTCAAACACAGGCTCTTCTCTTCGTCCAAATGGCATATAGCCATCTTTCTTCATTCTTTCAAGGCATTGCTCGATTGTTTCATTTTCTTCTACTTCATACCATACTTGCTTTTTAGCCAAAAAGGTCATCCTTCCACATGTAAAATATCGCTCTAACTATACCACGATATTTTTAGTACTTTCTAATAGAAAGATTTTATTTTGTGAACGATTTGTCACAACTGGAAAATAAAAAAGCGCAATCACATATTACATGTGATTGCACCTGTTCATTTATTTTATATACTCCATTTGTTCGGTTAACTCCAGTATATCCTCGAATGTTAAGTCAGGATTTTCAATAATTATATTATAGCGTAAGTCCTCTTCATCCCATTGGAGTAATTTAAAAGTCTCCAAATCAATTTTTGATCCTTTTTGTCCGCGTACTTCAATGATCTCTTCATCTTCACCGATGGACTCCATTGGTTTGAAGATTGAAAGTGAGAATTGCTGCTCACCGTTTTTGGAATATGTTAACGCAATTTCTCCAGTTTCCGCCATCCCCATATCTTCAATTCCTTCCAATGTGTAGCCAAGTGATTCGGGAAAGATTAAAAAGGAGCCCAGCTTCTCGACAGCTTCCTGCTCTGTTAATTGTTCAGGTGGCTGTATAGATTCGGTTTTAACAATGGCACCTTCCGGAATATCCAGAGTAAATTTGGAATCATCAACTTTACTGTTCGGTTCAAATTTGGTAAATTCAGAAGTTATTTTCATGTCACCACTTACCGAAATCGTCTTTAAAGTCATCCATGTTTTTTTATCTACCCATACTTCCATATCCCCAATTAGCGTATTTTGCTTTTTGGCTTTTGCGATTAAATGGTATGTTTCATGACCCGCGATCTTTTCTTCTTCGCCAATCGTAATATCATGGGAATTTTTTATTAGTTCCAGCGTACGTAATGCCTGCTCTTTTAACGTTGGTCGAACAAAATTTTCAACGTCCGATCCGAGTTCAAAAATAATCACTTCATTCGCTGTTTTCGAATAGGAAGATAATGTTTTTCCGTCGTTTACTGCAATCGATTCCTCACCTGTGGAATCGACCATTTCTACACGAGTTTTTCCGTTTTTCTCCCATTGCTTTGAAAGTATTTCGGTCCCGTCGTCCATTGTCATTTTATATTCTCCATAGAAGGAGTCAAGCTCAGACGTCTCCTGCATTGCCTGATTCAATATTTCCTGGGGTGAATAATTTTCCTCATTGCTGCATGCCGCCAAAGATAGCGTTAAAACTAATGCTGCTGAATAAATTATTTTTTTCATTTTATCCATTCCTCTCTTCTTCAATTGGTGGTAGCCATATGACAATCGCTAATTGATTTTGCTGTGCTAATGCAGTGATTGTTCCATCATGCTTAGCCATAATTTGCTTTGCAATGCTTAAACCGAGACCGGCCCCCCGCTCACCTATATGGCTCCGGGAATCATCAATCTGATACAGCGGATCAAACATTTGTTTACACTGCTGTTCCGTTATCGTTGCACCGCTGTTTTGTACAACAATATAAACACCCTTTTCCTTAAAGCTTTCTGCTAATTTCCCTATACTCCACGTAGGAATATTCGGTGTTTCAAATGCAGATACATAAATGGTTCCTCCTGGATTTGTATACGTCCATGCATTCGCGACAATATTATCGACAACCCGCATCAATTGCTTCGGATTTACAAAATAACTGCCAGCCACATTGACTGTCGTTTTCGCTTCAAATCCTTTTTCTCTGCTAATCTGTTCATAATCACTGAGCAGCATATCAAAAAACTCTTCACCATCGACTTTTACAAGTTCCATTTCATATGTCGGGGACTGCAGTAATGTCAACATCATTAAATCATCAAGCAACTGCTTCATATACTCTGATTTGGACTGAATGATCTGCAAATATTCAAGACGATCCTTCTCAGAATGGCTCCCGTGCCGTAAACTTTCTGCGTATGCTTGAATTGATGTAAGAGGCGTTTTCAAGTCATGCGACAGACTCGCAATCATAAATTCCTTTTGCTGCTGTTCCACTGCAAGCTTTTTCCGTGTTGCGGTTATTTCCTGCTGCATTAGTTGAAAGCTCTCGGTTAATTCTCCGATTTCATCCTTTGTGACGGGAAGCGGATTTGTTGCTTCATCCTTGGCGAATGCACGCATTTGTTCCATTAGTCTTTTTGCAGGCTTATTGAGGCGTCGGTTCAGTAAATAGACAACCACCCCGTATATAATCAGCATTACTGCTATTAAGCTGATTACGACAATTAGCGATTTTGTGTTTACTTGTTCCAGCCATTCCGAACGAATGAGCGTAATTTTGTAAACACCCTTCATTTCCCCGTCTTCATAAACAGGTTCTTTATAAATAAATGTCTTATAGTTTTGTTCAAACTCATACAGATTTTTATAAACAGTACTTTTCGATTCAAAGCTGCTGAAAGAGTTAATTACATTTGAAGAATAATAAATCTTGCCATTCGGACTGTATAAAGTAATCATCAACTGATCGGATGTCAGTTTCTCGATTTCCTTATAATTCGCATTAATATTGTAAAGCGATGGATGTTCCAATTGATCTTTTAAATCTGTAACAACTGCCCACTTTTCAAAATATTCATCAACACTTTTATCTTGGTAGTAGGCGTTAATTGTTACATAAAGACCGTACAGTGCAAGTAACGGCAAAATCATGACAAGCAAGTACGTAAGCAGAAGCCATGATTTAATCTTCATACTTGTTCACCTATAAAGCGGTAGCCCTTCCCCCATACAGTTTGTATATAGTTAGGTGATTTCACAGGATCGTTCAGCTTTTCGCGCAATTCTTTAATGTGCACTGTTACTGTATGCGTCTGATCCATCTCAACTTGGTGCCAAACATGTGTATACAACGCTTCCTTTGTAAATAGCTCGAATGGATTTTGTGCCAGTACTTTCAGTAGCGCAAACTCTTTTTGCGTCAAGTTGATTTCTTCCTCTTCGTTGTAAACACGTTCTTTTACCCAGTCGATTTTTAAACCATGTACATATGAATTTATTTCTTCTGTTGCAAAAACTTTATTATAACGCTGCCATCGCCGTAATTGAGACCGAACACGTGCTTTCAATTCTTCTAAAGAAAATGGCTTTGCCAAATAATCATCGGCATCCTGCAACCCTGTGACTTTATCCGTTTCGTTGCTTTTTGCACTGATCATAATAATTGGGACATCACTTTGCAGTCGAATATGTTCAATCATTGATAACCCATCCATTTCAGGCAACATCCAATCAACAAGTATCAAATCATAGTTACCTGCAGAGAAATCTTCTAATCCTTCAATTCCTGTCGTTGCCCTTGTCACTGCATAGCCTTCCTTTATTAACGTGTCTTTAATAATGCGCGCAATTTCGCGGTCATCCTCCACTAAAAGAATTTGTTGTGCCATCATGTACGCCTCCTACAATCACTATAGCAAGTAATTTTTCCGATAATTGTAACTTTATAAATCCTTTATATTTTACCTTACTTTGTATTGTGTGTTTATAGATAGCTATATTACCTTTTCACTGTAAAGAAAGATGTTCGTTTAAAATGGATATTTACGTTCAACCGGATAATTTGTTATAAGAGGTGTCCTAAAGAAAAGGAAGTCTTTTTTATAAGATAAACAGCAAGAGGACCACTGCAATTCTTGATTGAAAATATGAAGGGTTTTAAACTTTTTATATTAATGAACAGATAACGGAAATAAGTTTGATGTTTATAAGGAGAGGAAGAACCTTTTTGGTCAAGGCAATGGGTTTGAATTTTGTACGTATATTATGAAAATTCATAGAGGATAATTATTCAAAAGTAATGTTACAAAGTTCCTGTCGATGCTCAGAATATAATCGACCTTTATGTATTTATTTAAGACGACAAAAAAACCACTGATTTCTCAGTGGTTTTGCGTGTGCGAAGCGACGTCCTACTCTCACAGGGGGAAGCCCCCAACTACCATCGGCGCTAAAGAGCTTAACTTCCGTGTTCGGTATGGGAACGGGTGTGACCTCTTTGCCATCATCACTTCACTATTACGGCTTCCAATACACTAGTGTGTCTTGAAACCCTTGGAAAAAATTTTCATTCTTTCAAAACTGGATAAACGGTTCATTGAATTGTGCAATAAAATGTGGTTAAGTCCTCGACCGATTAGTATTCGTCAGCTGCATGCGTCGCCGCACTTCCACCTCGAACCTATCTACCTGATCGTCTTTCAGGGGTCTTACTTACTTGCGTAATGGGAAATCTCATCTTGAGGGGGGCTTCATGCTTAGATGCTTTCAGCACTTATCCCGTCCATACATAGCTACCCAGCGATGCCTTTGGCAAGACAACTGGTACACCAGCGGTATGTCCATCCCGGTCCTCTCGTACTAAGGACAGCTCCTCTCAAATTTCCTACGCCCACGACGGATAGGGACCGAACTGTCTCACGACGTTCTGAACCCAGCTCGCGTACCGCTTTAATGGGCGAACAGCCCAACCCTTGGGACCGACTACAGCCCCAGGATGCGATGAGCCGACATCGAGGTGCCAAACCTCCCCGTCGATGTGGACTCTTGGGGGAGATAAGCCTGTTATCCCCGGGGTAGCTTTTATCCGTTGAGCGATGGCCCTTCCATGCGGAACCACCGGATCACTAAGCCCGTCTTTCGACCCTGCTCGACTTGTAGGTCTCGCAGTCAAGCTCCCTTATGCCTTTACACTCTACGAATGATTTCCAACCATTCTGAGGGAACCTTTGGGCGCCTCCGTTACTCTTTAGGAGGCGACCGCCCCAGTCAAACTGTCCGCCTGACACTGTCTCCTACCCCGCTAAGGGGCATGGGTTAGAAGTTCAATACAACCAGGGTAGTATCCCACCGACGCCTCCTTCGAAGCTGGCGCTCCGAGATCTCTGGCTCCTACCTATCCTGTACAAGTTGTACCAAAATTCAATATCAGGCTACAGTAAAGCTCCACGGGGTCTTTCCGTCCTGTCGCGGGTAACCTGCATCTTCACAGGTACTATAATTTCACCGAGTCTCTCGTTGAGACAGTGCCCAGATCGTTACGCCTTTCGTGCGGGTCGGAACTTACCCGACAAGGAATTTCGCTACCTTAGGACCGTTATAGTTACGGCCGCCGTTTACTGGGGCTTCAATTCACAGCTTCGCTTGCGCTAACCGCTCCTCTTAACCTTCCAGCACCGGGCAGGCGTCAGCCCCTATACGTCACCTTACGGTTTTGCAGAGACCTGTGTTTTTGCTAAACAGTCGCCTGGGCCTATTCACTGCGGCTTCTCTAGGCTATGCACCCAAAGAAGCACCCCTTCTCCCGAAGTTACGGGGTCATTTTGCCGAGTTCCTTAACGAGAGTTCTCTCGCACACCTTAGGATTCTCTCCTCGACTACCTGTGTCGGTTTGCGGTACGGGCACCTCTCACCTCGATAGAGGCTTTTCTTGGCAGTGTGAAATCAGGAACTTCGCTCATACGAGCTCGTCATCACAGCTCAACGTTATAGTATGCGGATTTGCCTACATACACGCCTTACTGCTTGAACACGCGCAACCAACGGCGTGCTTACCCTATCCTACTGCGTCCCCCCATTTCTCAAACGGTGAGGAGGTGGTACAGGAATATCAACCTGTTGTCCATCGCCTACGCCTATCGGCCTCGGCTTAGGTCCCGACTAACCCTGAGCGGACGAGCCTTCCTCAGGAAACCTTAGTCATACGGTGCATGGGATTCTCACCCATGTTTCGCTACTCATACCGGCATTCTCACTTCTAACCGCTCCACCAGTCCTTCCGGTCTGACTTCAACGCTGTTAGAACGCTCTCCTACCACGCATACTCAAAGTATGCATCCACAGCTTCGGTGAATCGTTTAGCCCCGATACATTTTCGGCGCAGCGTCACTCGACCAGTGAGCTATTACGCACTCTTTAAATGATGGCTGCTTCTAAGCCAACATCCTGGTTGTCTAAGCAACGCCACATCCTTTTCCACTTAACGATTACTTGGGGACCTTAGCTGGTGGTCTGGGCTGTTTCCCTCTTGACTACGGATCTTATCACTCGCAGTCTGACTCCCGTGTATAAATATCCGGCATTCGGAGTTTGTCTGAATTCGGTAAAGCGAGATGCCCCCCTAGTCCAAACAGTGCTCTACCTCCGGTATTCTCAATCACGAGGCTAGCCCTAAAGCTATTTCGGAGAGAACCAGCTATCTCCAGGTTCGATTGGAATTTCTCCGCTACCCACACCTCATCCCCGCACTTTTCAACGTGCGTGGGTTCGGGCCTCCAGTGAGTGTTACCTCACCTTCACCCTGGACATGGGTAGATCACCTGGTTTCGGGTCTACGACCACGTACTAATTCGCCCTATTCAGACTCGCTTTCGCTGCGGCTCCGTCTTCTCAACTTAACCTCGCACGTAATCGTAACTCGCCGGTTCATTCTACAAAAGGCACGCTATCACCCATTAACGGGCTCTAACTACTTGTAGGCACACGGTTTCAGGATCTATTTCACTCCCCTTCCGGGGTGCTTTTCACCTTTCCCTCACGGTACTGGTTCACTATCGGTCACTAGGTAGTATTTAGCCTTGGGAGATGGTCCTCCCGGATTCCGACGGAATTTCACGTGTTCCGCCGTACTCAGGATCCACTCTGGAGGGAATGAACTTTTGACTACAGGGCTTTTACCTCGTTTCGCGGACCTTTCCAAGTCGCTTCGTCTAGTTCATTCTTTTGTAACTCCGTATAGAGTGTCCTACAACCCCAAAGAGCAAGCTCTTTGGTTTGGGCTCTTCCCGTTTCGCTCGCCGCTACTCAGGGAATCGAATTTTCTTTCTGTTCCTGCAGGTACTTAGATGTTTCAGTTCTCTGCGTCTGTCTTCAACACGCTATGAATTCACGTGAAGATACTATCCGATTAAAGATAGTGGGTTCCCCCATTCGGAAATCCCCGGATCAAAGCTTACTTACAGCTCCCCGAGGCATATCGGTGTTAGTGCCGTCCTTCATCGACTCCTAGTGCCAAGGCATCCACCGTGCGCCCTTATTAACTTAACCAAAAGTTAACACTTAGATCAATTTCGCCTTGGCGTAATTGCGTTCAGATTTTTTTGAGTTTACTCAAAAAGTTTCCTTTAAAAAATCTGTAACATCTGCCAGAGGCCTAACTTCATAAAATGAAGTTTAGATCCAAGATTTAGTTTACACGTCAATTGCTTGACTTGTTTAAAAATCTATAAAATAGAAATTTGATTTATTGCTTTCAATGTCGTTTTATCCAGTTTTCAAAGAACAAAGGTTTTGAAGTGTTTCATTCTATTAAGAATGAACCTTCAAAACTGAACAGCAACCGTTAATGTTTCATTCCCCGAAGGAATGATTCCGAAAAATCCTTAGAAAGGAGGTGATCCAGCCGCACCTTCCGATACGGCTACCTTGTTACGACTTCACCCCAATCATCTATCCCACCTTCGGCGGCTGGCTCCATAAAGGTTACCTCACCGACTTCGGGTGTTACAAACTCTCGTGGTGTGACGGGCGGTGTGTACAAGGCCCGGGAACGTATTCACCGCGGCATGCTGATCCGCGATTACTAGCGATTCCGGCTTCATGTAGGCGAGTTGCAGCCTACAATCCGAACTGAGAACGGTTTTATCGGATTAGCTCCCCCTCGCGGGTTGGCAACCGTTTGTACCGTCCATTGTAGCACGTGTGTAGCCCAGGTCATAAGGGGCATGATGATTTGACGTCATCCCCACCTTCCTCCGGTTTATCACCGGCAGTCTCCTTAGAGTGCCCAACTGAATGATGGCAACTAAGAATAAGGGTTGCGCTCGTTGCGGGACTTAACCCAACATCTCACGACACGAGCTGACGACAACCATGCACCACCTGTCACCGTTGCCCCCGAAGGGGAAACTATGTCTCCATAGTGGTCACCGGGATGTCAAGACCTGGTAAGGTTCTTCGCGTTGCTTCGAATTAAACCACATGCTCCACCGCTTGTGCGGGCCCCCGTCAATTCCTTTGAGTTTCAGTCTTGCGACCGTACTCCCCAGGCGGAGTGCTTAATGCGTTAGCTGCAGCACTGAGGGGCGGAAACCCCCCAACACTTAGCACTCATCGTTTACGGCGTGGACTACCAGGGTATCTAATCCTGTTTGCTCCCCACGCTTTCGCGCCTCAGTGTCAGTTACAGACCAGACAGTCGCCTTCGCCACTGGTGTTCCTC
The DNA here is from genome assembly GCF_038007305.1 of Solibacillus sp. FSL W7-1436. Classification (NCBI taxonomy): domain Bacteria; kingdom Bacillati; phylum Bacillota; class Bacilli; order Caryophanales; family Caryophanaceae; genus Solibacillus; species Solibacillus sp. FSL W7-1436. The sequence goes on from NZ_JBBOWV010000001.1 coordinate 1,001,870, forward strand.
CAAATCTCTACGCATTTCACCGCTACACTTGGAATTCCACTATCCTCTTCTGCACTCAAGTTCCCCAGTTTCCAATGACCCTCCCCGGTTGAGCCGGGGGCTTTCACATCAGACTTAAGGAACCACCTGCGCGCGCTTTACGCCCAATAATTCCGGACAACGCTTGCCACCTACGTATTACCGCGGCTGCTGGCACGTAGTTAGCCGTGGCTTTCTAACAAGGTACCGTCAAGGTAGCGCCAGTTACTACGCTACTTGTTCTTCCCTTGCAACAGAGTTTTACGAACCGAAATCCTTCTTCACTCACGCGGCGTTGCTCCATCAGACTTTCGTCCATTGTGGAAGATTCCCTACTGCTGCCTCCCGTAGGAGTCTGGGCCGTGTCTCAGTCCCAGTGTGGCCGATCACCCTCTCAGGTCGGCTACGCATCGTTGCCTTGGTGAGCCGTTACCTCACCAACTAGCTAATGCGCCGCGGGTCCATCTTATAGTGACAGCAAGACCGTCTTTCAACTTTCAAACATGTGTTAAAAAGTATTATTCGGTATTAGCCCCGGTTTCCCGGAGTTATCCCAATCTATAAGGTAGGTTACCCACGTGTTACTCACCCGTCCGCCGCTAAAATTTTAAAGGTGCAAGCACCAATAAAATTTCCGCTCGACTTGCATGTATTAGGCACGCCGCCAGCGTTCGTCCTGAGCCAGGATCAAACTCTCCATAAAAGTAGTTTGAAAGCTCATTTGCTTTGCTAGCGATCCAACTTCGTTAGAAGTTGAAATCTATTGTTTGCTTCATTTAAGAAGCTTGTTTCATTAACGTTGCTTGTTCAGTTTTCAAGGTTCATTGTGTCAGTCGTTTGTGCGACTGTTTTAAATTTTAACAGTGTTGTTTATGTTTGTCAACAACTTTATAAAATTTATTTTTTTGTTTGTGTTGTTTGCGTTTGTTTCGCAGCAACGAGATTAACTATACACCCGATACAAAGGTTTATGCAACCCTTTATTTAAAGAAAAAATTTTCTGATTTCTACTCTACAACTTAAATTGAGTTTCTTCCTATTATATATAGAGTAAAGTTATTTTACTTGTCACTTCAAAAATAATTTATTTCCCTTAAGAAATAACTATCTAATAGCCAACCTCATCTTTCTGCTTATGGTTTCCATAGAATGCTTTCTATAAAAAGCGATGGCCTCTTCATTGAATTCCCATACATTTAACTCCACTTTATCAACATTCATTTCTTTCGCCCACTCTAAACAAGCTTCAAAAAGCAGCGATCCAATCCCTTTTCTTTTGGATGACTGGTCTACACCAAAATCATGAATGTATGCATACCTCCTATTAACTAATGAAGGGAAATCCGGAGAAGCTTCTATACTAATGACAGCAAATCCTATTATTTTATTTTCTTCCCTTGCTATTAATACGGTACTTTGCTCTTGCTCAAGCAACTGCAAATAATATTCTTCTGGCATAACACTCTCGACTTCCTGGAATACCGCACTATCCCCTTGTACATGCTCGTCATGTCCTTGCCTTACTAAACGATTTACTTCTATATAGTGTTGTTCCTTTGCTTCTTCTATTTTGATAACCATTAAACTCACCCCTTTACTATTCATTTCAATTTCTCAATTATATTTTCCTGCAAAAATAAAAAAACCAGCCAACAATCGTTGACTGGTGATGATTCTACATTGAACCGACAGTACCTAAATAGATCAGGAAGAGTACTGCGAAAATATACATAATCGGACTTACTTCTTTTGCTTTACCTTTCAACACCATTGTTAACGGATAAAATACGAAACCTACTGCAAGACCTGTTGCGATTGACGATGTTAATGGCATCATTAACATTGTGAAGAATGCTGGTACAGCTACTTCGAATTTATTCCACTCGATCTGTCCGAGAGAAGATACCATTAAAATACCTACAACGATTAATGCCGGTGCAGTAACTGCGTTTGTTACAACACTTAATACTGGTGATAAAAATAGAGCCAACAAGAAACAGATACCTGTAACGATTGAAGCGAAACCTGTTCGTGCGCCTGCTCCAACCCCTGCTGAAGATTCTACATAAGATGTTACTGTTGAAGTACCAAAGATCGAACCTGAAATAGATGCGATTGAATCTGAGATCAATGCTTTACCTGCACGAGGTAATTTATTGTTTTTAACAAATCCTGCTTGGTTGGCAACAGCCATTAAAGTACCTGCGTTGTCAAAGAAGTCTACGAATAAGAATGATAGAATAACCGATACCATTGTTAGCGAGTAGAACTCAGGATCAGTGAATGCCGAGAATAATTTACCGAAAGTTGGTTCAACACTTGGTGGTGCCGATACAACTTGTGATGGTAAATCAACTAAACCAATAAACATCCCCACAATTGCAGTAATCGCCATTGCAATAAATACGCCAGCTTTCATTCCACGAACTAAGAAAATGACTGTAAGAATAATACCAAAAATTGCTAGTAATACTTCACCATCATGTAAGTTGCCTAAACCGACAACTGTTGCATCACTTGCAACGATAATGCCGGCATTTTTTAAACCGATGAACGATACGAATAATCCGATACCAGCACCAACGGCAATTTTAAGTTCCATCGGGATGGCGTTGATTAATTTTTCACGTAATCCTGTAATTGTTAAAAGTAAGAAGAATACACCTGATACAAATACTGCAGCCAAAGCGTGTTGCCAAGGACTTCCGTTTGTTAAGACCACTGTGTAAGCAAAGAATGCGTTCAAGCCAAGACCTGGCGCCAAAGCTAATGGGTATCTTGCAACAATCCCCATGATGAAACATCCAATTGCTGCTGAAACAGCTGTTGCCACAAATACTGCACCATAATCCATGCGTAATGCATCTGGTAAACCTTCAATATCTGATAGCGTTAAAATGCTAGGGTTTACTACTAAAATGTAAGCCATTGCCAAGAAAGTTGTAAAACCACCTAAAATCTCCCGGCGATAATTTGTTCCAAGTTTATCGAACTCGAAATACTTTTTCATAATGAAACTTTCCTCCGTGTTGTCGTCTTCAACATCTAAAGAACACTTAACCTTAAAAACAAAAAAGACACGCAAAGCATAAATGCCGCATGTCCACGATTTAAGGAAAATAAGTACATTCCACTCTTATTTAGAAGTGTAATTACTTATTTATAAATCGTAGTCGAATCATTTACGGTGATTCGGTAGAAACTCACGGGCCTTATTCCCGACATTATACGACGACGTATTTAATTTACGTTTGTAATATATCATTTCATTTTTCAAATTACAAGCTATTTCCGAACATTTTTTATAAATATTAATACATAGTTCGTGAAAATATCTATAAATTAGTCATATACTTTTGTTCCTTTGGTTATATTTGTTATTATTAAGCAAGGAATACACAAAATCCAATCTAAGTTTTGCTATATTTATACTGAATCGAAGAAACTAATAATTATTTTATAGATAGTTTATAGAAATGTTATATTACTCCTCTATAGTGAAGTTTGAACAAATTGAGGGGGGATTTTTTTGCAACAACAACGAAAATGGGCATTGCTTTTAATTCGCTTTGCTGCTGTTTCAGGCTTTATCGGTGTATTAATCGGATCAATCATGAGCGGTGAGATGAACTATTCTTTACGCCCAATCCACGCACACTTTGTATTGGTAGGTTGGTTATCAGTTTTTGCTTGGGGGATTTTCTATTATTCAGTACCTATTCGCAAGCTGATTTTTGTTAAAATCCAAAGTATTTTAGGCATGATTGGTGCTTTTGGTTTATGTATTGGGATGTGGCTATATAATTTAAATCCGCTTGACACAAATGAAACTCTGAACATGGTGTTCTTCATTGTAGGGGGTTCTATTTTACTGATCGCATTTTTCTTCTTTATAATTGTGACATTTTTTGTTCAAAAATATGAAAAATAATTATATCTTACAATCTAAAAATAAGAGTATTATCCTTTAATATGTTAAAATAATAAAATGAAACACAGACTATTAAAGGAGGGGTTTGAATGCCCTACTGGTTACATAACACATTATTTGTACTTTTAATAATTGTTACATTCGGATGTGTTACGAGTGGAATCGAGTGGAAAACTCGCGAAAAAGCCACTGTTGAAGAATAATATTAAGTCTAAAATGAATTTCTAGAATATAACTATCATATAAAACAAGGAAGCCTGCGTAAACAGGCTTCCTTGTTTTTTTATAACTATTTATAATCCGCGATTTGTTCGTTTTAACGGATCATCATCCAGATTATCTAAGTCATTTAAATGATTCGTAGTATTAGTCGTATCTTTAATATCCGCCTCTTCACGGCGTACCGTGTCCGAAACAGTTTCAGTATCCGTTACTTTTCGTTTGCCGACTACGATTTCTTCCGTAACGACATCTTTCTTCGTAACTTCAACTTGTTCTTCTGTTACAGGGATATGGATTTTACCCTCTTCTTCATAGGCATGCGTGATACCATCATGAAGTTTCCCATTTGCATTAAGAGTTGTGTCCTCATTAACCGGACGTCTTTCCACATAGACTTCTTCATGTTCTACCGGTACCTCAACAGTTTGCTGCTCTTCGACTACATGTTTGTCAACTTGCACTTCACCTGTCTGTACACGTTTTTTATCTACTTGCAGACGTTCTTCGTGAAGCGCTAAACGTTCTTCATCCGTTTTCTCATAATCACGCTCATAATGATTATTCACGCCATAATTTTTAGTACCTTCATCAAAATAAGTACCGTAGTCTCTATCTACATACAATAAATATTTCCCTGCCTGTAATTCATCATAATAACGGTTTCGTTCATCCTCAGAGATGCCCATTTGTGTAAAGTGCTGGTCACGTACTAAATCTTCGCCCATCATGAATGCTTTAAAGCGGTCCCACCAAGAACCTTCGTTATGATCAGTGTCATAACCGTCTGTGTTAGTGCCGTACCCTTTTGAGTTTCGGTACATCGATAACTGATCATTGCGATTCGATACGATATACATATCTTCCTCACCGTAGCCTTGTGCACGAAGGCGATCCATTTCTGCCTGTAATTCCGCTTCATTGTCATAAATACCATATAATTTGTTATTATTCGTTTCCATGTTTCATTCCTCCAGTTTCATTATGTTAGTTTTTGTATACCGACTGTCTCTACTGATTTGGCATACTATACAATACCTTTTCTCCTAAATAATAAACGCAGGGATGATAAATTTAACATTCTGTAATAAAAATGAAAGAAAAAGAAACACTGTTATGACAGTATTTTATTATTAATTGGATAATGACGAAATGTATTATCCAATAAAAAAACATAGAAAGATGTTACTCTTCCTATGTTTCCATACAGATTATTTATCGTTTTGTTGTTGTTTCTTTTCCAAATACTGCGCACGCAATTTTTCAAGTTGCTGTTTTTTATCGAATTGGGCCGGCTTGTTTTTTTCATGATACTTTGCAACAGCTGCCTTGCCTTTACTATCCAATTGATATTTTCCCATTTTATTCACCTACTTTTCCCGTCTTCACAGAGAACCTATTCAATATATATAATATACCTCATTTTACTGAAGTAAACCTTAAATTAGTGTACTCACGATTTCACCAGCCCATTTCCCGCAAATCAAAAACTCCCTTTTAGTTATCATTACAATAACTAAAAGGGAGTAAAAAGTTAAACGTCAATCCGTACTATTCCCACTCAATCGTTGCTGGTGGCTTAGAAGTAATGTCATACAGCACGCGGTTTACGTGCTTCACTTCGTTTACGATACGTACAGAAATCTTCTCCAGTACATCGTAAGGAATACGTGCCCAGTCAGATGTCATGCCGTCGATTGATGTTACACCACGGATACCGATTGCGTAATCGTACGTACGGCCATCACCCATTACACCTACTGAACGGATATCAGGTAATACAGCGAAGTATTGCCAAATGTCGCGTTCAAGACCAGCTTTTTTGATTTCTTCGCGCAGGATATAGTCTGCTTCACGAACGATTTCCAGTTTTTCTTCTGTTACTTCACCAAGTACACGGATACCTAATCCAGGACCCGGGAAAGGCTGACGCCATACAACTTCTTCAGGCAGACCTAATTCTAGACCTAAAGCGCGTACTTCGTCTTTGAATAGTGTATTTAAAGGTTCGATTAATTCAAACTTCATATCTTCCGGTAACCCACCAACATTGTGGTGTGATTTAATTGTTTGGGCAGTTGCCGTACCAGACTCGATAATATCTGTGTAAAGCGTACCTTGCGCTAGGAAGTCCATATCTTTCAGCTTTGATGATTCTTCATCAAATACGTAGATGAACTCGTTACCGATAATTTTACGTTTTTGTTCAGGATCGGAAACACCTGCAAGTTTATTCATGAAACGTTCACGCGCATCGATTTTGATCAGTTTCATATCGAAATCTTCAGTGAAAGTTTTCATAACTTGCTCAACTTCGCCTTTACGGTTCAAGTTGTGATCCACGAACATACAAGTTAATTGGTCACCGATTGCTTTGTGGATTAATACTGCTACTACAGATGAATCAACTCCGCCCGATAATGCACAAAGCACTTGTTTATCCCCAACTTGTTCACGGATTTTCGCAATTTCGATTTCAATGAAGTTCGCCATAGACCAGTCGCCTTTAGCTTCACAAACATTGAATACGAAGTTTTTCAGTAAATCATTTCCGTATACAGAGTGGCGTACTTCCGGGTGGAATTGTACTGCATAAAATTTACGAGAAGCATCAGCCATTGCTGCAATCGAACATGCCGGGCTTGTCGCAATTACTTCAAAACCTTCTGGTACCGCTGTTACATGGTCACCATGGCTCATCCATACAACTTGATCTTTTGGTAAGTCCGCAAATAATTTATTATCCGAAGTAATGTTAATTTCAGCTTTCCCGTATTCACGAGTTGCCGCGCCTTCCACTTTACCGCCATGTGTGTGGGCCATTAACTGCATGCCATAACAAATACCTAATATCGGTAAACCTAATTCAAAAATAGCTGGATCTACACGGAATGCCGATTCATCATATACAGAATTTGGACCACCTGAAAATACGATACCTACAGCATTCATTTCTTTAATTTCTTCAGCAGTAATCGTATGTGGATGTAATTCCGAGAATACACCGAATTCACGAATACGACGAGTGATTAATTGGTTGAACTGACTACCGAAATCAAGAACGACAATCTTTTCTTGCTCTTTTAACAAAGGAGTTGACACTATTTCCACCTCTTCTAATTTTTTGCGGCCTATATTAAGAAAAAAACGCGTTAGAAAATAATTTCTACGCGTTCATATTTCATCTCTTCTTCAAGTGGGTATAACTATGCCTTACAAGGATATAGCGAGACCCACCGTCATAGATAAGTTATTTAGGGTAACTTAGTAGAAACATCTGGACCATATTACCAGACTTATATGAAGGCACAATACTATTTATTTTTCTAAATTTTACTCTTTCATCGCATTAAAATCAACCACTCGTACGATTGATTAAATATTCCCAAATTTCTTTCATTTCAGCCGTGTTCATTTGGTCGGTCTGTTTTGCATAGATAAGACGCTCATAAAACGCCGTCAACTCGCTCATTTTCGTCGTATCCAACTGTCGATCGACACGCATTGCAAACTGTTGCAGCGTTTCATCCTGCCCTCGTTTTAGATGAATGCGCTCCAGCTGTTTCAGCAATACAAAGTAAGCCTCTTCAAATGTTGCCGTTTTTTCTAATTTTGAACGGTTCATTTGGACAGCAAGTTTCGGTTGCCATTTTCCGCGTTTTCTCCATGCAATAATTAACCCAATCAAAACAAGTGCCAATAATACGTACAGCACCCATTTAAATTTTGACCAGTCCATTCCACTTGTACCGTTAGTTGACTGCTTATCTGTATCTTGCTCTTCCAACTCCGGCTTTGGTGCTTCCGGTTCTTCCATTTCAGGTAACTGCTCTTCTTCCGGAGCTTCAAAATCTATATCATAGTCAATATTCATCGGATTGCTAAACCCGATTGTCGGCTCAAACGGCATCCAGCCAATACCGTCAATATACGCTTCAACCCATGAATGGGCATCATTATTCGTCACCTGATACGTAAACGTACCGTCTTGTGAACCGATTCGTTCTCCGCTTGAAAAACCTTTTACCCAACGCGCCTGAATGCCTATCGAACGCAGCATGACAACCATTGAAGTAGAGAAGTTATCACAGTAGCCAAGCCTTGTTTCAAACAAAAACTGATCTACATAGTCCTGGTCAGCCGATGGGATTTGTACATTTGTCGTTTCATATTGAAAACCGCTACGTGCAAAATAACCTTCAATTGCCCGCGCCTTGTCATATACACTGTCATACGTATCCGTAATTTCATGCGCCAGATCGGTTACACGCTGCGGCAAATTATCCGGAAGCTGTAAATATCGCGGATTACTACCTGTTGAAGATAATGTTTCCTTCAGAGCTACATAACTGTATTCCGGCTGCTGAAAGGTCATTTCGTATGATGCAGGCGCTATCACATCACTATCGATAAGCGGCAAAATTTTCTCATTGCCCGTATTATATCTCAAACCGGTATGCATCCCGTTTAAATCATAAGAAGTAACTCCATAGGCCTGTAACAGAAACAAATATTCTTCACTTATAGCCTGTACTTCCACCGACTGGGGTTCTTCGCTTCCAGGTTCGATTGAAAGCGGCAGTGGATCTGATAACTGAAGCGTTTGCTGCTCTGACTCATCATTCGATTGCTCCCAACCTTTAGAAGTATAAACATCCTTCGTCTCCACACGCCAATATTGGCGGATAGGTGTTTTTATTTCATAGATAAGCGTATTGTCACCTGCAAACGGTCCACCCAGTTGCTCATCATTTTCCCCATAACCAACTGTTGCAACCGACTGACTCCCATTACCTCCAATACCCGCTATGCTTTTTACATACGGTACCGGATCCGACCATTGCGGCTCTGCTTTCGGCATAAGTGTTGCAACAATACCTGCCATCATGACAAAAATAATAATCGGAGTTGCATACTTCAAGTAGTTTATCCAGTCTTTTTGCATTTCCGCTGCCTGCATAAGCCGTTTTATAAACAGCAAAGATGTAAGCACAAGACCTAGCAGCATTACTTTAATAATCGCTGCTGTACCATCGTAATCTGTAAAAGTATCGAGTGTCCCGATGAAAAATACTGTAAGCACCAGGAAATAGTAAATGCTGTAGCGCACACTTACCCAATGCTGAATTAAATAAATCAGCATCCATATCAATACGAAAAACAGGCTTGTCCGGAATGGGTCACTTACATAAATCCACTCTCCCGCAAGCAGTATATCCAAATTATATTTCAGTTCTCCAGACAAAAATTGCATCGTCGTCAATACTTCATCTTTATACACACTGACAATGAACCACGTAATGTACGCCAGTTTAATGAGCCAGTTAACAATAAAAGGCAGTGAAAAAATACCGAGAAATAAACAAAGCGCTACGAACCATACAAACTGCATAAAGTAGCCGGTGTCCGTCAACTCCATAACCGGCACTAGCCATTCTCGTAAAATCAGAAAAACAATAAAATAGAAAATAGCGAGTTCTACTTTTTCGGCTGTGCTGCGTCTCATGCGTGCTTCACCTCCGAATATGTCCGCTGCAACTCGTCCATCCCGATATAATGCACTTCATTATTTTGACTTATATGCGGAACCGGATTTTTTTGATCACTTACAACAAAGCATATAATTTTACGTGCATATTTCGTTCCTGCATTCAGTACTTCCTGCAGATCGGGGGTCATTTCACCTGTTAAAATGACAACAACGGAGCGGCTCATCATTTTCTGTTCTTCAAATAATAATCGTTCGACGCCAAACTGCGCATCCGGTTCGACCGTCGCCAAATGCTGCAGCACTTTTTCATATTGTTTGCCCGTTTTAATTACTGGCGTAAAATACCGGTCAACCCCTACACTTAAAAATGAAACATCGCCCTGTTTTTTTATAATTTTCTTTATATAAGACGCCGTGTAATCGACAACAGCATCAAAGTTTTTCTGTACTGCGCGATCGATTAGTACGAATGTATTTTGTGATTTTTGATCTTCGAATTCCTTCGTACGCAGTTCACCATTTTTCGCAAAGGATTTCCAGTGAATCCAGGAAAACCGGTCACCCGGTACATATTCGCGCACACCTGTCGCAACCGTTGTATCCTTGATCAAAGAATAGCGGGATTGACTTGTACCTTGGTCATATTGCATTCCAACCGGCAATAATTTGACGTCCGATACTTTCGGATATACTAGAAATAGTTGCGGATGATTTATTACTACATTTCGTATTGTCCATCCAAAAAAGTCCGTACACGTAAACAGCAATCCTCTAAAATGATGCTCCCCGCGTTTTAAATCTTTCAATTCATACGTCCACTTAAACTCGCGTTTCCATCCAACCAAAAATAGTTTTCTTACATTTCCGTTCGGTTTTTCAAAATGTTCCTCCCTCATCGGCAGTTCTCTCACCATCATGAAAACGAACGGAAACCAGCTCGTATTACGGAATGTTACGGTAACTTGAACATTGCTCCCACGCTCAATTCGTTCTTTCGATAAAGTCCGGGATATTTCTTTAAAGCGTATCGGAATTATCGCCAGTAAAATCGAATAGACCAAAAACGGCAGAATCGTGAAGAAAACAAACCAGCTAACAAAGCCCCCTTGGAACATCGCATAGCAATACGTAATAATAAGCAACGAAACAACGGTAATTAAACGCCCGCCATGCTTCAGAAACTGCTTAATTCCCTTCATTACTGTACATACCTTTTAACAGGAACATGGATATGACGAAGAACACTTTCAATCACTTTTTCTTCCGTAATTCCTTCATAGCGTGTTTCTGGTTTTAAAATAATGCGGTGGCCGAAAACGAATTTCGCTAAATATTGAATATCATCCGGGATAACATAATCTCTCCCTTTCATAAAGGCGTAGCTTTGCGCGGCACGCATTAATGCGATGGAAGCACGGGGACTCACACCTAAATACACATTTTCGTGATGACGTGTATGCTGGGCGATCGACACGATATATTCTTTAATATTATTTTCTACATGTACTTGTTTTACCTGTTCCCTCAAATCGTTTAACTCATCAATCGTTAATACCGGGAAAAGGTCATCAATCGGTACTGATCTTTCGGCCCGATTCAACACTTCAATTTCCTCTTCCTTCGTCGGATAGCCCATTTTTATTTTCAGTAAAAATCGGTCCAGCTGCGCTTCCGGAAGCGGGTATGTCCCTTCATATTCAATCGGGTTTTGTGTTGCCATTACAAAAAACGGTTTCGGCAGTTGAATTGTTTCACCGTCTACCGTAATAGACCCCTCTTCCATACTTTCCAATAAAGCGGCCTGTGTTTTTGGTGATGTCCGGTTAATTTCATCTGCCAATACAATATTGCCGACAATCGGTCCCGGACGGAATTCAAACTGCAATGATTTCGGATTATATATTGAAACGCCAATTACATCAGATGGTAGTAAATCCGGTGTAAATTGAATACGTTTAAAACTTGCACCTAAAGACTTTGAAAGCGCACGCACCATCATCGTTTTCCCGACACCCGGTACGTCTTCCAGTAATACATGCCCCCCTGCTAATAGTGAAACAATACTTAGCTCGGCAATCTCTCTTTTTCCTATCATAACTTTTTCGATGTTTCTGATTATTCCTTCGATCTGCTCATTCATGAATTGTCCTCCCACCTGAAATCTTGCATCTTTGGCATGTAGTTTAAGCATAACGAAAACGAAATGCGAGCACAACTAGTTTCCCTTTAAAATGGAAAATCACCCCACTTCATCAAAAAGAAGTAAGGTGATTTATCATGTTCTCACGTGTATTATTGTTTCCAGAAATTATCGAAAATTGTAATCGGCATATGTCGTTTATGCATCGAGCGCAAGTAATGCCCTTCAAGCTTCTCACGTGCCTGCTCCGGGATTTCCTTACCTTCCAAATAATCATCAATTTGCTCGTACGTCACACCAAGTGCAACTTCATCCGGCAATGCAGGACGGTTTTCCTCTAAATCTGCAGTTGGAACTTTTTCATATAAATGGACAGGACAGTTTAAATGTTTTAAAATCGCACGACCTTGACGTTTATTCAAACGGAAAATCGGCATTAAATCCGTACCGCCATCACCATACTTCGTATAAAAGCCTGTTACAGCTTCTGCAGCATGATCCGTGCCGAGTACGACGCCATCATTTGCTGCTGCAATCGAATATTGTACTTTCATTCTTTCACGTGCTTTTTCGTTTCCTTTTGCAAAATCACTCAACGTTATTCCTGCTTCCGAAAGTGCGTTTACACTTGCATCTACAGCATTTTTAATATTAACTGTATACACTTCTGAAGGCTGGATGAAATCGAGTGCATCTTGGCAATCTTTCTCATCGAATTGCTTGCCGTAAGGTAATCTTACCGCCCAGAACGAGTAAACAGAGTCTCCCGCTTCTTCATTTAGTTCATTGACAGCCATCTGAGCAAGCTTACCCGTTAAAGTGGAGTCTTGCCCGCCGCTTATACCGAGCACAAATCCTTTTAGGAAAGGATGATGTTTCGCATATTCCTTCAAAAAATCAATGGACTTTCGGATTTCCTGTTCTACATCGATTGTCGGCTGTACTTTTAACTCTTCAATAATTTGTTGCTGCAACATAGACAATGTCCTCACTCCTTATCGTTCTTCGAGTTCTGTTACCATATCGCGCACTTCCTGGATATTGCGCATTTTGTTATCCCAGCATTTTTGGCTTAAATCGACCGGATATTCCTCTGGATTTAACGAACGTTTATATTCATCCCAGAGCAATTCCAAATTGTCGAACGCATATTGGCGAATCTCCATCAATGTCGGATTTTTATAAACAATCTCACCATTGTCAATCACATTGCGGTGCAATTCCTTCGCCTCAAAGTTCGTCACGAATTTCGAGATAAACGTATGCACCGGATGGAACATTTTGATTCGTTCTTCAGCAGCAGGATTTTCATCAGCCATTGCGATATAGTCCCCTTCTGATTTCCCGCTTTTCTTATTGATAATCCGGTAAACTCGTTTTAAACCAGGCGTCGTTACCTTTTCAGCATTGGCTGAAATTTTAATCGTATCTTCCATCTCGCCCTGATCATTTTCAATGGATACCATTTTATAAACAGCACCTAGAGCAGGCTGGTCATATGCAGTAATGAGTTTTGTGCCGATTCCCCACATGTCCACTCGGGCACCTTGCGCTTTCAAGTTTAAGATCGTATATTCATCCAAATCATTGGAAACGATAATTTTCGCATCCGGGAATCCCGCTTCATCAAGCATTCGGCGTGATTCCTTCGAAAGAAAGGCAATATCTCCGCTGTCTAAACGAATTCCGATAAAATTAATTTTATCCCCAAGTTCTTTCGCTACCTGGATTGCTGTCGGGACACCTGATTTTAATGTATTGTACGTATCAACTAAAAATACACAGTCTTTATGGCGTTTCGCATAGGAATGGAATGCATCATAATCGTTTTTATAAGCTTGTACCAATGCATGTGCATGTGTACCCGATACAGGAATATTAAACAGTTTCCCTGCTCGTACATTTGAAGTAGATTCAAAACCGCCGATTACTGCGGCACGAGCTCCCCAAACAGCTGCATCCATTTCTTGCGCGCGGCGTGTACCGAATTCCATCGCAATTTCCTTTTGGACAACTTGCTTAATGCGGCTAGCTTTTGTCGCAATCAGCGTTTGATAGTTTACGATGTTCAATAGTGCTGTTTCAATCAGTTGCGCTTCCACTAGCGGCGCTTCAATTCGCACAATCGGTTCATTCGCGAAAACAAGTTCCCCTTCCTCCATCGAATACATGGAACCCGTAAAACGAATCGTTTTTAAGTATTCGATAAAATCTTCTTTATATTGAAGTTCATCTCGTAAATATGCGATATCGGTTTCGCTGAATCGAAAATCTTTTAAATAATTCAGCATACGCTCCAATCCGGCAAAAATTGCATAGCCGTTCCCGAATGGCAATTGTCTGAAATACAACTCAAATACAGCTTTCCGATTATGCATTCCGTCTGCCCAATAGCTTTCCGCCATATTAATTTGGTATAAATCGGTATGCAAAGCAAAACTATCATCTACATACTTTTGGTTCATCGTAAATTCCCTTCTTCCAAAACATAATTTAGTCATAGTATACACCATCTTCAATTAATTCGAAGTATGAAGATTCTTTCTTCCATGTTACCTACTTTTACATGGCAGTTATTTTGCTGTGCTGGTTGTATAGTTTTCCCCATTCGACTAAATAAAAAACGTTTTAAAACTTTCGTCAGTCAGTATGATTTCGAATTTCAACTGTCCTTCAAACCTTGTTGCTCCTTCCTTTTTTTTACATCATCTCACAATGCGATTAAACCAATCGAAAATACATGTTAATTTTCCTTACATTAGTTATTGATTTATACAGAAATTCAATTTATCATGTTAGATAACATAACACAAGGAGTTGTTGAGCATGAAAAAAATTGAAGCGATTATTCGACCTGAGGTGTTTGCACAAGTTCGAGAGGGGTTAGCTCTTGAAGGAATCGATGGATTAAGTATTTCCGAGATTGCCGGAGCTGGGCGACAAGAAGGAAAAATCGGATTGTTTCGCGGAAACTCTTTTTCAATGGAATTTTCGCAAAAGCTCAAGCTCGAGATGGTTGTCGACAACGCAAAAGTACAACCGATCATTGATGTATTATTGCGTGAAGCTTCTACCGGTGAAGTTGGTGATGGTAAGATCTTCATTTACCCTGTAGAGCAGGCAATTCGTATACGTACAAAAGAGCTTGGCTCAATTGCAATTGACTAAAAAAATATTCCTAAAAGGAGGAGTTTTTAATGACGAATGAAGCATTGGAATTATCGATTAACTTAGTTTGGGTAATGCTTGGGGCGTTTTTCGTATTCTTCATGCATGCGGGATTCGCGATGGTAGAAGCAGGGTTTACACGCTCTAAAAATGCCGTCAATATTTTAATGAAAAACATTTTAACAATTTCAATCGGAGGTCTTGTCTACTTCGCAGTCGGCTACGCTATTATGTTCGGTGAAAGTTCCGGCGGATTGATCGGCACTTCCGGTTTTGCATTAAGTGGTGTAGATGATATCGCATTTTTCGTATTCCAGGCAATGTTCGCCGCTACATGTGCAACAATCATCTCAGGTGCTGTTGCTGAACGTACTAATATTATGGCCTATATGGCATTGGTCATTGTCATGACTGCTATTATTTATCCGGTTGTCGGCCACTGGGTATGGCAAGGTGACGGCTGGTTAACTTCTTTAGGATTCGTCGATTTCGCTGGTTCAACTGTTGTACATTTAACTGGTGCTGTTGGAGCTCTAGTTGTTGCAGCAATCGTTGGTCCTCGTATCGGAAAGTATGCTAAAGGTGTTGTAAACGTTATTCCTGGTCACTCAATCCCACTTGGCGCATTAGGTGTTTTCATCCTTTGGTTAGGTTGGTACGGCTTTAATGGTGCATCAACATTGGCAGCAGATCCGGCATTAGTTCCTGGTGTTATTGCAAATACTTTCTTATCCGCATCTGCCGGTGTAATTGCTACTGCATTTTATACACGTCTTCGCTATGGCTTTATCGATGGTTCTTTAACACTAAACGGTGCTTTAGCTGGTTTAGTAAGTATTACTGCCGGTGCTGCTAATTTAAGCATTGTCGGATCTATCATTGCAGGTGCTGTTGGTGGCGTTGTGTTGGTAGAAGCAGTCCGCTTTATTGAACATAAACTAAAAGTGGATGATCCGGTCGGTGCTGTCGCTGTGCACGGTGTAGCTGGTATTTGGGGTACTTTAGCTGTCGGATTATTTGATACTGCTGGTGGCGGTCTATTTTACGGCGGTGGTGCCGGATTACTAGGCGTGCAGGCATTAGGTGTTGTCGCAGTAATTGCCTGGACTGCAAGCACTGTTGCTATCGCAACATATATTATTAAATTATTTGTCCCTCTACGTGTTGCACATGAAGAAGAAGTCCAAGGCTTGGATATTGCAGAACATGGCGCATACGCTTATGAAATGCAGGAAACTTTTAAAGGTCTTACAAAAACAAATGACAGTTTTGCCCAACGTCTAACGAACTTAGGAAGAGTTCCTGCTCCTTCCAACGTACAAGACAGCGGGTCTAAAACTAAAACCGGGTTCCCGAATTCTTTAAGCTCCACAAAGAGCTAAAAGCGAAATGTGTGCCCCCTCCCCCCACACATTTTCGAGCCATTCTTTCAATAAATTATAAACTGAACAAGGAGCTGTTCTGAAAGTTTTTTCAGACAGCTCCTTGTTATTTTGCTTTCTTTACTCAATAGGATTATCCTAATATATAGAAATTGACAGTGAACGAGCAACATAGGATAGAACAAGCCATTCACTTTAACAACGTAGCGTTTGAAGTAAAACAATTAGTAATTACCCATCCTGCATTATTCAATCATCGCTTGCAGAAGGTTAGAATGGGTATTAATTAAGACGGCTGTTCGTAATCCGCGAAAATAGCGCTATGGTATAATTTTAAGAAAATGATGAATTTTAAGGAGATGTTTTTATGGCTTTACGTGATTTTTTCATTTCATTATCCGAAAATCAAACTCTTAACAATGCAGCTCAGCAATATGGTTTGAAGTTGGGCGCACAAAGCGTTGTTGCAGGGACAACTATTGAACAAGTAATCGAAAGTATTCGTAAATTAAATGAACAAGGGATTTCTTGCACTGTAGATAATTTAGGCGAATTCGTTACTGATGAATCGCAAGCAATGCAAGCGAAAGAAGAAATTTTAGCTATGATCGAAGCCATTCAGGTGGAAGAATTGGATGCACACATTTCCTTGAAACCTTCACAGCTAGGTTTGGATATCGACATCGACTTCTGCTACGACAATTTATATGAAATTGTGGAGCGCGCACATGAATACGGAATTTTCGTCAATTTTGATATGGAAGATTATAAGCGACTACAACCGTCATTCGATATACTGGATGAACTCGCAAAATCATTCGATAATGTAGGAACAGTCATTCAAGCATACTTCCACCGCGCAAAGGACGATATTGAAAACTTCAAAGATTTCCGTCTGCGTGTTGTAAAAGGTGCCTATAAAGAACCGGAAGAAGTAGCTTACCAGGATAAACTGGATATTGATATCAACTTTATTGAGCTGATTGAATACCACTTGGCGCACGGACATTTTACTTCGATCGCCACACATGACCATAATATTATTAAGCATGTAAAATATTACGTTGAGCAATATGATATTCCAAAAGAAAAATTTGAGTTTCAGATGCTTTACGGGTTCCGAAAAGATTTGCAGCTGGAACTTGCACGCGAAGGCTATCAAGTATGCGTATATGTACCCTACGGCAAAGACTGGTACGGCTATTTCATGCGTCGCTTGGCAGAACGTCCGCAAAACATCAGCCTCGTTACTAAACAAGTATTCAATAAAAAGACAAACACAATACTGGCAGTAGCGGCAGGCGCATACCTTCTAGGGCGATTAACGAAAAAGAAATAACGGGCACTTCCAACTAAAAACCCCCTCATTTTGTTCACAGACAAAATAAGAGGGGTTTTTAAATATTTAAATTAATGACAGGCCTTCTTCAATCACATCTTCTTTTTATTCCAGCCTTTTTCTTTAAAGCGTGCGATTGCTTCAATTCGATTGCCGACACCAAGCTTATCAAGTATGACGGAAATGTAGTTTCGTACCGTTCCTGCCGATAAATATAGTTCAGCGGCAATTTCCTTTGTCGTCTTCCCTTCCGCAACAAGTTCCAGCACTTGGCTCTCCCTTTCCGTAAGCGGATTTTCACTATCGTCTTCGTACACAAAATCCACTAGCTCCGGTGCATAAATGCGACGCCCATCCATAATAATCCGAATGGAATTGACAAGCTCCTCTATCGGACTGTCCTTCAATAAATAGCCGCGCACGCCTGCTTTTCTTGCACGTTCGAAATAACCGGGTCGCGCAAACGTCGTTAAAATAATGATTTTACATTCGCTTCCTCTTAATGCTTCGGCAGCATCCAGCCCAGTTTTAATCGGCATTTCTATATCCATAATACAAATGTCCGGATTAAGTTCCGTTACCATCTCAATGGCTTCTTCTCCGTTTTTGGCAAGACCTACCACTTCCATATCGTCTTCCATGCCGAGCAACGATTTCATCGCCCCAAGCAGCATTCCCTGATCTTCAGCAATTACAATTCGAATCATTTCACGTTCTCTCCCTTTTGATGCGTGATCGCCAACGGTATTTTCAGCACGACCGTCGTCCCTTCATCGCTCTCTATTTCAAGTGAACCATTGATAAATTCAATACGCTCCTGCATCCCTTTTAAACCACTTCCACCGAGTAATGTATTCGAGCGTTCAAAGCCGACCCCATTATCCTGAATCGTCATTTTGAATTCATCATCACTTTGATAAAAGCTAATACGGCAAATCGTCGCTTTACTATGTTTAACGATATTTGTAACAGCTTCCTTCAAGCACATACTAATAACGTTTTCCGCTAAAATCGGCATTTTGATTTCAGTTTTATCTCCATTTAACCGCAGTTTAATCTGTGCAGCTTTTAGTATTTGTTCTACACGAAAAAGCTCTTCTTCCACTCTTACCGCACGCATATCAGCTACAAGCTCACGTACTTCTTTTAGCGCGACACTCGCGGTTTGACGAATATCCTTTATTTCTATAATGGCTTGTTCCGGATTTTTCTCAACCAATCGAGCCGCCAAGTCGCTTTTCAAACCTATCATGGAAAGTTTTTGACCTAGTGTATCGTGTAGATCACGCGCAATACGCTGACGTTCTTCTATCACCGTCAATTCAGAAATACGTTCCCGTGCCGTTTCCAGCTCACCTTCCAAGTTTTCCCGCCGCGTTCTCGAAAAGAGCGTAAATGGCAGCAGGACAACACCGAGCATATTAATAATAATAAATGGTGTTTGCGATAAAAATAAGTCAAGGAAGATGAAATAACCTCCGACAATCGAAAGAACGGTAAAACCTATATGTAAGCCATACATTATATAAAATCCAACCGGCTGTTTTATATTACCGATGAAAAACGCGGTAAACAATGCCAAATATACGTAGCCAAATACAAGTGTCATGGCGATATTCAGCAACATTTGAAAGCTGATCCACATATATTTCAGCCCGGGTCTGGCACTGAATGAAAAATAATGACATAAGAAATAACATAAAATTAAAGTGATGCCTAAAGTAATCTGCCATAATGTGAATGATTGGATAATGAAGAAAAATGGCATAATACAAAAGATTATCCATATATAAATACTCAACATCGGACTTTTCGGGATGATACTATACCATGTTTGCATAATTGCCTCGCTTCTCTTTTTACCTATATTCTATAATAAAACAGGTACCTCAAGCTATAGATTGAGGTACCTTAATTCTTGTATAAAGTTAGTTCGCAACAGTTCGGTTACGTGTTGCCTCAAGTTCTGCCGCTTCTTTAAATGTAATAAAGCGGTAGTTATCAGCATCATATAATTTGTAGCGAATCGATTCCAGGCTTGTTTTTAATGTGATCGTTGTTGCCTGCTGAAGAGGCTTGATCGATTCATGCGCATCTTCCAGCTTATAGTTCGGTACACGCGGCGACAAATGGTGTACGTGGTGGAAACCTATATTTCCTGTAATCCATTGCAGTACTTTCGGTAATTTGTAGTATGAGCTTCCTTCTACTGCAGCTTTTACATAATCCCACTCCGAATCAACTTCAAAGTATGAATCTTCGTAAGTATGCTGAATATAGAACAGCCAGATCCCTAATGAACCTGCAACAAATAATGTTAACCCATGAACTAATAAGAACGTAGACCAACCAAAAATTAAAATAAGGGTTGTACAAATAACTAATAAAGCGATGTTATTGAAATACGTGTTTAAGCGCTCTTTACGCTTTGCATCTTTACGATTTAAACGATTCAGTATAAGTACCATAAATAGTGGCCCTAAACCAAACATAACAATCGGGTTGCGGTATAAACGATAACCTAAACGACTTAATTTTGATTTTTCCAAGTATTCATCAACTGTCAGCATATCGATATCGCCAATTCCGCGCTTATCCAAGTTTGAACTTGTCGCGTGGTGAATCGTATGCTCGCGCTTCCACTTTTCATATGGGAACGATGTCACAATACCTGTTATATTTCCGATAATGGCATTTGCCTTTTTGCTTTTGAAGAATGAACCGTGTGTACAGTCATGGAAAATAATAAATACACGAATAACAAACCCTGAAGCTAGGATACTACATAACGCCGTTAACCAAGGTGAGTACTGGAGCAATACATAACCCGCACCCCAAATTAATACAAGTGGTACAAGCGTATTTAATATTTGTTGAATACTAAGTCGCGTTTCTGATTTTGCGAACGGTGCAACATCTTTTCTCAGTTGCTTTGTTTTATCTGCATGTGTGCTTACCATGTGTCGATCCCTCTTTCTACAAAAAATTCTTAATATCATCATATAAAAAGAGGGGATATGATAAAACGCTCAAACATCACATATTTTTTATGACAGATGTCATATGACCTGGTAATAACTAGTTTCCTTTTTTAATTCTCCTGTGGATTTTTCGGACCATCCAAATCCAATTGGTAAAATACTAAATCAAGCCATTTCCCGAATTTATAACCGGCATTGCGGATTGTTCCGCTGTATGAAAACCCGAATTTCTCATGTATTTTAATACTGGCGCTGTTCTCTTTATCAATACAGCCAACCATCGTCTTTATACCTTTTGCATTTGCTTCTTCTATAATTGCGTGCATCAGTTTACTGGCAATCCCTTTTTTATAATGATTTTTATGCACGTATACCGAATGTTCTACTGTATAAAGGTTTGCCGGATAGTCACGGAAACTCCCGTAAGTTGCATAACCCGCTACTTCTCCGTCTTCATCAAATACGAATAATGGGTAACCTGAGGCCTGCTTCTGTTCAAACCATCTCAAACGGTTTTCCAAAGTTTGTTCCTCATACATGTAAATCGCCGTGGAGTTTCGGATATTATCGTTAAATATTTCTAAAATCGTCGGTATATCTTCTTTTGTTGCGCGTCGAATCATTATTTCTTCCTCCTAAAGGTCGCAAAACCGCCTTACCTCAAAAAAGGTAAAGCGGTATTTTTTAATCAATTATACATTAAAATAACGTGCATCCGGGTGAGCAAACACAATTGCCGACACACTTGCTTCCGGCTCCATCATAAAACCTTCCGTTAAGTGTACGCCAATTTTTTCCGGTTTCAATAGAGAGAACAGTTTCTCCTGGTCTTCCAGATTTGGACATGCCGGATAGCCGAAGCTGAATCGTTGTCCTTGATATTTCGCTGCAAATCGGTCACGCATCGTAAAGTCCGTTGCATCCGGGAAGCCCCATTGGTCACGGATTTCCTGGTGGATACGCTCAGCAAAGCCTTCCGCAAGTTCAAGTGCAGTCGCTTGTAATGCATGGCTCTCCAAGAACTTGCCTGCTTGTTTTAGTTCTTTTGCTTTTTCGCTTACCCCTTTACCTGCCGTTACGACCATTAATGCAATATAGTCCATTTCACCACTGTCAACCGGCTTTAAATAATCCGATAAACATAAATACGGTGCTGTTTGCTGGCGCGGGAATGTAAAGCGTTTAATCTCCGTTTTTGCATCTTCCGGACTGTACACGACAACATCATCACCATCTGATTGTGCCGGGAAGAATTGATACATTCCTGAAGCACTCAACCCGCCGCTTGTTAAATAACCATTCACTAAATCGTTCAGTAAAACAGCGCGGTCATCCTGATCGGCCAGCATTTGCTCCAAGTTCCCTTTAAGTCCCAAATGATGACCGATCAATGTACGCATATTCACATACGGATGTAAATGAGCTACCGAATAATCCGGTTTAATGTGCGGTACTAAATCTTTTGGTTTCCAAACAGCGGCATCTCCCACTGTTCGAACCGGCTTTTCGAGAACTGCCACTGCCGGACGTTCTGCACGCTTCGCATCCGATTCCAGACGTTTTTCTCTTGCATCACGCAGTTCTCCTATTAATACTTCACGCTCGTTTGAATTCATCAATCGGTTCGCCTGTTCCAAACCTTGCATCGCATCTTTTGAATAGATTACCGGTCCATCATACTGATCTGCAATTTTCGTTTCAGTAAAGCGACGTGACAATGCCGCGCCCCCTACTAATATCGGAATATCGATACCGGCTTCTTTAAAGTCCTGTGCAGTAATGACCATTTGCTGAGCCGATTTTACAAGTAAACCTGACAAGCCGATAAAGTCGGGTTTTTCTCTTCGAATTGTTTCAATCAGCTGTGCAGGTGTTACTTTAATTCCTAAATCTACTACACGATAGCCGTTATTGCTTAGAATAATGTCAACAAGGTTTTTCCCGATATCATGAACATCGCCTTTTACTGTCGCCAATACCATCGTCCCTTTATTGGCACTCGTATCGCCTTTTTCCATGAACTGCTCCAAATGAGCAACCGCTGCTTTCATGACACCGGCACTTTGAAGCACTTCTGCTACAATCAGCTGGTTTTCGTTAAACAGCTTGCCGACTTCCGCCATCCCTGCCATTAATGGTCCATTAATAATATCAAGCGGTGTATCGAACTTTTCAAGGGCTGCATTTAAATCTTCAATTAACCCTTCCTTCGTACCTTCCAATATGTAATACGCAAGGCGTTCTTCCACTGTCGCCGGTAATTCTTTCACGACGGCATCTTTCTTTTTATCACGGTAAAAGTCAGTAAATACAGCGAGCGTTTCATCGTTTGTATTGAAGATCAGGTCGTTCGCCAGCTTGATTTCCTCTTCAGGAATCGATGCATAGCGCTCCAGTTTTTCAGTATTTACAATCGCATAGTCCAGGCCAGCTTGTGTACAGTGATATAAGTACACCGCATTCAATACTTCACGTCCAACCGGCGGTAAACCGAACGAAACATTACTTACACCAAGCACTGTTAAGCAGCCTGGTAAATGTTCCTTAATCATGCGAATTCCTTCGATTGTTTCCTCAGCAGCACCGATATATTGCTCATCACCTGTACCTACCGGGAACATTAGCGGGTCAAAGATAATATCTTCTGCTGACATGCCCCATTTTTCTGTTAAGAGTTTATAAGAACGCTTCGCCACTTCAAGCTTCTGTTCACGTGTAATAGCCATTCCAGTTTCATCAATCGTACCGACAACAAGCGATGCCCCATATTTTTTCACAAGTGGCATCACAGCATCGAAACGCTCTTCGCCATCTTCCAGGTTAATGGAGTTAATAATAGCCTTACCTTGCGAAAACTTCAGTGCGACTTCCATTACTTTTTCATCTGTCGAGTCAATTACAAGCGGTACTTTAACTTTTTTCACAACTTCCTGCATAAAGTTTTTCATATCTTCCACTTCATCACGGTCAGGGTTTGCTAAACAAATATCGATGACATGTGCTCCGTTTTTCACCTGTGCACGTGCAATTTCCGCTGCTTCTTCAAATTTGCCGTCAACGATCAGGTTTTTGAATTTACGAGAGCCGATAACATTCGTACGCTCCCCGATAAATAACGGGCGCATTGATTCATCGTATTGCAATGGCTCGATACCTGATACGACATGTCCATGTGTTACATCTTTCGGCTCACGCGGTTTATAGCCATCTACCGCTTCACGGATCGCCGCAATATGTGCCGGCGTTGTACCACAGCAGCCGCCGACGATATTCAGCCAGCCTTTTTCTGCGAAGCCTTGCAGTTTTTTTGATAATGAATCCGGTGTTTCATGGTAGCAGCCTTCCTCGTCCGGTAAGCCGGCATTCGGATAACAGCTAATGTAGCCATTCGACAACTCTGCCAATGAACGGATATGATCGGTCATAAATTCCGGACCTGTCGCACAGTTCAGTCCGACAGACAATGGTTTAATATGTTCGATCGAAATATAAAATGCTTCGATTGATTGCCCGGCAAGCGTTGTTCCCATTGGCTCAATTGTCCCTGAAATCATGACAGGCAACTCTTTGCCAAGTTCCTCAAATGCACGGTGAATTGCAATCGTTCCTGCTTTAACATTCAGCATGTCCTGGGAAGTTTCCATTAAGATTAGATCCGCCCCAGCTTCGATTAGCGCTTTAGCCTGTATATAAAAGTTTTCTTCCAACTCTTCAAATGTAATACCGCCTGTTACCGACAATGTTTTTGTCGTAGGCCCGATTGCACCTGCAACAAAGCGCGGCCATTCTGGTGTCGAAAACTCTTTCGCTGCCTCCAGTGCAATTTCGACCGCCTGCTTATTAATGTCAACCGCCTTGTCGCCTAAGTCATATTCATCTAGAACAAGAGGTGTTCCGCCAAACGTATTTGTACAAATAATATCTGCGCCGGCAGCTAAATATTCACGGTGAATTTTGCCCAAAACATCAGGTCTCGTCAGTACCAGGTTTTCATTACAACCGTCCAAGTCCTCTCCGCCAAAATCTTCATATGTTAGGTTTTCTGCCTGAAGCATCGTCCCCATGGCACCATCGATGATAAGTATTCTT
The DNA here is from genome assembly GCF_038007305.1 of Solibacillus sp. FSL W7-1436. Taxonomy (NCBI): domain Bacteria; kingdom Bacillati; phylum Bacillota; class Bacilli; order Caryophanales; family Caryophanaceae; genus Solibacillus; species Solibacillus sp. FSL W7-1436. Next base: position 1,026,628 of record NZ_JBBOWV010000001.1, read on the forward strand.
TTTTGTAATTGCTCATGAATCGGGTGATTATACATTCGACTGAACTCCTTTACTTTCCACATCATATTGTTTTACATAGTCCATTAATTCCAGCGTCATATCATAGCGTAAAAACGGTGTAATTAAGTAAATACCGTTAAAGTATTTGCATGCAGTATCGAGCAGCTCTTTCGCAATCGCGATTCCTTCTGCTGTCGATGCTTCCTTGTCATCCCCGCAGGCAGCCATACGCGCAAGTACTTCATCGGACAATTTAATGCCCGGTACTTCATGATGTAAAAATTCCGCGCTGCGTGAAGAAGTAAGCGGCATAATCCCGATATAGATCGGTGTTTCCAAATGCTTTGTCGCTTCATAGATTTCGATAATTTTTTCTTTCGTATAAACCGGCTGTGAAATAAAGTAATCTGCACCATGCTCGATTTTCTTCTCTAAACGGGCAACTGCACGGTCCAGCACGCGGACATTCGGATTAAAGGCAGCGGCTACCGAGAAATTCGCCTGTTTGCGCAGCGATTTCCCTGTAAAAGAACCGCCTTTATTTAGCTGTTTAATAAGAGAAATAAGCTCCATTGACGAAACATCATACACACTCGTCGCTCCCGGGAAATCCCCCACTTTTGTCGGGTCCCCTGTGATGACAAGAATATCATGGAGTTCCAGCGCATCAAGTCCCATTAAATGTGACTGAAGCCCGATTAAATTGCGGTCACGGCAAGTTAAATGCGGCAATGAACGAATTCCATGCTCTTTTAAAATAGCAGCCATCGCGATATTACTGATTCGCGGCGAAGCAAGTGAGTTATCAGCCATCATAATGACATCGGCGCCCGCTTTTGCCAGTTGTTTAGCCCCTTCGACAAATCCGTCAATTTCCAGATGACGCGGTGTATCAAGTTCCACAATAACAGAACGTTCACGTTTAGCCTTTTCATGGAGCGGCTCTTGTTTACGAGGCTCCGGAATACGGACAAATTGTGTTTGCCCATGTTTCGCTTCTTTCGTTTCGATCGGCTGCATATTCGCCAAACGTTTTTTTACAGCCGCAATATGCTTCGGGGTCGTTCCGCAGCAACCGCCAATTAAACGGACTCCCTGGTTTACAAGTTCAACGGCTGCTCGTGCGAAATAGTCGGTTTCCGATTCATAGACAACACGGCCATCTTCAATATCCAATAATGACGCATTCGGGTAAGCCGATAAAAAAGCCTTATCCGGTAAATTGACTCCTTCAAATGCCTGAATCGTATGGAAAGGACCTAAGCGACAGTTGCTCCCCACAATGTCCGCACCTAATCTTTCCAAATCCTGAAGTGCTTCGTTCAGAGACATTAAATTTTGAAGGACGCCCGGTTCCTGCATCGTCACCTGGGCAATGATCGGTAAATCAGTCATTGAACGTAGTAGATGGACACAGTGCGATAATTCTTCAAAATCGTAATACGTTTCCAGTAAAAATCCATCCGGGTTACCAGCTAGTAATACTTCGGCCTGCTCTTGGAATGCAGTTAAAATTTCGTCTAATGTCGCATCACTTTTTCGGATTCCGCGAATACCACCGATCGTCGCCAGAACATATTGCCCATCCAGGGAAGCAGCACGCTTTGCAATTTTTAAAGCAGCTTCGTTAAATTCCTTCACACGATTTTCATAGCCATAACGCGCAAGCTTAATCCGGTTTGCTCCATATGTATTTGTCTGAATAATATCTGCACCTGCCGCAATATATTCACCATGAATTTTCTCTATAATATCAGGACGTGCAATATTCATCTCTTCATGACAATAATCCAATCCATATGAATAAAGAAGTGTTCCGATTGCCCCGTCTGCTGTTAAAACCCGTGTTTGTAATTCTTCAAGTAAACCCATTGCCCTCACTCCATCATTTACAGTATTTTCAGTATATTAACGATATAAAAAAGCCTTCTTTCATTAAATAAAAGAAGGCATAATAGTTATCAACTTAATCCCTTCTCATCTTCTGGCATCCGCCACTGGATTTAGCACCTGACTTAACGTTGGTTGCTGAAGTTTCATCGGGCCAGTCCCTCGACTTCTCTTGATAAGAAAATAATATGAATTTTTAAAATAATTAAATGAATCATAACGTTATCTAATAGTTCCGTCAATACCCTTTAGCTGAATGAAGTATTTCTTTACATAATTCGACTAATAATCTGTTCAGCCGTTTTTTTGCCGTTTGAAATACAGGCACCGATTCCTACACCGAAATAGGCACATCCTGCCAAAAGAACATTCGGGTAATCTGTTCCCAGTTGCTGTATAACTTCCGATAATGCTTCATTATGCGCCAAATCATAACGGGGCATTTGGTCAATCCACTTTGTTACATTGACGACTGTCGGTTCCGCTTCAATACCCAGGCTGAGACGGATATCTTCCAATGCGACTTTCGTCAATTCTTCATCAGACATGGCTGCCAACTCTTCATAATGCGGATTAATATTTTTATAAAACAGGCGAACGAGTAAATTGCCTTCTGCAGACGTATGTTTCCATTTACGGCTCGTCCATGTAGACGCATTGCAAACTAAATCACTATTATGCGAAACGATAAATCCTGTCCCATCTGCCGGTAAAATATTGTCCGGTACATCAAAGCCCACATACATCGTTAAAGCGGATGCCGTTGTAAACTTTTTCAGCTGGTCTTCCAGCGCTTCATTCTGTATGACTTGGCGTACCGTTTCATTCGGGACCGCCAGTACAACAACATCCGCTAAAATTGTTTCATCTTCCAGCACGACTTCATATTGCTCGCCTAATTTATTGATTTGCTTTGTCACTGTCTTTTTCATGAATTCAACTTCCGGCAGCTGTTCTTCTAAACGATCGATCAGTGCCGATAACCCCGAACGGAAAGAAATAAATTTCTTGTTCGCAGCTTTTTCGAATTGCTCACGATGTGCCTCGAACCCTTTAATAATCGATCCGTAGTCGTTCTTATAGTCCACTAAATAAGGCAAAGTGGATGCCAGACTTAATTGATATAAATCGCCTGAATAAACACCAGCCAATACAGGGGCAATTTGCTTGCGGACAATTTCTTCTCCTAAAAAGTATTCCAAAAACGTACCGATCGAGCTTTCTTTTGTAAATCTAGTATTCGGGATTTCTAAATCTTGAAGTGCTCTCTTCTTTCCTTCTTCAGAAATTAATGTACTCGACATGAGCGATTCCACACTCATCGGAATACCGAATGTCGATCCTGCCGGGATTGCATGCAGCTCATTATTCGTATGAATGTAAGAAATGCCTGTTTCGTTATAGACAAGCTCTGATTCAAAATCAAGTTCTTTTACGAGCTTCAATACCTCCGGATGGCGAGCTACAATTGAGTCAGCCCCCGTTTCCATAATAAAGCCTTTATCCTTTTCGGAATGAATTTTCCCGCCTAAATATTCGTTCTTTTCAATCAGTATTAACCGCGCTTCCACGTTTTGCTCATGCATTTTATTTTTTAAATAATGCATCGTACATAGCCCGGTAATCCCGCCACCTACAACTACTACTGTTTTCATATCCATTCTCTCCTATTTCGATCACTTCTCTTTTATAAGTATAAACTTTTTTATACAAAATATGGTCTGTAGGGTATTACAATTTTCACAAACACATAAGAAAAGCCATCCTACCTGAAATTATGGTAGGACGGCTTCTTATACTATTTATAAGATAGTTGCTTTGTTAGGGAAATAATTTCTGCTTCCAAAGACATAGAGCGTTTATCAAAATAACGGATGCGTTCACTGCTGCGATTTTCCAAGTGTTTGTTAAGATCTAACATATTCACCGCATCGCTCGCAAATAGTTTTAAAGTACGAACACCAGATTCAATTTTCCGGACTTCTTTCCCGTATATAAGTGCGGTATTATCTGCTGTTTTACCCTTCTTCAATTCCAAAATATTAGTATTGATAAGCTCATCAATCTGATTGTAGCGTTTTTCTTGTTTATCCGTCATCATTTGGATTTTTTGCTTGTATTTAACAACATCTTTATGATCTAATCCTGTTTGGATATAACTTTTTAAATATTCTACGATTGTACATAGCGTCGTCAAATTCTCTCGCTGTTCTAATAGCATTTGCTGTAGTTTTTGAATACTACTATCCTCATTATGTTCAGAAGAGAATTGGTGGACTGCAAACATAAACATGAAAATTCCCCCTTCTTAATACTTTCCCCTTATAATATATTTCCTATTTTTCACTAAAATTAAACCTATTTTTCAAGATAAAATGGGTCTAAATTATGACAGGATGATAGAAAATGGAAACTTTTATTGTCTCTATCTCATTATTATTCATTTATATCGTTATTTAGAACTATTAGCTTTTCCCGCCACTTGGTTACTTCAGCTGGGTCCGTCAACTCATAGTAGTTTACAATTTTTTTTGTTGCTTCCATATCTCCAAGTAGACTTGCCTTTTTATAGTAATGGATTGCTTTATCGTTATTTCGGGTGACACCACAACCATGTTCATAGCAGTAGCCGATATTAAATGTTGCATCGACATGGAACTGTTCACTCGCTTTTAAAAACCATTCCACCGCTTTTTCCTGATCTTGCTGTTGCCCCAGTTCTCCTGAAAAACAAATCATACCAATGCGATACATTGCCTCGACATCCTGCAGTTCTGCGCTGCAAGAATAATAAGCAAAGGCCTGGGATTCATCGCATTCCGTTCCCAATCCTTGTTCATACATCATTCCTAGGGTAAACATTGCTTCGGCGACTCCTAATTGCGCTGCCTTCTTGAACCAGCTGAGCGCCCGTTGTTCATCAACTGCTGTTCCTTCACCGTTCAAATACATATCTGCTAAATTATTCATTGCATCCGGGTGACCCAATTGTGCAGCACTTTGATAGAGTAAAAATGCTTGGTGCTCGCTCCCTTTTTCGCCAAGCTGTTCAAAATAACAGTTTCCCAGTTCATACATAGCTTCTCTGTTTTGCTGCTCAACCGCCTTATTCAGCAAGTCGTACATTTCGTCATATTGTCCATGAACTTTGTATAACAGGGCGATATTTACGATTGCCTGCCCGTCCTCTTTACATGCTGAGTCAAATTGCTCCAGCCACTTTTCCTCATGCTCGATTCCTTGCAGTTTAAGCCAGGCTCTAAATTGGTTGTGCTCCATATCATTCACTCCTCCTTTTGCTTAAAATAATCCAGTAAATACTGTTTGAACTCGGATACAGCTGGAGGCAAATAACGATTTTTTGCCCATGAAACACAGACGGAACGGAAACATGGCGGATCAAGCTTTAAACGTTTTACTTTATAATGATCAAGCCCTTTAATATTCGGTATTACGGATATCCCCATGCCCGCACCGACAAATCCTGCTACTGTGTGCATTTCTTCGGCAGCGAATGTTGTGTTTAACGCAATTCCCCGCTCTAAAAAAAGCTCATCCACCAGTTGTCGGAGCGAATTCCCCTTTTTAATCGCAATAAATGGTTCATTCTTTACATCCTCAAATTTAACAGCATCTTGCTGTGCTAATGGATGTGTTGTCGGGACAATGACAAACAGCTCCTCCACAAATAATTCTTCGGTCTCTATTTCAATTACTCTGGATTCTATTTTTTGCGATAGGCACAAATCGATGGCCCCTTCTTCAAGCCGCTTTAACAGGTTTAACGAAGTCGCCTGTGTCAGAGAAAACTGCATGTTCGGAAATGCCTCACTTGTTGACGCAATCAGTTCCGGCACAATTTCCATCCCGAGTGTATGGATAAAGCCAAATGACACTTCTCCAGAACCCGGTTTAATAATATCTTCAAATTCTTCTTTAATACGATCGTATTCATCCAAAATGATATTGACACTTTGCAGGAAAAGCTCACCAAAACGGTTCAAATAGATTGATCTTCCTTCACGGTTAAAAAGCGGTACTCCTAAATGCTGTTCAATGTTCGCAATCGACTTACTTAACGCCGGTTGGGAAATCGCCAAAACTTCTGCCGCACGTGTCATATGTTGCATTGTAGCAACGGTTTTGAAATATTGAAGCTGTTCAATCTCCATTTTACATACCTCACATCATTCATAACTTTTTTGCATCAATATAATAAAAATAATAAATTGTACTTATATATTTATACCTTTATAATAATCGATAACAACAGCTTTTCATAACAAAATTATTTTAAGATTTCAAGCATTTTTTTGAAGTTTTATAAAATTGACATAAAAAAAAGGGGTCTAATTGACAATGAAACTCATCGCGCCGAAACCTTTTACAATTGAATCCGGAAAACGTGCTGTTTTATTACTGCATGGCTTTACCGGAAATACAAATGATGTAAAACGTTTAGGAAAGTATTTAGCGGATCGTAACTATACAGTACATGCACCATTATATAAAGGCCATGGTGGTGGCCCTGACTTATTAATTCAATCACAACCCGCAGAATGGTGGGACAGTGTTATAGAAGGCTATGATGAATTGCGTAATCGTGGCTATGATGAAATTGCAGTAGCAGGTGTTTCTCTTGGCGGTATCTTCTCTTTGAAGCTTGGTGAAGAACGTCCGACAAAAGCGATTGTTACTATGTCTGCTCCAGCAACAGCAAAATCAACAGACAGTTTACAAAATCGAATTATTGATTATGCTATTAACTATAAAAAGTTATCAGGCACTTATGACGAATCAGTTGATAGCCGAAATAAAATTGCTGAGCTTGTAAAAATGCCTTCATTAAACTATTTACAAAATATGATTAATGAAACAAGTGAAAAATTAAATGTTATCAAGACTCCAGTCCACATTTTACGTGGTTTGGAAGATGATGAATATTATTGTGAAAGCGCCGACCTTATTTATAGTTCAGTAAATTCACGAATTAAATCAGTTAAAACTTTCATTAATTCCGGACATATATTAACATTAGGTAAAGAACGTGAATTAGTGTTTGAAGAAATTTATCGTTTCTTTGAAGGGTTAAAGTGGAAAGAATAATTTCCGCACCCGCTACAGTTTATAATTAACATTGTGTCCCCTTGCAAAAATCCCCGTTTTTGCAATGATATAGACGAGTTTGCTTTTGTTTACTCGTCAGCAAAAAACGAGCGTTAAATGGATCCCCGTCCATTTAACGCTTGTTTTTTATTTTTCATTTACTGCAAGTACTAAAATTTTCGCCACTTGAGCACGTGTAACATTGCCTTTAGGTGAAAATGTAGTGGCACTTGTTCCCTGCACTACGCCCGCATCATATAAAAAGGTAATTGCTAACTGCGCTTCACGGTCATAATTTGCAATATCATGGAAAGGTGCCTGTTTTGCAGGTACATACTGCTGACCAGCCTGAATGTTTGAAAGGCGCATTAAAATCAATGCTAACTGTGAACGTGTAATTTTACCTTGAGGATTAAAATACCCGTTATTTTCTTTAATTAAGCCCGCTTCATATGCAGCAGCTATTGCATCTTGAGTTTGCTGTGCATAATGACTGATATCTTTAAAAGGAGCTTCGTTTGTTCCAGTTAATCCAAAAGCCTTTGAAATGACAGATATCACTTGAGCACGTGTCATATTGGCATTCGGCTGGAATGTACCATCTTCATATCCATTCATAATACCTTTTGCATAGGCAGCATCAATATAATCTTTGCCCCAATGGTTTTGAATATCAGTAAATGGCGCTTTGACGATCTCGCCTTCCGAATTATCTTCCTCTCTGATCAATGCATCCAAATAATTCTTCAACATCGCATCCGCTACGACTTGATAACCCGCTTCACTTAAATGGATATTTTGAGGGTTCGGTAAATACGTTTTCGCATCCGCAGCGATTTGTGCAGCCACTTCAGTAAATATGCCGCCATTATTTTCTACAATACTCTTCATTGAATTATTCAGAGTCGTCACGAGTAAGCTTAGCTGCTTTTGAATTGCAGGATCTTCAATATAAGGAAACGGATTGTAAAGACCCATGACAATCATCTTAACTTCAGGATTAATTTTATAAATGCTTTCGAAAATCTTTTTATAGTTCACCGATACATCCTGAATGCTTTTAAGAACACCTGATGTATCAAAGCTGAATTCACCGGATTCAGAGCGATTTACATTTTTTAAAATATCATTTGCTCCAACACTCAGTGTAATTATGTCTGCCTGCTGTATAGCTTCCTTGATTGCTACATTATTTTGCGAGACACCATTTAAATCATAAATAGGTTTCGTGACGTTTTCTTCAATACCTTTTAACACATCGACTGTTGTAAACCCAGGATAAGAAAATCCTTTATTGAATATAACTTCACTTTTCTGTTCCTGGTAATTTTTAGCGAGTAAGTCTGCATAGCCAAAACCAATTTCGCCGTTTTCATTCATTCCCGCAGCGAGCGAGTCACCAAGCGCTAAATAGTAAAGCGACTTACTTTCATCTTCTGCCTGCACTATATTTGCCAATGGTAAAACGAGTTGTAAAAACAATACAAGTGTCAGTAAAACCGAAAACTTCCTCATCCAATTCCCCCTTTTTTTGGAACCTTTACATATTATAATTTATCGATTATTAAAATACAAAATAATGTATAAAAAAAAATCGGCTGTTTTGCTAATAAACAAAACAACCGATTTGTATTATGAAAAACGTTCAATGTTATTTAATGGAATTACATCATTCCTGGCATACCCATGCCGCCCATGTCCGGCATACCGCTGCCTGCTGGTTCTGGAATATCTGCAACTACTGCTTCTGTTGTTAAGAACAGTGAAGCTACTGACGCTGCATTTTGTAATGCTGAACGCGTAACTTTTGCCGGGTCAACTACGCCTGCATCAACCATGTTTACCCACTCGCCTGTTGCCGCGTTGAAGCCAATACCTACTTCTTCACGTTTTAAACGGTCAACGATAATTGAACCTTCTAATCCAGCGTTTTCAGCAATTTGACGAACTGGCTCTTCTAATGCACGTAAAATAATGCGTACACCAGTTGCTACATCGCCTTCCACTTGATCCAATACTTTTTCAACTGCCGCGTATACATTTAGAAGTGCTGTACCACCACCTGATACGATACCTTCTTCTACCGCTGCACGAGTTGAGTTCAATGCGTCTTCAATACGTAATTTGCGCTCTTTTAATTCTGTTTCTGTTGCAGCACCAACTTTAATAACTGCAACACCACCAGCTAATTTAGCTAAGCGCTCTTGTAATTTTTCTTTGTCGAATTCTGATGCTGTTTCAGCAAGTTGTGCACGGATTTGGTTTACACGACCCGCTACTGCGTCTGTGTTACCAGCACCTTCAACGATTGTAGTGTTATCTTTTGATACGATAACTTTCGCAGCACGACCTAAAGATGATAAATCAGCTGATTTTAAGTCTAAACCAAGATCTTGTGTAATTACTTGACCACCAGTTAATACGGCAATATCTTCCAACATTGCTTTACGACGGTCACCGAAACCTGGAGCTTTTACTGCTACTGCGTTGAAAGTACCACGTAATTTATTTACTACTAATGTCGCAAGAGCTTCCCCTTCAACATCTTCAGCAATAATTAAAATCGGACGACCTTGTTGAACCACTTGTTCCAATACCGGTAAAATCTCCTGAATGTTAGAGATTTTTTTGTCAGTAATTAAAATGAATGGGTTATCAAGTACCGCTTCCATTTTATCTGTATCAGTTACCATGTAGTGTGATGCATAACCACGGTCAAATTGCATACCTTCTACTACATCTAGTTCTGTTGTAAAACCTTTTGATTCTTCAATTGTAATAACGCCATCGTTGCCTACGCGCTCCATCGCATCAGCAATGTATTGACCGATTTCATCATCTGCTGATGAGATTGCCGCTACTTGTGCGATCGATTCTTTATTTTCTACCGGACGTGAAATAGCCTGAAGCTCTGTTAATGCAGCAGCAACCGCTTTGTCCATACCTTTACGGATACCTACTGGGTTAGCGCCAGCTGTTACGTTTTTAAGACCTTCACGAATCATCGCTTGTGCAAGTACTGTTGCTGTTGTAGTACCATCCCCTGCAATTTCGTTCGTTTTAGAAGCTACTTCAGCTACTAATTTAGCGCCCATATTTTCATAAGCATTTTCTAATTCAATTTCTTTTGCAATCGATACACCGTCATTTGTAATAAGTGGAGAACCGAATTTTTTCTCTAAAACTACGTTACGGCCTTTAGGACCTAAAGTTACTTTTACAGCGTTAGCTAATTTATCTACACCAGCCGCCATTAATGAACGTGCTTCTTCTGAAAACTTAATATCTTTTGCCATAATTCATTTTCCTCCTAATATTTACGATCTATTTTTTAATTTATTGTTTATGAAGATGTGCAGCTAGCAAAGATTAGTATGTATAACTAGCTGCATTTTTCTTTTGATTTTGTAATTATCCGACAATTGCAAGTACATCGCTCTCACGCAGGATTAAATATTCTACGCCGTCGTACTTAACTTCCGTACCAGAGAATTTAGAGAAGATAATTTCGTCGCCTTCTTTTACGTCAAGCTCAAGACGAGTGCCGTTGTCAAGAACACGACCTGTACCTACTGCCACTACTTTACCAGTTTGTGGTTTTTCTTTTGCTGAGTCGGGTAAAACAATACCAAATGCAGTTTTTTCCTCTACCTCAACAAGTTCGATAATGATGCGATCTCCTAATGGTCTTAACAATTGAAACAACCTCCTAAAAAATTTTCTATTTTTAGCACTCTCATTTGTCGAGTGCTAACACATTTATTAGTTTAAAGAATTCCATATTTTTTTGCAAGTATGTGCACTAAAAAATTTTGATTTATTGGCAAATTCCTCTACAATAATGTTAAATGTATAACAGTGGGGCATTCATAATAGTCCATAGTAAACTCTATAATAGAAGATACAGCATACCTCATGCATTTCGTGGGTGTGTAATTCTACTAGTCTGTAAGAGAGAAAGAAGGTTTTTCATTCGTGACTTCCCGTTCATCAGATAAGTTTAAAACACAGAAGACCGCATTTTATGTGTTAATAACTTATATCATCTGTCAGTTATCAGCCTTATTACTTATATTCATACCCGGCTTAAAAGATTCCCTTTTACAACTTTTTCCTGGTATGTCTGAGCAGGATAAACTTATAAAATTATCTGCTTGGTGGTCAACTATATCATTTGCGGTTGCTTTTATTGTGAGTTTTATATTAATCTCCCGCAATAAGCAATTTTGGGATGTATTTAAAGGAGAGAAGGCTTCTATTGGTGCTTCTATCGGTTGGGGGATTATCGGTTTCTTCCTGGTCTTTTTAGGCCAGACAATCGGTGCTTACATCGAGCTTGCTTTAGGAATTGACATGGGCTCTGAAAATACCGAAGCAATTATGAGTGTCACAAAGGTAGCTCCGATAATGATCATTGCGACTGTATTTTTAGGACCGGTCTTGGAAGAGCTTGTATTCCGCCGTGTCATTTTCGGTTCGATTATACAAAACTATAATTTCTGGATTGCCAGCATAATCAGTGCGATTGTATTCGCTGCGATCCATATGGATTTCACGCACATTTTATTGTATACAATTTGCGGTATGATTTTCGCATTTTTATATCATAAAACAAAGCGTCTTCTCACACCGATTATCGCGCACGTCCTCTTGAACGGTTTCGTCACATTTATCCAGATGAATGCCGATAAGTTTCAAATATAACTTCTGCCCGCTATGTAAAATAGCGGGTTTTTTTATACAGAAAACAAAAAAACGCTATCAAGTTCGATAGCGTTGTCATTAACTATTATTCATCTGTTCCATTTGCCTGCGCTGCATTTCAAGCAGTTCTTCTACTTGCAGCTCACGTTCACGTTCTTCTTCTGCCAATAAGCGTTCTTTTTCAGCCACTTCATATTTTCGGTAACCAATTCGCGCAATGACAATACTCAGTTCATATAAAACAAATAGTGGAATTGCAATAATAATGTTCGATACTAAATCAGGCGGTGCCAGCAATACCGAAATTACGATTAATACAAAATACGCATATTTCCGGAATTTCACCATAAGCTTCGGATTGATGATTCCGAGACGAGAAAGGAACAGTGTTACAACAGGTAATTGAAACAGCACCGCAAAGGGTACAATTAACTTAATTAGAAATGAGAAGAATTCATTAATACCGATTGTTTGCGTAATATTCAAATCATTGGATAAGTCCGTCATAAATCGCATTATAAATGGAAATAACACAAAATAGGCAAAGGCTATTCCCCCAATACACAGTACAAATGCATACGGAATATATTTCAATGTTGCCTTACGTTCAGCCTCATGCAAACCAGGTGTGATAAACGCCCATAGCTGGTAAAGCAATAATGGCGATACAATAACGGCAGCTACAATAAATGTAACTTGTAAATAAACGGTTAAAGGATCTGCCGGACTAAATGCGTTCATCGAAAAACTGGCAGCTAAATCACTGCGTTGAATGTATCGAATAAGTGGTTTCGCCGTATAGAAACCGATGAAAAGGGCCATCACGAAGAAAATCGCTACGAAAAACAGGCGTTTTCTAAGCTCTTCCATATGTTCAAGTACGGTTAATTCTCTTGAATTCATAGCAAGACATCCTTATTTTACTTTACTTCGTTTTTTTCGTTCTCTTTATGTTCAATCACTTTTTTCTTTGTATCGAAATCGTCGTCGTCATCCGTCAAGCCTTTCGTAGCACTACGGAATTCACGTAAAGTTGTCCCCATCGCACGACCTAATGATGGCAATTTTTTGGGTCCGAATATTAACAAAGCAATCAGTCCAATGATAATCAGGCTCACAGGTGTAATCGCATTTAGATGTACAATCACTATAGCCACCTCCTCTATTATTATGTATATTTTACATTAATTAACTAGAATTTGCTATTTATAGTATTGAACATTTTATTACTTACCTGAGTTTCGCACTAAATACGTAAGTGCCTGTAATTCTACCGATAGATCAATGTTCATCACTTTAATCGTGTCTGGAACAGATAATCGTACTGGTGTGAAATTTAATATACCTTTTGCATTTATTTTAACGAGTCGGTCTGTCATCATTTGTGCTGAGCGGGATGAAACAGTCAGTATCGCCAGCTCCGCGCCAAATTCCTCATACATTTCCTCCAGTCGATCTGGATGGAATACAGGAATATCACTAATCGTCGTTCCTTCCAACGGGGCCTTCGTATCAAATGCAACAACGATACGCGTGTTGTGATTTTTTTGGAAGTTATATTTAAGTAAGCCATTACCCAGATTTCCGACTCCTATTAGTGCAACGTTCATCGCTTCGTCCTGATCCAGAGTTTGACGGAAAAACTCGAGTAAATACTGGACATCATATCCATACCCCTTTTTACCGAGTGCTCCAAAATAAGAAAAGTCACGTCGAATCGTAGCCGAATCTATTTTCATCGCATCGCTTAATTCCTGTGAAGAAATACGCTTTTTACCTTCAGTCGCGAAGTTTTTCAAAAATCGATAATAAAGAGGAAGTCTTTTTGTTGTTGCTTGTGGAATTTTTACTTCTTGTTTCACACATTCTCCTCCTATGTACATTTGCAAAATCTTTTCAATAATGCCTCCATTTAAACTGTCGGGGCCAACTAACATGATTTTATCACGCCGTTTTCGCCAAGCGATATGACACGCTTAACTGAACTCCACTCTTTGTGCAGAAGCAAGTTAATCTTACTAAACAAGGAGCGACAAGTAAAGTATCCATCGTTGCGAACAATGTTCCCATACATTAAACTAAATAGGAGAAACTGAGGTGTAAACATGATTGTCTTACAGGTAAATCAATTATATAAATCCTTTATTACAGATGAAATATTAAGCGGTGTAAAACTAGAAGTACAGCACCGGGATCGCGTGGCATTAGTGGGACGAAACGGTGCCGGCAAATCCACATTACTGAAAATAATTGCCGGACAAATGAGCTATGACTCCGGTGAAATTATTATTCCAAAAGATATTCAAATCGGTTATTTAGAGCAGCATGCAGGCATAGACTCTGAACTTTCAATTTGGGACGAAATGATGACAATTTTCGCAAACCTGCAAAAACAGGAGCAAACGCTGCGTCACCTAGAACAGCAAATGGCCGACCCTGCGATTTATGAAGATAGCGAACAATATGCACGCATCATGGCAGAGTATGACCAGCTGCAGCATGATTTCAAAGATGCAGGCGGTTATCAGTATGAAGCCGATACACGCTCTGTTCTGCATGGGATGCAATTTTTCCCCGAAGATTATCAAAAGCCGATTCGCTCTCTATCCGGCGGACAAAGGACACGCCTTGCCCTAGCTAAGCTTCTTTTGTCAAAGCCCGACCTCCTTATTTTGGATGAGCCGACCAACCATCTGGATATTGAAACATTGTCATGGCTGGAAGGCTACTTAAAAGGTTATGAAGGAGCGATTTTAATCGTTTCGCATGACCGTTATTTCCTGGATCAGGTCGTGTCGATCGTTTACGAAGTGTCTCGTACGAAAGTGTCGAAGTATGTAGGGAACTACAGTGCCTATCTAGACGAAAAGGCGAAAAACTACGAACGTGATTTAAAAATGTATGAGCGTCAAATGGATGAAAAGGCCAAGCTCGAAACATTTATCCAGAAAAACCTTGCCCGTGCTTCCACTACAAAAATGGCCCAGTCACGTCGCAAAGTTCTGGAGAAGACGAGTTGGATGGAATCTCCTGATGGCGATGAAAAAAGTGCCAACTTCGGTTTTTCAATTGACCGCCAAAGCGGAAATGACGTGCTGTCCGTCGATAATTTAACAATCGGTTTTAACGGTAAGGCTATTTCCCAAAATATTGGAATGCGTGTATTTAGAGAAGATCGTATTGCACTTGTCGGACCAAACGGTGTTGGGAAGTCTACCTTATTGAAAACAATCGTTAAAGATATCGAGGCACTTGCCGGCGATGTCCGTTATGGTACAAATGTTCAAATCGGCTATTATGATCAGGAGCAGGCAAAGCTTCACTCGAATAAATCTGTTCTTAGCGAGCTTTGGGATGAATGGCCATTGCTGAACGAAAAGGATATACGCAACATTTTAGGTCGCTTCCTTTTTAGCGGGGATGATGTATCGAAAACAGTGAATTCCTTATCAGGTGGAGAAAAAGCGCGACTTGCACTTGCGAAATTAATGATGCAAAAATCTAATTTCCTAGTACTTGATGAGCCGACAAACCATTTAGACTTGGACAGTAAAGAAATATTGGAAAATGCCCTAATCGATTATCCCGGAACACTGCTATTCGTTTCACATGACCGTTATTTCATCAATCGTATTGCTACAAAAGTCATTGAACTTTCAGGTACCGGTTCTTTCGAATATTTAGGTGACTACGATTATTATGTGGAAAAGAAAGAGGAGCTTGAAGAATTAGCTGCAATGAAAGCCGCAGCCGTTGAAAAAAATTCGGCTGAATCGCCTGTTCAAACTAAGACGACATCAATGATTGATAAGGACGCGAAAAAAAGAGAACGTCAAATTCGCCGTGCAATAGAAGATATTGAAAAGCAGATGGGCGTTTTAAATGAAAAAATCGCCATCTTTGAAGAACAACTATGTGATCCTGACATTTATTCGGATCATGAAAAAACTTTATCAATCCAATCTGAGCTGAATGATGTAAAAGAACAGCACGAATCATTTGAAATGGAATGGCTTGAACTAAACGAAGAGCTTGACCACCTATAATTAATGGAGTGTCCATCAACATATGGACACTCCATTTTTATACGCTCATGGCCAGGCTTTTTTCCGCAGAGTTATATTTGTTGTATTGCTATTGTATAATATTAAACCTTTCTATCATCCTTTCTACATGATAATCATATATATAGGTCAATACGCCAAATTTCTACAAATTTCTCCACAATTTTATTCACAATACAAATCTAGTAGTATCAACATATCAACATAGTTTTCCACATTATCCACATTTAAAATCAAAGTTATGCACATTGCTGTGTGAAAAAGACACTACTATATATAGATAAGTCACATGTTACCCACAAGTTATGCACAGTTTGTGTATAAGTACGCATGTTCGCAAGTTTTTTTGTGGGTATTTTACTTTATCTGTGGATAATTTTCAGAAAAGTTGAACAGTCAATAAAAACTTGTTATAAATGAGATTTATCCATCATAAATTACTAGATTCGACTTTTTTATATTATTGAAAGAAAACAAATTAAAAATACATATAAAAAAAGCATGAGAAAAGGATGTAGTGCTACACCTTTTCATCATGCCTATTTACCCTATTTCCAGCTCAAAAGCTCCAACCCAGGTCGTCCATTCATAGCTAAATTTCCACGAACTCCTGCTTTATACATTTCATATGCTGCCGCACCGATCATTGCAGCATTATCTGTACATAATTTTAAAGGCGGTACATAAAATGGAATACCTTCATCTTTAAACGCAAGTTCCAATGCTGTACGCAATCCTTTATTGGCCGATACACCGCCGGCTGCAATTACTTGTTTTACCTGGAATTCACGTGCTGCTCGTACTGTTTTTCCTGTTAATACTTCCACTACACTGTCCTGGAAGCCTTTTGCAACATGCTCGGCAATGATTTCTTCACCGCGCTGATCCATATTATGTTTATAGTTAATCACTGCAGATTTCAAACCGCTGAAACTAAAGTCATATGAATCTTCCTCCAGCCATACACGCGGGAAAGGAACGGCTTCTGTCGCTTCATGTGCAAGGCGGTCAATATGCGGACCACCCGGATATGGCATATTCAATACGCGTGCTACTTTGTCATATGCTTCACCTGCAGCATCATCACGTGTTTCGCCAATAACTTCAAACGAACCATGTTCACGCATCAGGACAAGCTCTGTATGCCCACCTGAAACAACGAGTGCCAACAGCGGAAATTCCATTGGCTGTACAAGATTGTTTGCATAAATATGTCCGGCAATATGATGGGTCCCGATTAATGGCAAGCCATGTACAAATGCGAACGCCTTAGCCGCATTAATACCGATCAACAATGCACCTACCAGTCCCGGTCCTTCAGTTACGGCAACTGCTGTTAAATCTTTCGGTTCCATATTTGCCTGTTTTAATGCTTCTTCCAAAACAATTGTCATCTGTTCAACATGGTGACGTGATGCGATTTCCGGGACAACTCCGCCGAAACGCTTATGACTGTCAATTTGTGATGATACAACATTCGAAATAATCTCTGTGCCATTTTTAATAATGGCAGCTGCTGTTTCATCACAGCTAGTTTCAATTGCTAATATATAGTTATCCATTATAAATTCACCCACATTACTAACGCATCTTCCTGGTTGTCCGTATAGTAGCCTTTACGAAGACCTCCATCTTGGAAACCAAGTTTGCGATATAAATTTTGTGCAACAGTATTCGTTACACGTACTTCCAAGCTCATGACGTCCATATTTGCTTCTTTTGCTACTCGCATCGCTTCACGCATAAGTGTCTCGCCAATACCTTGACCACGTACAGATTGTACAACTGCTACGTTGGTAATCTGTGCTGCATCAATAACAAGCCAGATTCCGCAGAAGCCGATAATTTCACCGTTTTCGTTTTCCGCAACTAAATAATGGGCATATTGGTTTTCAGTCATTTCGTAATAAAATGAATCCAATGTCCAAGGTACAGGAAATGTTGCAAGTTCAATTTTATGAATAGCCTGAACATCATCGATTGTCATTCTGCGATACTGTACCATTAAAGTTGCTCCTTTTTCTGTTCCTTTATCCAATTCGCTTCTGCTTCTGCAATACGGCGATATTGGGGAACAAAACCATGGACAGCCTCAATTGTCGGTAATGGCATTTGTTGTGCTAAAGCAATCAGTTCGGATGCACGAGGTAGATCCATCGTAAATGGTGCACGGATAGCAGAATTACCTAGCACTTGCTGAATTTTTTCCATGTACATACCGGCATCGGCTCCGACAAATAATATTGGTCGTTCTAATTGTTGCAGCTTCTGTAATAATCCATCGATATGATCATGATGATCTTCAACAATCGGCTCCATAGTATTTGCTTCATATACACCTGCATATACATTTTGACGACGGGCATCGATCAATGAACAGATTGCGTAGTTCGCAACACGTGCATTTGCAGCCAGTGCTTTCAAGCTTGATACACCTACCAATGGTTTTTGCAATGACCAGGCCAAAGTTTTGGCAAGAGTAACACCAATTCGAACGCCTGTATAAGAGCCGGGACCTTCAGAAACGGCGATCGCATCAATTTGTTCCGGTATTAAGCCTGCCTTGTTTATAACTTCTTCAATTGCCGGCATTGCACCAACGGAATGCGTTAATTTTATATTTTGCACGACTTCTGCAATTATTTTATTATCTTGTACTATTGCGACAGAAAGTGGTGCATTTGCTGTCTCTATTCCTAACCAAATCATTTTAATAACTCCTCACAAAGACGAACATACTTTTCGCCTATCGGTTTCAATACAAATTTGCGTTTTGTTTCATCGATGCGTGTAATTTCAATTGCTAAACGCTCTTCAGGCAAATCTTCCTGTATAAGATGTGCCCATTCCACAACTGTTACAGCATCCCCATAAAAAATTTCTTCCCATCCTAAATCTTCATCACTATCTTCCAGACGATATACATCCAGATGATTAAGCGGTATACGTCCCGTATATTGCTTCATAATCGTAAATGTTGGACTATTGACCGTCCGTTTTACGCCAAGTCCTTTTGCAAAGCTCTGTGTAAATGTCGTCTTGCCGGCACCTAAATCACCTTCAAGTGTAATCGTATACTGCGGCTCGACTAATTCCGCCAATCTCATCGCAAGCGCCTGAGTCTCTTCCAGCGTTTCTATATCTTTTTCAAATATCATCTGATTGCTTCCTTCCAAAAAAAAATCCATTATCTCTAGTTTACTTGAACTGAAGCAATTGTTCAAAATGTATCACTTTTGGATTGACTCATACTCAAATACGTTAATATAAAGTAGCTGTAAAAAAAAGAAAAACACTCCTTTTTTATAAGAAAAAAGAATGTTTCCGTACTTTTCTTTATTTGTAGGCTAAAGAAGAAATACTATTAGCACCCCTACGTTCAACCTCACTTTTGCCGTTTCCTAACGCTTTGAGTTACCTTTGCGTTCTATTACTTCTTTCTTTACCAATACTTCATCCTCAAATTTTAGACGATACCCTTTTGTCAAAAGAATTTCATCATTCCATTCATAAGTACCGGTATCAATTTTCTGTCCGGCGCCTCCTGAAATGCGCACTACATCTAAATAAGACATCCCCTCTTTTACTTCTTCATACTCTTCTTCATTCATGTATTTTTGCCAAACATATGTATTACTTTCTTCTATCTCTAATACTTCATCCTGACAAGCTGTTATTAGCATAGCTACCAGCATAACGAGACAAATAGACAGGAAGACATAAAAACCCTTTTTATTCATTCGTATCCCCCCTCAATATCCTTATGAAACCATTCCCGAAATTAAGCGGTTCAAACATAGCCAATAGAAAAAGGAGAATACGAACGTATTCGCATCCTCCATAATTCATAAACTTAAATTTTGCATTTTAGAAATTACTGACTTATATACCCGGAATCCAACCTGGTCTTGACAGGATTTTCTCCATTAAAGGACCAGGAATTACAGTATCAATTTTTTCATCATAAGATGTGACAACGTTTTCCTTGTTCTGTACCTTTTCCACCCAATGCGGCTCAATCAACAAGGCACGGCCAAGCGCTACTAAATCTGCACCTAACTGTAATGCTTGTTCTGCTTCTTCACGAGTATAAATTGACCCGACACCGATTAATGGTTTACGCCCATTTAACAAGCTGTGAATTACAGAAATACGGTTTTGTTGGCCGTTTTCATAACGATGTGTTTCCGATTTGAAATCCCCCAGAGAGATATGCAAATATGTTAGCGCTGTTTTCGCTAATTCATCCACTAATTTTACTGTATCATCCATTGTAATACCATCTTCTTCAGGTTCTTCCGGACTGAAACGGTAACCGACAATAAATTTTTCGTCTGCATATGTGTTTTTAACTTTAATTACTTCACTTACTACTTCCAGTGGGAAACGTAATCTATTTTCAAATGTTCCGCCGTATTCGTCTGTTCTTTTATTAGTAAAGGCAGAAAAGTACTGTTGAATTAAATACGTATTTGCACCATGTATTTCAACGCCGTCAAACCCCGCTTCAATTGCTCTTCTTGTCGCTTCTGCATAAGCTTTAACCATCTCTTTAGTCTCTTCAAGTGTTAATGCACGAGCTTCTTTTTTTTCAATTGTAACAGCTGTACTCGCACTTACCACATCTCCGTTTGGTACTAAATTTTGGTATGATTGACGGCCTCCATGATGAATTTGTAAAACCGCTTTAGCACCACCCTGCTGAATAGCCTGTGCAATTCTTCGCAAACTTGGAATATAACGGTCTTCATGGGCGGCAATTTGTCCGGGGAATGCTTTGCCGTTTGCTGCGACATATGCGCATGCTGTAATGATCATTCCAGCACCTGCAGCACGTTCTTTATAATATGTGATTTCCTCATCGGAAACAGTGTCATCTTCATTTGCAGAGTAGGTTGTCATAGGTGCCATAACTAAACGATTTCGTAGTTCAACCTGTTCATTCAATTTAAATTTTTCAAAAAGTGCTTTCATTACAATTCCTCCCTTTACTATGTATGTACTTTAACGAAACTGTATTTTATTTTCAAGTTAGAGGTCCTCAAATATTTAATATACCGGGTTTTATAAACAAAAAAACCACTGATTTCTCAGTGGTTTAGCGTGTGCGAAGCGACGTCCTACTCTCACAGGGGGAAGCCCCCAACTACCATCGGCGCTAAAGAGCTTAACTTCCGTGTTCGGTATGGGAACGGGTGTGACCTCTTTGCCATCATCACTTCACTATTGTCGGCTTCCAATACACTACTGTGTCTTGAAACCCTTGAAAAGAATTTTCATTCTTTCAAAACTGGATAAACGTTTCATTGAATTTGTGCAATAAAATGTGGTTAAGTCCTCGACCGATTAGTATTCGTCAGCTGCATGCGTCGCCGCACTTCCACCTCGAACCTATCTACCTGATCGTCTTTCAGGGGTCTTACTTACTTGCGTAATGGGAAATCTCATCTTGAGGGGGGCTTCATGCTTAGATGCTTTCAGCACTTATCCCGTCCATACATAGCTACCCAGCGATGCCTTTGGCAAGACAACTGGTACACCAGCGGTATGTCCATCCCGGTCCTCTCGTACTAAGGACAGCTCCTCTCAAATTTCCTACGCCCACGACGGATAGGGACCGAACTGTCTCACGACGTTCTGAACCCAGCTCGCGTACCGCTTTAATGGGCGAACAGCCCAACCCTTGGGACCGACTACAGCCCCAGGATGCGATGAGCCGACATCGAGGTGCCAAACCTCCCCGTCGATGTGGACTCTTGGGGGAGATAAGCCTGTTATCCCCGGGGTAGCTTTTATCCGTTGAGCGATGGCCCTTCCATGCGGAACCACCGGATCACTAAGCCCGTCTTTCGACCCTGCTCGACTTGTAGGTCTCGCAGTCAAGCTCCCTTATGCCTTTACACTCTACGAATGATTTCCAACCATTCTGAGGGAACCTTTGGGCGCCTCCGTTACTCTTTAGGAGGCGACCGCCCCAGTCAAACTGTCCGCCTGACACTGTCTCCTACCCCGCTAAGGGGCATGGGTTAGAAGTTCAATACAACCAGGGTAGTATCCCACCGACGCCTCCTTCGAAGCTGGCGCTCCGAGATCTCTGGCTCCTACCTATCCTGTACAAGTTGTACCAAAATTCAATATCAGGCTACAGTAAAGCTCCACGGGGTCTTTCCGTCCTGTCGCGGGTAACCTGCATCTTCACAGGTACTATAATTTCACCGAGTCTCTCGTTGAGACAGTGCCCAGATCGTTACGCCTTTCGTGCGGGTCGGAACTTACCCGACAAGGAATTTCGCTACCTTAGGACCGTTATAGTTACGGCCGCCGTTTACTGGGGCTTCAATTCACAGCTTCGCTTGCGCTAACCGCTCCTCTTAACCTTCCAGCACCGGGCAGGCGTCAGCCCCTATACGTCACCTTACGGTTTTGCAGAGACCTGTGTTTTTGCTAAACAGTCGCCTGGGCCTATTCACTGCGGCTTCTCTAGGCTATGCACCCAAAGAAGCACCCCTTCTCCCGAAGTTACGGGGTCATTTTGCCGAGTTCCTTAACGAGAGTTCTCTCGCACACCTTAGGATTCTCTCCTCGACTACCTGTGTCGGTTTGCGGTACGGGCACCTCTCACCTCGATAGAGGCTTTTCTTGGCAGTGTGAAATCAGGAACTTCGCTCATACGAGCTCGTCATCACAGCTCAACGTTATAGTATGCGGATTTGCCTACATACACGCCTTACTGCTTGAACACGCGCAACCAACGGCGTGCTTACCCTATCCTACTGCGTCCCCCCATTTCTCAAACGGTGAGGAGGTGGTACAGGAATATCAACCTGTTGTCCATCGCCTACGCCTATCGGCCTCGGCTTAGGTCCCGACTAACCCTGAGCGGACGAGCCTTCCTCAGGAAACCTTAGTCATACGGTGCATGGGATTCTCACCCATGTTTCGCTACTCATACCGGCATTCTCACTTCTAACCGCTCCACCAGTCCTTCCGGTCTGACTTCAACGCTGTTAGAACGCTCTCCTACCACGCATACTCAAAGTATGCATCCACAGCTTCGGTGAATCGTTTAGCCCCGATACATTTTCGGCGCAGCGTCACTCGACCAGTGAGCTATTACGCACTCTTTAAATGATGGCTGCTTCTAAGCCAACATCCTGGTTGTCTAAGCAACGCCACATCCTTTTCCACTTAACGATTACTTGGGGACCTTAGCTGGTGGTCTGGGCTGTTTCCCTCTTGACTACGGATCTTATCACTCGCAGTCTGACTCCCGTGTATAAATATCCGGCATTCGGAGTTTGTCTGAATTCGGTAAAGCGAGATGCCCCCCTAGTCCAAACAGTGCTCTACCTCCGGTATTCTCAATCACGAGGCTAGCCCTAAAGCTATTTCGGAGAGAACCAGCTATCTCCAGGTTCGATTGGAATTTCTCCGCTACCCACACCTCATCCCCGCACTTTTCAACGTGCGTGGGTTCGGGCCTCCAGTGAGTGTTACCTCACCTTCACCCTGGACATGGGTAGATCACCTGGTTTCGGGTCTACGACCACGTACTAATTCGCCCTATTCAGACTCGCTTTCGCTGCGGCTCCGTCTTCTCAACTTAACCTCGCACGTAATCGTAACTCGCCGGTTCATTCTACAAAAGGCACGCTATCACCCATTAACGGGCTCTAACTACTTGTAGGCACACGGTTTCAGGATCTATTTCACTCCCCTTCCGGGGTGCTTTTCACCTTTCCCTCACGGTACTGGTTCACTATCGGTCACTAGGTAGTATTTAGCCTTGGGAGATGGTCCTCCCGGATTCCGACGGAATTTCACGTGTTCCGCCGTACTCAGGATCCACTCTGGAGGGAATGAACTTTTGACTACAGGGCTTTTACCTCGTTTCGCGGACCTTTCCAAGTCGCTTCGTCTAATTCATTCTTTTGTAACTCCGTATAGAGTGTCCTACAACCCCAAAGAGCAAGCTCTTTGGTTTGGGCTCTTCCCGTTTCGCTCGCCGCTACTCAGGGAATCGAATTTTCTTTCTGTTCCTGCAGGTACTTAGATGTTTCAGTTCTCTGCGTCTGTCTTCAACACGCTATGAATTCACGTGAAGATACTATCCGATTAAAGATAGTGGGTTCCCCCATTCGGAAATCCCCGGATCAAAGCTTACTTACAGCTCCCCGAGGCATATCGGTGTTAGTGCCGTCCTTCATCGACTCCTAGTGCCAAGGCATCCACCGTGCGCCCTTATTAACTTAACCAAAAGTTAACACTTGGATAAAATCCAAGATTTAGTTTACACGTCAATTGCTTGACTTGTTTAAAAATCTATAAAATAGAAATTTGATTTATTGCTTTCAATGTCGTTTTATCCAGTTTTCAAAGAACAAAGGTTTTGAAGTGTTTCATTCATTTAAGAATGAACCTTCAAAACTGAACAGCAAACGTTAATGTTTCATTCCCCAAGGGAATGATTCCGAAAAATCCTTAGAAAGGAGGTGATCCAGCCGCACCTTCCGATACGGCTACCTTGTTACGACTTCACCCCAATCATCTATCCCACCTTCGGCGGCTGGCTCCATAAAGGTTACCTCACCGACTTCGGGTGTTACAAACTCTCGTGGTGTGACGGGCGGTGTGTACAAGGCCCGGGAACGTATTCACCGCGGCATGCTGATCCGCGATTACTAGCGATTCCGGCTTCATGTAGGCGAGTTGCAGCCTACAATCCGAACTGAGAACGGTTTTATCGGATTAGCTCCCCCTCGCGGGTTGGCAACCGTTTGTACCGTCCATTGTAGCACGTGTGTAGCCCAGGTCATAAGGGGCATGATGATTTGACGTCATCCCCACCTTCCTCCGGTTTATCACCGGCAGTCTCCTTAGAGTGCCCAACTGAATGATGGCAACTAAGAATAAGGGTTGCGCTCGTTGCGGGACTTAACCCAACATCTCACGACACGAGCTGACGACAACCATGCACCACCTGTCACCGTTGCCCCCGAAGGGGAAACTATGTCTCCATAGTGGTCACCGGGATGTCAAGACCTGGTAAGGTTCTTCGCGTTGCTTCGAATTAAACCACATGCTCCACCGCTTGTGCGGGCCCCCGTCAATTCCTTTGAGTTTCAGTCTTGCGACCGTACTCCCCAGGCGGAGTGCTTAATGCGTTAGCTGCAGCACTGAGGGGCGGAAACCCCCCAACACTTAGCACTCATCGTTTACGGCGTGGACTACCAGGGTATCTAATCCTGTTTGCTCCCCACGCTTTCGCGCCTCAGTGTCAGTTACAGACCAGACAGTCGCCTTCGCCACTGGTGTTCCTCCAAATCTCTACGCATTTCACCGCTACACTTGGAATTCCACTATCCTCTTCTGCACTCAAGTTCCCCAGTTTCCAATGACCCTCCCCGGTTGAGCCGGGGGCTTTCACATCAGACTTAAGGAACCACCTGCGCGCGCTTTACGCCCAATAATTCCGGACAACGCTTGCCACCTACGTATTACCGCGGCTGCTGGCACGTAGTTAGCCGTGGCTTTCTAACAAGGTACCGTCAAGGTAGCGCCAGTTACTACGCTACTTGTTCTTCCCTTGCAACAGAGTTTTACGAACCGAAATCCTTCTTCACTCACGCGGCGTTGCTCCATCAGACTTTCGTCCATTGTGGAAGATTCCCTACTGCTGCCTCCCGTAGGAGTCTGGGCCGTGTCTCAGTCCCAGTGTGGCCGATCACCCTCTCAGGTCGGCTACGCATCGTTGCCTTGGTGAGCCGTTACCTCACCAACTAGCTAATGCGCCGCGGGTCCATCTTATAGTGACAGCAAGACCGTCTTTCAACTTCAAAACATGTGTTAAAAAGTATTATTCGGTATTAGCCCCGGTTTCCCGGAGTTATCCCAATCTATAAGGTAGGTTACCCACGTGTTACTCACCCGTCCGCCGCTAAAATTTTAAAGGTGCAAGCACCAATAAAATTTCCGCTCGACTTGCATGTATTAGGCACGCCGCCAGCGTTCGTCCTGAGCCAGGATCAAACTCTCCATAAAAGTAGTTTGAAAGCTCATTTGCTTTGCTAGCGATCCAACTTCGTTAGAAGTTGGAATCTATTGTTTGCTTCATTTAAGAAGCTTGTTACATTAACGTTGCTTGTTCAGTTTTCAAGGTTCATTGTGTTGTCTCAAGTGACAACTTTCATATCTTACAACATCTATTTTTAGATGTCAACAGTTTTTTTAATAAAAACTGGAGCGGGTGATCGGAATCGAACCGACAACATCAGCTTGGAAGGCTGAGGTTTTACCACTAAACTACACCCGCATTATATTATAGTAAATTATGGCGCGCCCGACAGGAGTCGAACCCATAACCTTCTGATCCGTAGTCAGACGCTCTATCCAATTGAGCTACGGGCGCCGGGAATTTTTGGTGCGGCCGAGAGGACTTGAACCTCCACGGGGTTGCCCCCACTAGGCCCTCAACCTAGCGCGTCTGCCATTCCGCCACGACCGCTTCATCCGACAATAATTATTATACATCTCTGAAATAATTTGTCAATATGAAAACTGGTGAGCCATGAAGGACTCGAACCTTCGACCCTCTGATTAAAAGTCAGATGCTCTACCAACTGAGCTAATGGCTCTAAATGGCTGGGGTACCTGGATTCGAACCAGGGCATGACGGAATCAAAATCCGTTGCCTTACCGCTTGGCTATACCCCAAAAATGGCGGTCCCGACCGGGATCGAACCGGCGATCTCCTGCGTGACAGGCAGGCATGTTAACCGCTACACCACGGGACCATTAGTAAATCTTCGTTATTAAAATATAAGTGGTGACCCGTACGGGATTCGAACCCGTGTTACCGCCGTGAAAGGGCGGTGTCTTAACCACTTGACCAACGGGCCATCAATGGCTCCGAAGGCAGGACTCGAACCTGCGACCTGCCGGTTAACAGCCGGATGCTCTACCAACTGAGCTACTTCGGAATAACTACTTCTTTGCGACATCATCTTGTCGACTTTTACTATTATAGAGAGCGATTTCCGTTTCGTCAACACTTTTCCTGAAAAAATTTAAAGAAAAAATCTCTTCCTATATATAGAGCAAAAATCATTCTCTCTAAAAAACAACATAACTACTGTATACCATTATTCATTCTTTTTTAAACATCAATTTAAGAATTATTTTCGCTATGAAGAAATTTAATTTTCCCCTTGCACATACTGCAGCAATATTTTTTTACATCCATTTTTCTTTTTCTTTTATATAGTTGTCCGCAATCCGAACAGCTGTATATATGTATTGTCTTTTGCTTCGGCTTTTCTTTAGGCTGTTCCAATGTAGAACAAAAACGCGGTGCGCCTACTTTTTTCAATAGATTCCGAAAGTCCGCATCTCCATGCCTGTAACCCATCCCTAAAATATGAAGATGATAATGGCAAAGCTCATGTAAAATAATCCCCTTTAACTCCTCTATTCCGAAATGATCATAAAGTTTTTTATTAAGTTCAATATTGTGGCTGTTTAACATATACCGACCGCCCGTCGTTTTCAATCTACTATTAAAATAAGCTTTATGAATAAACGGCCGATTAAAAAAATCGTTCGATAACTGTTCCACTAATTTTTGTGCCTGTTCGTCCGTCATATGCCAACCCCCTTAAATTAATAAAAAGCGCATATTTAGCTATGCGCTTTTTATTATAATTGAAAATCACACTCTTTACACGCTCTGTTGATTTTCCGGAGTTAACATCGTTAATGAAATACGTCCTTTATTCGCTTCTACTTTTTCTACCCAAACCGTCACGATATCCCCAAGGGAAACAACATCTAATGGATGTTTAACACGACCTTTTTGCAATTTGGAAATATGGACAAGTCCATCCTGCTTAACACCGATATCGACAAATGCTCCAAAATCAACGACATTTCGGACGGTGCCTTGCAGTTCCATTCCAACTTGCAAATCATCCATTTGAAGTACATCTGTTTTCAATAACGGCTGCGGGAAAGCATCACGAGGGTCTCGGGTAGGTTTCATTAATGTATCGACAATATCTTTCAACGTCACTTCCCCTACTTCTAATGTCTCGCCTAATTCTGTTAAATTTAACTTGCTGATCGCTTCTTCGGCTTTTGCCGTTCCGACATCCTTTTTCGTTAATCCAGCTGCTTCCAGTACGGCTTCGGCTAATTTATAGCTTTCCGGATGGATACCTGTAGCATCTAACGGGTTTTTAGCATCTGCAATACGCAAGAAACCGACTGCCTGTTCATAAGTTTTGGCACCCAATCGCGGAATTTTTTTCAGTTGTGCACGTGAGGTGAATTGTCCGTTTTCACTACGCATCGTCACAATATTTTCCGCTACTGTTTTCGAAAGTCCGGATACATATTGTAAAAGAGAGGCTGAAGCTGTATTTACATCTACCCCAACTTGGTTTACTGCTGTTTCCACTATAAACGTCAGTGATTCCGCAAGCTGCTTTTGTGAAACATCATGCTGGTATTGCCCTACACCGACTGCTTTTGGATCAATTTTCACTAACTCTGATAACGGGTCTTGCAATCGACGGGCAATCGATACAGCACTTCGTTGTTCCACCTGTAAATCCGGGAATTCCGCTCGTGCCACTTCTGAAGCCGAATATACGGAGGCCCCTGCTTCGTTGACAATAACATATGCAATGTTTCCGTCTACTTCTTTCAGCAGTTCCGCAATAAACTGCTCTGTTTCACGGGAGGCTGTCCCATTTCCAATCGCAATAATACTAATCGGATATTTCTTTAATAATCCCTTCACTGTCGCTTTTGCTTTTGAAGGATCCGACGTAGTATGTGGATAGATAACGCCAACTTCTATCATCTTGCCCATTTCATCGACTACCGCTAATTTGCAGCCTGTTCTGTATGCAGGGTCTACGCCAAGAACCATTTTACCGCGCATTGGGGGCTGTAATAATAAGTTGCGTAGATTTTCAGAGAAAATATGAATCGCCTGTGTTTCTGCTTTTGCTGATAGCTCTGCTCGAAGCTCATTTTCAATAGACGGTTTAATTAATCGTTTATAGCTATCCGCAATAGCCGACTTTACTTCATTTACAGAAGGGCCTACAAAATTTCTAGGAATAAAATGATTTTCCATTTGTGTTGTTGCTTTATCGATTGGAACTTCAATTGCTGCACGTATCACTTCTTCTTTTTCACCGCGGTTTACCGCCAATACTCTGTGGGGTGCAATTCGGTGAACAGGTTCTTCATATGCATAATACATTTCAAATACTTGTTTTTCATCTTTATCCGCATTTTTTACCGTTGTTACAAGCTTCCCTTCACGCCAAGATAGAATACGCAGCTTTTCACGAATGGCTGCATCATCGGCAAATCGCTCTGCTAAAATATCGCGCGCACCAGCCAATGCATCTTCAATTCCAGTTACACCTTGTTCTTCGTTAATATAAGGCGCTGCCATTTCCTCCAACGTACGCTTTTTAAACTTTAACAGTTCTTCAGCTAACGGCTCCAATCCCCGTTCTTTGGCAATCGTTGCTTTTGTACGGCGCTTTTGTTTAAATGGTCGGTATAAATCTTCTACGCGTTGAAGAACCGTTGATGCTTGGATAGCTGTTTGCAGTTCCTCCGACAATTTACCCTGCTCATCAATCAGGCGCAGCACTTCTTCCTTTCGTGTTTCGAGCTGTTGTATGTAATGGTAGCGGTCTTCCACTGCCTTTATTTGAACCTCATCAAGTGAACCTGTCATTTCTTTTCGGTAACGTGCGATAAAAGGTACTGTGTTACCTTCTTCCAGTAGTCCAATAACCGCTTTTGCTTGTTTTGGTTCCACTTTCGCATCTTTCGCGATTATTTGTAACATTTTTTGTTGATCCATCATGCCACTCCTTTAAATTTCGAACTTGCTTTTAGTGTACCATTCCATTTATATTGTTTCCCAAAAAAGCTTTGAATTTATGCATGAAAAAAGAGCCTACTAAATTATGCTAGTAGACTCTCAAACATTATAACGAGACGCCGCCACTTGCTGTAATGGCGTCCTGTAATTTTTTAATTGCCTTACGCTGAATTCGCGAAACATGCATTTGGGATATACCGAGTCTCTCCCCGGCTTCCTTTTGACTAAGCTGTTCCAAATAGGTTAATTGGATAATTTGTCGCTCACGTTCACTTAATACATTCATCGCATCTGCTACAATCATGCGGCGGTTAGTCACTTCAAACCCTGCATCTTCCCGACCAACTACATCAAATAGCGTTACCGTACTGCCATCAGAATCCGATTCAATGGAATGGTCCATCGAAAGCGCCTGATAGCTTCGGCCCATCTCCATCGCTTCCAGTACATCCTCATCCTGTACTTCCAGGTATGTTGCAATTTCAGTAATGGATGGGGAACGCTGCAGCGATGTCGTTAATGCTTCGACAGCTGCCTTGATTCTAGGCCCCAGTTCTTTAATACGTCTCGGAACATGCACGTCCCAAGTCTTATCACGTAAAAAGCGTTTTATTTCACCGACAATCGTCGGTACAGCAAACGCCTCAAAGCTTCTGCCAAAAGAAGGGTCAAATCGTCGGATCGCACCTAATAAGCCAAGCATCCCTACTTGTACAATATCATCATAATAAGATTTACCATGTGAATATTTGCGTGCAATCGACTCGACTAATTGCTGATAATGGAGCACAAGATTTGTTTGTGAATCTTCACAGCCGCTCGCCTGATATTCTGCAATCCAATTTAGCACTTCTTCTTTTGATGTATTTTTAGGTAGTGATTCTTTCGACATTCCCTTTCACCTGCTCTCTCGAGACATACTTTGTCATGAAAACAGTGACGCCACCTTCGTTATTTAATTTCACTTCATCCATTAAAGTCTCCATTAAATAAATCCCTAATCCACCTTCACGTAATAATGCTACGTTTTCATTTTCATGATATGGACCAACTTTTGATTTGATCTCTTCAAAGTTAAAGCTGACTCCGTAATCTGCGACCATTATTTCAATCTTGTCCTCGAACAATGCACAGCCGATTACAACTTCGCCATCCTCGTTTGCTTTATAAGCATGGTGTACAACATTTGTCACCGCTTCACTTGTAGCAATTTTTAAATCTTCAATCTCATCATACGTAAACCCAACTCGCATCGCTAATCCTGAAATTGTTAGCCGGATAACACTTACATATTGCGATTTGGCAGGCACTCGAATTTCAATATAGTCAAATGCTCTCATCATTTCAACTCCAATTCCTCATCTATCTCAATACTCATTAATTCACTTAATCCTGTGATTTCAAACAATCTGACTAAACGATTTGATAAGTTCACTAATTTTAATGATGCATTTTCCTTTGTAACTTTTTTATAAAATGCAACAAATATCCCTAAGCCTGTACTGTCCATATAATTAACTTTTGATAAATCCAATTCGATTTTTCGGCCTTCCACAATTTGGACAGTCTCCAGTTCTTCGCGTAAAATCGGGGCTGTGTAAGTATCTATCTCACCCTCGATATAGCCTTTTAATACGTCTCCATCTTCTCTAAATTGAACATTAACATTCATTATTAGACACCTCCATTATAAACCTTCTTACTATTCCCGAATCCGCGGGAATTAAAACATAATTTTTTTTATTTTTTAAATATAACAACCGTAAAATCATCTTCTAGTTCGAAATCAGGCAAGTTTTTCAAATAGGTATACATTTCCTCACACATCTCCTGTGCCGAAAGATGGTTACAGTTCAAAGCCAAATTCTTAATCACATCTCTGGGATCCAGCTCCCCTTGCTTGCGGAAATCCGTTACACCATCTGTAATCATAATGATAAAATCATTTTCTTCCAAACAAATGTCGTATTGCGGATATGTTACTTCCGGCATAACACCTAATAGTAAACCTTTCGATTCCAAATCAAAGAAAGTTTTTTTACGGGCATTATAATATATAGCAGGCTCATGCCCAGCTGACCCATATGTAAATTTACTTTCTTTAATATTGTATGTCCCGTAAAACATCGAAACAAACATACTATCATCAACACTTTTTTCAATAATGCGGTTTAACACTTCTAAAATATAAGACGGATCTTTCGTTGCATACTCAAGTGTATCAAGCCCATATTTGACCATTGACATGCATAGGGCTGCAGGTACACCTTTTCCGACAACATCAGTTACAGCTACACTGACAACTGAATCATTATTATTTAAGAAATGAACATAATCACCATTCATTTTGCGGATCGGGACAGATAGCATCCCAATATCAATCTGATCAAGTACAGGTACTGTCGTTCTAAGAATCATATTCTGGATTTTTGTAGCGACATTCATTTCCATCCGCAGTTCTTCCTGCTGTTCCAGTAAACTTTGATGCTCCTTTAAAGTTAAACCAAAGTGCACCATAATCTCAATTAAAAAATCATAGCTGTGTGAAATATCTTCTGGTAGATCTGGATAAATTTGCTCTATCGCATATTTGTGGATATTGATTACCTCTTCTGGAGCTACTTTTTTTTGAATTAACTGTCGAATAAAGTTCTGACCTATATATAAATTTCGCTCAGTTTGGTTTGCCAAAAAATCCGATAAGATTTTTTGATATTGTATTTGCAGCTCTTTCAAATTTTATCACATCCTACTTTACCCATTTTTCGATAACTATTGTCGTTCCATTTCCTACAGTGGACTGAATCTCCATTGTATCCATTAGTCTTTTGACCCCCGGCAAACCTGCTCCAAGTCCTCCTGAAGTAGAATAGCCGTCTTCCATTACTTTTTTCAGATTGCTTATTCCCGGTCCTTTGTCTGCCGCTATTATGCGAAGGCCAACTTTCTCTTCATTGCTAATACGCTCTATTGTAACCTCCCCTGCACGGGCATATAAATAAATATTTCGGGCCAGTTCACTTATCGCCGTCGTAATTCGAGCTTGATCTACCGCGCCAAAGCCTATTACCTTCGCCTCGTTACGTCCAAGTTGGCGTGCAGCTACAATATCCCATTCTGTTACAATCTCTACGGTAGATTTCGTATTCATTATAGCTCCCCCAATTTCCTACTTTTTCTTTCTATGGAGTTAACGTATAGTATCATTTTTTTGAATTATTAATCTTTAACACATTATACCATACGTTATCCCTTGTAGTTTAGTTGGATTAAATTTTCAACTATATTTTTGCTATTTTTATAATTTTAAGTAAAAAATTACAATTTTACATGATTACAGTTTACTATTTACAAAAAAATTATATCGAACTTTATTTGTAATAATAAAAAACATCGAAACGCAATGTTTCGATGTTTTTTTATGTATTAAAATTTTACGAGTCCTAAACTAATATTAAGAGCGATATCTACTTCCTGCATTAGTTTTGCATCCAGCTGAGTAATACGATCTGTTAATCGTGATTTATCAATTGTACGCAATTGTTCAAGCAAAATTACCGAATCACGTTCAAAACCATACTTTTTAGCATCGATTTCAACATGTGTAGG
Source organism: Solibacillus sp. FSL W7-1436 (assembly GCF_038007305.1). Taxonomy (NCBI): domain Bacteria; kingdom Bacillati; phylum Bacillota; class Bacilli; order Caryophanales; family Caryophanaceae; genus Solibacillus; species Solibacillus sp. FSL W7-1436. Next base: position 1,059,910 of record NZ_JBBOWV010000001.1, read on the forward strand.
TAACTTTGCTTTTTGAATTTGCGCAGTAATTGCAGCTATAATGACGGTTGGACTAAAGCGATTTCCAATATCATTTTGAATAATAAGAACGGGTCTAGTCCCGCCCTGTTCTGAACCTACCACTGGCGATAGGTCAGCAAAAAAAACGTCTCCACGCTTTACAATCAAATTGTCATCCCCCGCTTACGAGACGCTCCACCATATGTTCCGCTTCATACTCTGCATGCAAGCACTCACTGCAAATTGTCAGATTAATTTGCGACATTTCCACATAGCCCTTTATTAAAGCTTCCCGTATTTGATTTGGTTGCATATGCTTTGTATAATTTTGAGTCGCCAAATACGCCATCATATAACCATTCTCAGTATTACGCCCAAACGTTCTTTCGAATTGCGTTACTAGCTCATTTGGTATGTCAATTACTACTTCTTCTACTTCTACTAATTCCTTCGCGTACAAAACAAGCACCTCCACCGAACATCCCATTTCCCATTCATTCTATCATTGATTGCCTACAATGAAAAGACAGGAAAATTAAAAAACTGACAATTCTCGCAATAAAGGAATAAATATGGACATACTTGTTTTGTATATTTGAAGTTATTTACAGCTATATTACATCGATTTATTTATATACCCTAGGAACTCTGGCCGTGATTACACATGGCACTTCGTAATTAATTGTTTGGAGTTTATGAGCCCAATCATCTATCGTGATTTCCTCTTGCTGTTGGCAGCCTATTAGTACAACTTCTTCCCCAACATTATATGCTTCCGGAAGTAAAATCATACTTTGATCCATACAAATTCTTCCGACAATTTTCGCTCTTTTTCCTCCAACAAGTACTTCCTGTCCAGAAAGCTTACGAATCATTCCATCTGCGTAGCCGATCGGAATTGTTCCGATGTAGCAGTCCTCTTCCACCGTAAATGTTGCACCATAACCTACCGATTGACCGGCCTGCATTTTTTTTACATGGACGAGTTCTGTCTGTAGAGATAATGCCGGTTTAATCGCAAAAGGCAATTTAGTGCCTACATAACCTGACGGCAGCAATCCGTACATTGAAATACCGAAACGTACCGCATCATAGTGCAAAGAAGGATCTTTTACTAAAGCGGTTGCTGTATTGGCTACATGAACAAGACGGGGCTTTTGTGGCAAAACACCTAAAAAGTCCTTGAATAGGGTAGCCTGATTGTCAAAGTACATTGAATCTTCCTCATCTGCAGTAGCAAAATGTGTGAAAATTCCATCCACCAAAAAATCATCGGAAGAATTAATCATTGTATACAATTCCAATAGTTCTTCTTTAGTGGATACACCGATTCGTCCCATGCCCGAATCCACTTTAATGTGAAGTTTTATCGGATTCAACAGTGGTGTATAATGCTGCGCTCCCTGCAGCCACTCTGTTGAATAGACGGTAAGGGTAATATTTTCTGATGATGCATACGGAATAAAGGCATGTGGTGAAGCACCTAATACTAAAATATCAATATCCTTAAAATTTTCTCTAATATGTACTGCTTCGTCGGGTGTTGCGACAGCAAGCATTGTTGCACCGGCTTCGATAGCCGTTTTTGCAACTTCCACATCTCCATGACCATATGCATTTGCTTTTACTACAGCAATAATTTGGATATTCGGTCCTATATGGTTTCGTAGTGAAGTTAGATTATGCGTGATTGCTTGCAAATCAATAACTGCTTTTGTTGGTCTGTAATATATTGGAGTATCCATTCGATTTTTACCCTCTTTTTATAAGTTTAAACTTATTGTTATTTATGTTATTTATGTAATTTTCAGTCAATTATTCCTAAATCTGCAGACGTAAGAAATCATCTTACACGAAATGCGCAAGATGTCTCTTAATTAAATATAACCATAAAATACAATTTAAAAACAAGTTCAGAAAGACGGATTTTAAAATTATTTTATAAACAATCAGCAGGAGGAAGTGAACCCCTGCTGATTGGTAGCTTACTTAATACTACTTTCCTGCACACTTGCAGCTACTTCCAGTAATTCATCCTTTGTTAATTTTGTGGAAGCGATAAAGAAGGTCATGCCATCTTTGTCCCATTGGATTGAGTTATCAGTAATAGCCCCTATTGTATAGCCTAAGTCTGCCGGATCCCCAGATACAGGTAATATAGTATCATCCGATTGGATCGGCTGCTGCATTAGTGTAAACGGCTTTTCCCCTTCAAATGTTAAAATAACTCGTGTGTTTCCATCTTCCTGCACTTCAAACTCGTCTGTCAGCTTTGTATGCGCCCAGTCAATCGTAGGGTAATACACGTTAAACTCTGTCTCTGCCACTTCTGCTGATGCGGCTTTCTTTTCTTCTTTTTCAGAGAATTTTTCTACCGCATATTCTTCCGCAGTATGCTGTACTCCTAATTTAATGTCTGCAAATGTAATCACAACTTGTTCTTGTAAAGACTCATCCATAACACTAACTTTTGTCGGAAGCATCGTTTTCTTATCTACTACAATTTGCTGAACTGGTAATGCTGTTTGGTCTACATTTCGTGTCGCAACTTCAAAAGTATAGCTCGCATCGTCTTCAGTCATTACTGCTTTTGAATCTGACACCAAATCATCAGCCAATGCACCAATTATATAAGCCTGACTGTTTTGCTTTGGCCATTCACTTTGGAATTTATGCGTTTTACGTAACGATGGTGTGACAACAAAGACACCTTCTTCATTTCGAACGATTAACTGCTGTTCTGACTCACCTTTTGGATTAACTGCCACTCGGTAAAAATCCGGTTTTGTGTGCCAAACTTTTACATCGTAAACACGTGGCTCTGCGCCTGTCCGAACTTCCATCGAGGCACTTAGTTCATAACCTTTTGCGTCATTCCACTTCTTGTTAACATCCTCAATCACTTCATCCTTTGTAGCTTTTCCACACGCCGCCAAAAAGAGACAACAAATGACAACTGCCAGCAGTCGGAGTTTCAAAGATTCACCCTTTCGATTATCTATTTCGATAAATTACTATATGAGCCAAGGTGTGCATGTATGTATTATTGCATTAAGATTACTTGGGCAGCTGCTGTCGTACGGGTATGAGTAATGGAAACAAACCCGTTCACCTGTTCACCATCAAAGTATAATACAGGTTTTCCCTGCTCTGTTTTTAATATTTCTATTTGATGTAGCTCACAGCCTTTTCCGATTCCTGTACCATTTGCTTTTGAGTATGCTTCCTTTGCCGCAAAGCGCCCTGCCAGAAATTCCACTTTGCGCATATCCGATAATGTATCAAATATGGCCAGTTCCCTTTCCGTTAAAATTCTTTGAGCAAATTTCGCTGAACGTCCGATCATTTTTTCGATTCGGTCCAATTCTACTAAATCCAAGCCAATCCCTTTTATCATTTAATAGCTCTCCCTTTCTTTTAATCATTATTCCAATGTATAATGAATAAAAATACGTTTTATTTTGTATCGACTTAATTGAGGTGGAACATGTTTATTCGTAGAGAAAATTTTAAACAGTATATTGCGTTATATCCGGTCGTATCGTCAATTATAGCAATTAATCTGATTGTTTTCGTCCTAACATTAATCCCGGGCTTCGGCGAAGATTTGCTTTATGCCGGTATGAGCGTCAATGGACTCATCGCAGCCGGTGAATGGTGGCGTATTATTACGTCCATGTTTTTACATGCAGGTTTTATGCACGTTCTTTTTAATATGTTCTCCCTGTTTCTATTTGGTCCGGAGCTTGAAAAAATCGCCGGCAAAATGCGTTTTTTAACAATTTACTTTTTAGCCGGAATTTTTGGTGTTGCTGCTACATACGCAACACAGGATGCCTATTATGCAAGCGTTGGTGCAAGTGGAGCACTGTATGGAATTTTCGGTGCGTTCGGTGCCCTTGTTTATTACACAAGACATCTATTCCCGCAGTTAAGACAAATTATATTGCCGTTAATAGTGATTAGCATTATTATGACATTTTTAACTCCAAATATTAATATTGCTGCACATTTAGGCGGTTTAGTTACCGGCTTTATTTTAGGGGTTGTTTACTTTAACCCTAAAAATATGGGACGCTGGCGCAAACAGCCCATTAGACGGGTAAAATAAAAACAGGATTCGCGAAAAGTCAAAATTCTTCGCGGATCCTGTTTTTTTAATGTTCATACCAGGACAGTACTCTTTCGACTTCCTGTTGTTCCATATGACGCGCTGTCGCTGAAGCACCGTGCATGCCCGACATCACTACAATTTTTACAGAACCAATATCCCGTCGCTTCTGGAAATAGGTTTGACTACCTTGCGTGATTTGAACACGCTTTTTTAAAGCATAAAATGTTACACGGCTGACTAGGCGCGAGACAATCGTAATTTGCTGATCTTTCACCGTAAATCCGGTCGTCTTAAATTGCCATCTTCCCAGTAGAATGATTGGCACGATTAGCAATAATGATAACAGTCCATACGGGTAGAAAAAGTACGAGATTGCACCAATCAACGGAACCAACCATATAAAATCAATCCGATAGAAAAAAGGCTGTGCTTTTTTTGGCGGCTGAACAAGTTGGGTAACTTGAAAATCGTATTCTGGAAACAGTTCTGCCAATGGTGTAAACAATTCTTTTTTTGCAATTAACGGGAAGAGGATGATTTTTTTATCATTTTCCCCACTAAATCCTCCCCCGGCACTTTCTACTGCAACAGATGCCAAGCCGAGCATTTGCTGGAAAGGGTTTTCCGCAAGTTTAATCGCCTGAACCCTGTTTAACGGGATTGTCACACGTTTTTTTTCGATTAATCCCCGCGTAATAATCAACCGGTCATGCTGCTTGCTGACAGTAAAGTTATAATAGTTTAAAAAGGTCAAGCCAACTGAAATTCCCCATGCCAGCATTAGCGCAAGAGCGATGAGAATCATGATGACAATATATCCGTATTTCACTAAAAACGCCAATTCATCATAAATCAAATCAAATGGAATAAACTCCGCAAATTGTGAAAGGACAGCAAAAACTCCGGCAATTACTACTCCAACACCGCTGGAAGTCGTCGCTAACAATAGCAGTTCCGGTACTTTCATTTTATGCAGCACCACTGATTTCTGCTCCGGTTCTTCTTCCGCCAGTTGTACCAGATCATTTTCAAGAGGCAGTTTTTGCTTCGCCTTTTTCATTTGAATTTCCACTTCGTCTGCTGCAGCTTTCGTTACCGCTGTTAACTCTGCTTCTGGTTTACCGTCTTTACTTCCCGCCGTTTCAACCTGTACTTGTACAAGCTTGAATAACCGGTGGAAAATACCTTCTTTATAATTCAGATTTTGTATGCGATCAAATGGAATGTAGCGCTTTTTCTTTATAAAAAGACCATATTCCACACGCAGTTCACTATCTTCAAACCAATAGACAAATGTCCACCACTTTATCAGACCGCTCACTACCGTTACTGATAGGACAATCACTAAAATAAAGAGCGGGATCATTTCACTGAAAAATGTTTCGCTTCGATAATCCAGATTAATATTAAACCCGTTTGCCGCAACAATGATAATGATCGGTATGAGGAGGTCTTTCAATGCTTTTACTACATTGATGATCGCCGTTACAGGATGAAGCTTATATTTCTCTTTAGACATCATCTTCCGCCACCCTTGCAAGTTCAGAAATTTTTGTCCTCAACTCATCAGCATCTTCAACTTTCAGCATAGGTATCGTATGTACAGTTGCCGCCGAAGAAATCGATATGTTCGCTAGCATGTACTTCTTTAAAATCGGTCCTTGCTCAGTATCGACATGCTGTACGCGCACCATCGGAATCAATGTCCGTTTAACGACAAAAAGACCGCTTTGAATTTCGATTTCCTGTTCTCGTACTTCATAGCGCCATATTCTCCAACGGATGCTCGGGAAGACAATAACCGAAAATGCAATCGATACCATTACGAGCGCAATGGCAATCCACATAATCCATTGAGGCCAGTCAAACCGGACTGTTAAAAATACGATGCCGCCTGTTAAAAGAGCGATGATAAAAGTTTGAATTATTCCATATAGTCTCCATACTGTTCGCGCTTTTTTAGGCAACTGAAACTTTGGTTGTTCTCTCACTCGTCCTACACCTCTTTCTTTCTATTATGCTATACGTATTAAATGCTTAAATGTTTCATTCCGCTTAATATCTAGGGTGATAAAAACATTCCCCTTCCCTCATAGTATAGTTAATTGGTAAATTTGTTAAATAATTTATAAAAATTTTATTTCCCGGAAAATATATTTATATAAAATCCCCATAAAAAAACACACCAACGAATAATCGTTGATGTGTTTGAATAGTATTAGTCTTCGCGACGTGGGCGTGGACGACGGTCACGAGAGCCTTCGCGACGAGCACCGCCTTCACGACGACCTCCCTCACGGCTTCCGCTGCCAGAACGGCTTCCGCCACCTTCACGACGGCGATCTCCTCCGCGACGGTCTCCACCGCCACGGTTGCCACCACGGTTACGGTCATTACCGCCACGGCCGCGGCCTCCGCCACCTTGTGAACGGTCACGACGCATTGGTAATGGACGTTCTTCCGATAATGATACTGGTGTAGCATCCGGTTCTTTAGTAATTGATTTAAGTGCTGCCGCTACTAAGTCAAGCGCATCATTATTTTCCAATAACTTAGCCGCTAAGTCACGGTAGTTGCCTAAATCATTATTTTGTACTAAATCAACTAATGATTGCATTGCATCTTCTTGTAAGCCTACTAATGCTTCTTCAGATGAAGGTGGACGTAAAGGAGTCATACGCTTTTTCGTAGTTTCTTCTACGATGCGTAAGTAACCCATTTCACGAGGTGTTACGAATGTTACTGCAACACCTGATTTACCAGCACGGCCTGTACGACCGATACGGTGAACGTATGATTCTGGATCTTGTGGAATATCAAAGTTGTAAACATGTGTTACACCTGAAATATCCAATCCACGTGCTGCAACGTCTGTTGCGATTAGGATATCGATTTTACCTTCTTTAAATTGACGTAAAACAGAAATACGTTTCGCCTGTGATAGATCACCGTGAATACCTTCAGCTAAGAAGCCACGTAATCCTAAAGCTTGGCTTAATTCATCAACACGGCGTTTCGTACGGCCGAAGATGATTGCTAATTCTGGTTTTTGTGAATCCAATAGACGAGATAAAGCATCGAATTTTTCGCGCTCTGTTGCTTTTACGAAGAATTGTTCAATGTTTTCCATTGTTAATTCTTTCGCTTTAATTTTTACGATTTCAGGATCTTTCATGAATGTCTCTGCAATTTTGCGGATTGCTGGAGGCATTGTCGCTGAGAATAGTAATGTTTGGCGATCTGATGGTACGTTTTCTAAAATCGCATTAATGTCATCGATGAAGCCCATGTTTAACATTTCATCCGCTTCGTCTAAAACTAAAGTTTGTACTTCGTCTAAACGTAATGTACGACGGTTAATATGGTCTTGAATACGACCTGGTGTACCTACAATAATTTGTGGTTTATTTTTCAATGCACGGATTTGACGGCCGATTTCTTGACCACCGTAAACTGATAATAATTTTACGCGCTTGTCATAACCTAATTTATAAAGTTCTTCTGAAACTTGGATTGCTAATTCACGAGTTGGAGCAATTACCAAAGCTTGGATATTTGGATTTTTTGGATCGATTTTCTCGATTAAAGGAATACCAAATGCAGCTGTCTTACCAGTACCTGTTTGTGCTTGGCCTAAAACGTCACGGCCAGCCATTGCAAACGTTACTGTTCCTTCTTGGATTGGTGTTGCTTCTTCAAATCCCATACGCTTAATAGAACGTAATGTCGATTCACTAATGTTTAATTCTGAAAAATTTGTCAAACTCTTCATTCTCCTTTTTCCTGTATAAGTTGACAAATGGTTACATTTTCAGATGAAATGGCGGCAAATTTCGAGCCATTGTATGTGGAACGTTTCCGTTACTTAAAAATTCTCTCTGCTTCATTACAGAGTTTCTTATATGAAAAGGAAAGCCCGGTCATTGCCGAGCGGTTCAATTCTACCGTTTCTAATTGGTTGTTGCTTTTGTAAAAAATAGAATAAAACCGTTTATCAAAAAAAAGCACTCTTCACCTATACGTCTGAAGAGTCTTCGCACAAAATGTATCCATTGCTTTTATTAGTCTAACATGGGTTGTAACGGTATGCAATGATATTGCTTTGTATCAAAATAGTCAGATATTTATTAACCCACTAAAAATTGATACACTTGCTCAAACCATTGCTCACAATCATCACTGTAACAAATATGATGTTTTCCACAATCTGAAATATACATTTGTTTTTGCTGCGACTGAATTTGTTCAAATAAAATTTGGGCAGTTGCACTAGGCACAATACCATCCAGCTCCCCTTGTACTATAAAAGTTGGGCACTGAATGTTCTTTATATAAGGTTCCGTTCTTTTCACGACCTTCATAAATTCAATCGTTGCTGTCAACGGAACATTTTTAAATTTAAATTTGTACCGTGCGAACAATTCATTTTCTTCTATCTTTTTATGCACCATATCCTGGGCAATTGCTCGAACATCTTTTACTAACTGCGTAGGACTCACATACTTTGCTGCAGCACTTAGGAGTACCAACTTTTTTACTGGGTAACGTATAGATAGGTACATCGCAATGACTCCGCCCATCGAAAAACCGACGACTATGACTTCATCGACTTGCTTTTTCAGTTGCCGGTATGCGATTTCCGCCTCCATCATCCAGTGCTCTGCTTTATAGCCTTTCATTGCCAAATGCTCTGCATCACCGTGACCGGAGAATGTCGGAATACTTAAGACCCAATCTATTCGTTGCTCTATATAATGCGCAAAAGGCTGTACTTCATACGGTCCACCAGAAAATCCATGTAAAAATAGGACACCGACTTTCATTCAATCACCTGCTTTCCACACACTGTTAGTAACTATAATAAGCGACATTCTTTGTCGAAAAAAGTTATTGCGCTAAAAAAATCGAGCTAGCACTAGGCTAACTCGATTGAATGGATAATTTTCTCCAACTGCATTCCACGTGAACCTTTTACTAAAAGGATGGACTCATCTGTTGCATGAGACTGGATTTTTTCAATAATCGGTGCGTAATCGCTTTCGGAATACACTAAATGATCAGCATCAAATGTTTCTTGCAATTTATTATAAAGCCACTTCATGCGCGGGCCATATAAGCAAACATAGCGTATTTCTTCAGGTTGAATATGTGCGGCAATTCCTTCGTGCATTTGCTTTTCATCATTTCCAAGCTCAAGCATGTCACCAAGTACAAGCCACTTTTCATTGCGGATTGTCGTTTGCTCGACAAATTGTATAGCTGCATGCATCGATGTTGGCGCAGCATTGTACGCATCGTTAATAAATAATAAATCGCCGACTGGAACAAGCTGCATCCGCATATCTGTCAAAACTACTTTCTTTAATGCTTCGCGGATTTGTTCGTCAGTTAAACCTAATGCCTTACTAACGAGCATTGCACTTAATGTATTTTTCACTTGGTGCTCGCCTAAAACCGAAATGAAGAAGTCTCCCTCGATGACTCCATCTACATGGAAACTGCTTCCTTGCGCTGTCGCTTCGATTTGTGATGCCGCTAAACTCTGTGCTTCGCTAAAGCCAAATGCCTGTGTTTTTAACTGCGGTGTTTTTGCAACTAGGTTTTGGAGTAGCGGTTCATCACCATCATAAAAAAGAACACCTTCTTCAGACAATCCTTTTACAATTTCAAACTTTGCCTGCGCAATCCCTTCCCGCGATCCTAAATCCTGCATATGAGCTTCGCCGATATTTGTAATAATGGCATAATGCGGTCGTGCAAGCTTTGTTAGAAATTCAATTTCTCCAAAACCGCTCATCCCCATTTCCAATACGGAAACTTCCGTATCTTCATCAAGCTGTAAAATCGTAATCGGTAAACCAAGCTGATTATTAAAGTTCCCGATTGTTTTTTGTACTTTAAAGTATGGTGAAAGGGCTCCCGCCAAAATATCTTTTGAAGACGTTTTCCCGTTTGAACCGGTAATCCCGATAAATGTCGCTTTATGCTCATTACGGTAACTCTCGGCCATTTTTTGTAGTGCCTGCTCCGGGTCTTCCACGAAAATTAACGGCAAATGTTCCGGGGGATTCGGCTCATCAATCATCCATAATGAAGCTCCCGCGCCTTTTTCAAATGCCTGCTCAACAAAACGGTGCCCATTTACTGCTTCTCCACGGAAAGGAATAAATAAATCCCCTTCTGCAATTGTCCGTGTATCAATGGAAATACCTGTGACAATCGTTTCAGGAAATGACTGATTTTCTATCGTTAACCATGCTGCAATTTGCTGTAAACTTTTTTTCACTTTTTATCCCACTCAATCTCTGTTGTATTGAAGCTGCTGTTTTTCTGTATAACGTTCCAGTGCAAAACCAATCAGCTTTTTAATTAGCTGTGGATATGTTACATCCGTATGCTGCCACAATAAAGGATACATGCTTACCGGTGTAAATCCTGGCATTGTATTTACTTCATTGATATAGATTTCGTTGTTTTCAGTTACAAAGAAATCTGCCCGCACTAATCCCGCTCCGTCGATCGCTTTAAACGCTCTTTTCGCCATATCTACCAAGTCTGTATAAACCTCGTCTTGTAATGGTGCCGGAATAATCAATGCTGTCGAGCCATCTTTATATTTTGAATCATAATCATAAAACTCGGTCATTGGCTTAATCTCACCTGCCACTGAAACGTCAGGTGTATCATTTCCTAAAACAGCAAGTTCGATTTCTCTAGCCGTTACACCTTGTTCAATCACAATTTTGCGGTCATATTGCAGTGCAAATTGGACAGCTTTTTCTAGTTCCGCTGCATTCGTCGCTTTGCTGATCCCTACACTTGAACCCAGGTTAGCCGGTTTAACAAACATCGGATAGCCTAAAGACTGTTCACATCTTTTAATCCAAGCTTCTTTCTCCCGCTCCCATTCACTTCGAATAAAATATTCATAAGGTAATTGCGGCAATTTTGCCATTTCAAACAACTGCTTCATCACTACCTTATCCATACCTGATGCTGAACCAAGAACACCGTTGCCTACATAGGGAATGTTCAGCACTTCCAAAAAGCCCTGTACTGTTCCATCTTCACCGTTCGTTCCATGCAGTAAAGGGAAGATCACATCAAACGGACTTTCCATATGTTTTGCAATAAATTGCGTAATATTATTTTCAGACTGGTCTGATGCCGTTGTAAACTGCAATTGTTCAATTGTTTGAGCGGGTTCTGTTAATTGAGGTCCAACACGCCATTCGCCCTTCAATGTTATAAAAATCGGGAAAACGTCAAACTCATTAAAATCCATTGCTTGCGTTACTGCCTTTGCGGTTGAGAGTGATACTTCATGCTCGGCTGACTTACCACCGTATAATAAACCAATTCTTTTTTTCATTTTTTTGACCTCCAGTTTTCACTAACCTTATTTTATCACGAATCTTCTAAACGCTTACATCGGATAAAAAACACCCACTGCCCTGTTCGCTGTGAGTGTCAACTAATTTGTATTAATTCATCATAGCCTTGTTTTAATATTTCATCTAAATCATCCCAAACTTCATCCGGATAATCATAATCGCTCAGCAACCGGAGTTCGATTGCATAATGGGAATTTGGTTTATCTAGCTTATATAATGACAGCAATGCGCCTTCCTTAACAAAAGGCCGATATAATCTTAATGTAGAAGGATCGATTGTCGGTGAGTTGTTTTTATTCTTTCTTCTCCAAAAGCTCCCAACACCTTCTTTATCTCTTATCATTTGATTAAATAGATTCGCAACAAGTATTTCAGAATCGCCAATAAAACGATAATATACTTTTGTCAATTTGTCAGTTACAGATGAATAATAAGCATAGCGATTTTGCAGTTTGCTGAAAAATGGCGATGCAAGCGGCTCACGCTTATGGCTTAAATACAGGAGTTCTGCCTGTTCAAGAGGCGTTAACGTATTAATGTTTTTCTCTGTCGTAAAATCCACCCAGCATAAATCTTTCTTTAAATCGCTTTCCCTTTTCAAAAAATCTCGCATATCTTCACTTGTTACAAAATCAAATTGTGTATGCATATTAAAAGAGCCATTTTCATACGCGTGCTTTAATAGCAGAACATTTTTTACGGGCTCAACCGAAACCATAAATTCCTTCAGTGTAAGACCACTATAAATAACAAAATGTTCGACATCGTTCATATGAATATATAAATGATGCATAAAATCTTCAGCAGATTTCATTTTCTTAGCCACGATTTGCACGCCCCTTTAATATGAATAATATGATTATTATATGACTTCTCATTCAAATTTGAAACATTTTCTCACCTGTTTCGTCCAACTTTTAAATTAGTCTTACTAAAGTAATTTTTATAAGAATATGATAAAGTAAATAAAGCTTAAAACATTACAGCAATTTCCGTGAAAACTTTCCTATTCTGCAAGTCCATTACCGGGAAATGTTGTGCCATATAAAGAGCCTTCAATTTGTTGGTATCTTCTGGCCCTTGAAAGGGTTAAATTTAATAATTAAGGTGAAATGAATGGATACAAACAATTACAATTTCAATAAACGGTTCGACTGGCCGCTTACTACTATCCTCATCATATTTTTAGGAGTAAGTGTGCTTGCAATCGCATCTGCACAAACTTCAGGTCAATATGGAATAAATTTCATTCCGAAGCAAATAATAAACTACGCTATTTTTGCTGTTATTGTTGCATTTGTTATGTACTTTGACCCTGATCAGTATAAAAAAATGGCCTGGCCGTTGTACGGGTTCGGAATCTTACTATTAGTTGCCCTTGTCATTATTCCGACATCAACTGGTTTAACTGTCGAAACAAACGGAGCAAAGAGCTGGTTCCAAACACCGATCGGTAATATTCAGCCTGCGGAATTTATGAAGACATTCTACATTTTGGCTTCTGCCTTTTTAATTAGTAAGCACAATGAAAATTACCAGATTAAAACGATTAAATCCGATCTATTGCTGCTCGGTAAAATTTGTTTGACGTTGGCAATACCGCTTGGCTTCATTATGATGCAGCCGGATCTGGGTTCTGCTCTAGTATTCTTTGCTATTACTGCAGCACTTGTAATTGTCGCAGGTGTAACCTGGAAAATTATTTTGCCGCTTTTTGGCGGTGCAGTAGTTGTAGGCGGTTCACTATTATGGATGGCACTGTATATGCAGGATTTTCTGGAAAAGACATTTGGTTTCCAGCCATACCAGTTCGCCCGTATTTACTCTTGGATCAACCCTTATGAGTATGCGACTTCAGACGGCTATCATTTAATTACTTCACTAAATGCCATTGGCTCCGGTGAGGTTTTCGGTAAAGGATTCATGGCGCGTGAAGTATATGTTGCGGAAAACCATACAGACTTTATCTTTGCTGTCATCGGAGAAGAATGGGGCTTTATCGGCGCAAGCGCTGTTATCTGTCTATACTTCCTGTTAATCTATCACTTAACGAAGATGACATTATTATTAAAAGATCCGTTCTGTACTTATGTATGTGCAGGGATTATCGCTATGATCACATTCCATGTTTTCGAAAACATCGGTATGACAATACAGCTTCTGCCGATTACAGGGATTCCGCTACCTTTCATTAGCTACGGAGGCAGTTCGATGATGGGGAATGCTTTAGCGATTGGTCTAGTCTACAGTATGAAATTTCATTATCGGACGTACATGTTTACAACAAATGATCCGGACGATGAATAAAATAAAAGGACCCGTGCCATGCACGGGTCCTTTTCCTATTGCTGAAAGAAAATAAGGTACGATGAACGGGGTTTCATCACACCTGATTTCCATTAATTTTGCGTTTGTGGAGTTTGTGTTGGTGGTGTTAAAACTTTTAAAAGCTCAAGACGAGATTTCGTAACTGTCGCCGTAACACCTAATTTTGATAAGTTTGTAACAATACGCTTTAAATCAATCTCTTTCGCCATTTGATTACACCTCAAACTTTCCTTTGTTAATATATATAACGTTATTTCGTATTAAAAGTTTCAAATTCATAAGGTCAGACCTTCTACTCACTTCATATGTTACCACGTATAAACTTATTTTTCTTTCCTGTTTTGTGACAAAACTAAAACATAATTAAACTTAACCGTTTATTAACAATAATAAACCTGTATAAATTTATTTTTAACGGAAATTTTTACTGTAAAATTCATAATTACTTTTGAAATATTTTACATAACCTTCTCGAATACATGTTATTTAATAATTTTATTTTTCACAGGTAGTCAAAATGAATTGTATTATATTTCCAACTATGTTTAACAAAAATTACAAGTGGAAATATTGAACATATCAAGACCATTTTTGTGAAGTAAATCCGTTAGGAATTGATAAATATTCGTTCGTACGGGGCCTTTAATTCATCTTTCACATAGATGTTACTTCAGTAGGAGGAACTTCAAATGCCACATATAGAAAAAAATATTTATATTCCAAAAGAATTGATCCATTATCATACAAGTTTAAGTCACTCAGCCGAACAAGTAGCAATTTTACAACCGGTAAAACAGCCTGCTTTTTTACATGAAAGTAAATTTGCCGGTCTCCCTTTTTTGACAAATAAAATGGAACATCCAAAAGATAACCGCAATCGCTATATGCTGTTTCTGGCGCAGCTTAACTTTGCGGAAATTCAGCTTGATCACCCATTTCCGCAAGATGGTATATTGCAATTTTATATCCCGCAGCAATGTTATGAAAAGGAAAAGTTACATTCGGAATGTCGTTCTTTCAAAGTGCAGTATATACCTTATCAAGGTCACTATAATGAATTTATTCAGGATTTCACGTATTTAGAAGACGTAAACATCAGCAGCTTTCCGATTCAGCAGGAAATGAAGCTTATAACAAAAACACAATTTGAACCGGTATCTGCAATGGATTACCGTTTAAATAATTATTTTAAACCTGAAATAATGGATGCACCCATTACATTGGATGACCGTTCATTTCAGGATGTATATTTGGAAAGTTATTTAGCGGCAGAACATAAAATTGGCGGCTATCCCTATTTTATACATCAGGACTTCAGAAAAACGTCGCCCTATCTACAGCACTACGACACATTGTTACTGCAGATCGTTTCAAACGATGAGCAGAATATTATGTGGGGAGATAGCGGGATTATCAGCTTCTTCATTAACTCCAAAAAATTAGCACAATGTGATTTCTCGGATATTTACTTCCATGTTGAGGAATATTAATCACAAAGAAGCACTCGCTTGAAGTGTTTCTTTTTTTGTTTTGCTTCCATAGGATATAATAAGAAAGAAGGAAAGTAGGTGAATCTTTTGAGCGCAATTATCCAAAGTTCCATTCTCGTACCACTTATAATGTTTTTAAATATTCTATTTGCACTGACTGTCATTTTTCTAGAGCGCAAAAAGCCTTCATCGACGTGGGCATGGTTGCTCGTTCTTTTTTTCTTACCGTTTGTTGGATTTTTCCTTTATTTATTATTGGGAAGACAATTGAGAAAAAAACACTTATTCCGTTGGGATGGCAGAAAAGATATCGGGATTGAACAACTGATTAACTATCAGATTGAAGCAATTGAAAATAACGAGCTGGAACTGCGTACAGAAAATATTAAAAATTATAACCATCTTATTTATATGAATCTAAAAACAAACAACGCTGTTCTGACACAGGATAATGATGTGAAAATTTTCGATGACGGCAGTGACAAGTTCGAAGCACTTATAAATGATATTCAACATGCGAAAAACCATATTCATATTCAATACTATATTTTCAAACTGGATAACTTGGGACAACGCATTGTAAATGCTTTAATAAAAAAGGCGAAACAAGGCGTAAAAGTAAGAGTACTATTTGATGAAATGGGCTCACGCGGAGTTCGGAAGCGGCATTTTAAAGAGCTGATCGAAGCTGGCGGTGAAGTAGAAGTGTTTTTCCCTTCGATTTTGCCGCTCATCAACCCACGCCTGAACTTCAGAAATCACAGAAAAATCTCCATAATAGACGGGCGTATCGGCTATATTGGAGGATTTAACGTTGGGGATGAATATTTAAGTTTATCGGATCGATTTGGCTACTGGCGCGATACACATTTACGTATTGAAGGGAGTGCTGTCCACCCATTACAGACTCGCTTCATTTTGGACTGGAATCAGGCAAGTGCCAAAAATGATATTTGTTATGCGGAACGTTATTTTCCGATTATTCCTCAAAAAGGAACAGCCGCTCTGCAAATTATATCAAGCGGACCTGACACAGAATGGGAAGTCATTAAAAATAACTACTTGCATTTAATCTCAAATGCAAAAAAATACGTGTACATACAGTCCCCGTATTTCATTCCGGATGAATCATTTTTTGATGCGATTCGAATCGCTGCCCTATCCGGAATCGATGTTCGGATTATGATTCCGAATAAACCTGACCACATGTTCGTCTATTGGGCGACTTATTCATATGTAGGACCTCTCGTTGAAGCTGGAGCCAAAGTATACCAGTATGAGAAGGGCTTTATTCATGCCAAAATGATTGTCGTGGATGATGAAATTGCTTCAGTCGGTACCGCAAATATTGATGTGCGTAGCTTTAGTTTAAACTTTGAAGTGAATGCCCTTCTTTATGATGGATTATTGGCACACAGTCTTGCTGAAATATTCGAAAATGATATATTAGACTGCTCAGAGCTCACATATGAACTGTATAATAACCGTTCCAATTTTATTAAATTCAAAGAATCCATCTCCCGGTTATTGTCCCCGATTTTATAAAAAAATGATTGTGATAATAGAGTAAGTTGAAAACCTTTTGAACATGTAAAAAAACCAATTTTCCTCCAAGAGAAAATTGGTTTTTTATTTATAATCCACGTATTATTGAATCCCTAAGTATTCTTCCAGCGTTACGCCTGCTTCGTATACCTTCGTCGCCAGATCGCCTTCCAGATAACGGAAATGCCATGATTCATGCATGAAACCTGTAATTTCTTCTTTCCCTTTAGGATAACGTAAAATGAACCCGTACTTATGGGCATTCTGTGCCAACCACTGCCCTGCTTCAGTGTCGCCGAATTCATTTGTCAGCCACAATTCTTCACGACCCTTTTCCCCGATATCAAAAGCAAGTCCCGTTTGATGCTCGGAATATCCTGGTCTTGCACTATAGCGATCGGCCGCTTCCTTTCCGTCTCGCTTCACATAACGGTCATATAGCGTTTTTTGATATTCGTAAGAACGGAAACCACTAAAAGCAACGAGCTCAATGTTATTTTCCATCGCAGCTTTTGCCATCTTTTCAAAGGCTGCACGTGCCTTAGGATCTTCCCCTTTATTGTAG
This sequence comes from Solibacillus sp. FSL W7-1436, assembly GCF_038007305.1. NCBI lineage: Bacteria > Bacillati > Bacillota > Bacilli > Caryophanales > Caryophanaceae > Solibacillus > Solibacillus sp. FSL W7-1436. The sequence continues at coordinate 1,077,346 of NZ_JBBOWV010000001.1, forward strand.
GTAGCAGGAAGAGGATTTTTCTTATTCGCAATTAAAACCCCTTTTACAAAAGTAGGTTCTGTTGCAGGCTTTTGGCCGACAATATATCCATTTTCCAGCTCCACTTCTTTCGTAGCGGGTGGAATTTCTTTAGCAGGTTGCTTTATTGGCTGCTCCCCGGAATTTACCGAAGGGTTTTCACCATTTTTTCCTGAAGAAGCCATATCATCAGCATTTCCATCTTGTTGCTTCAACGGTTCTTCCGTTTCGATTGCTTTATTTTGTGTCTCTTCATTTTCCAGTTCAGTTGGTTCAACAGATTCTTCTTCTGTAGCAGATTGTGCTACTTCAAATTTATAATAAATAGACCCTAAGATCGCGATTAAAATAATAATTGAAATGGATACAATCATTGCGATCGGACTTTTTCTGTTTGCTTTTCTGTTCATTCCATTTCGCCTTCTTTTTCTATTTTTATCCTGTAACAATAATGAATAAAACAATAATTGATAAAACCGCAAAAATCATCGACATCTTCTGCATCCATTTTGCTTCTTTTTCATGACCCTTTTCTTTAAAGGTGCGTGAACGGAAAAAATTCGTAAATGTAAACATAATCGTCATAGCTAAAATAGCCGCTTCCATATTTTGTTTCACAATGAAAAATAGTGCGGTTAAACTAGCTCCTGCAACTAAAACGAGTGAGATCGCTCTTTCATATTTTTTCATTTTTCTCTCCTTACATGATGATTGCATCTTCTTCATTAAGCGCAATCTGATTTTCAATCTTTGTTTAGTATAAAACTAGCTTAATTGATAATGCAATTTTGAAAATCCTAAAAATAATAACTAGTTTTCAAATAAAAAACTCTACATGTAATAATATATACCATGCAGAGTTTTCATATATTATTCTTTTTTTTCTGAAACTTTAAACCGGACTAAGAATAAAGAAATTAAACTAACCTATCCGCCCTACTTCTATGTGGCATTATATGCACCAGCAGGATTTCTTGTATTAAACACTTTCATACTCGACTTCAGGAATTTCAAAACGGAAAAACTCATGATGCAGTTCGTCGCGGAAATGTTTAGGTGTTACACCTGTGTATTTTTTGAAAATTCTAGTGAAATAACTCTGATTGCAGAAATGGAACTGATCTGAAATTGACGTAATACTTTTATTCGTATGACGTAAATAATATTGGGATTCCTCTACACGGCGAACATTTAAGTATTCAACTAAAGTGATTCCTACATGCTCACGGAAAATACGCGATAAATGACTCGTACTAATATGGAAGTTCGCTGCAATACTTTCAACTGTTAAATCATTTTCCAGCTCATCATTTATGTACATAATTACTTTGTTTACTGTTTGGTGACGGAACGTAGGCTGTTTACGGTCCGCAATAAAATACACATAAAAATCGATTAAGTCATCTGCAAATTGCAGAAACTCGGCATCCTTCATCTTGTTTTCAATCATATCTGCACATGCTAAATTGAAGGCAAATGCTTTTTTAGAAGGAACTTGATTATCTAAAAGCTTACGCGCAACAATTGAGGATAACGTAACAAAGTATGAGCGCACTACTTTAATGACCTGTTTTCCGAAGCGTGCGGATAATATGTCTATAATTTCATGTAATGTCTTCTTTGCTTTCGCTACTTCTAAATGATAAACTTCAAAAACCAATCGAGATTCCAGAACAAAAAAATCTTCGATACCAGCATATTGATTGATATTGTCAATCTCTTGAAAATATCGTTTTGAAATTGTTTCCGAGATTGAATATTGATGTAGTTGCATAAGTTACCCCATCTTTCTTCAGAATGACCTTCTATTACTTATTGGAAAAACAAGCCTAATACAAAATGGACAAAAATTTGTCATAATTCTGCAGATTATACATGAGCGTGCCTGTACTTCATAATAAGTAATATCATTATATTAATCATAAGAAATTTCTATAGTAAATTTCTTTTATTAAGCAAAGTAATTATTTATACATTTTTATATTTATACTATTATAATATGCGTTAATATCCGCATAATAGTACATTTTATTAGTAACTATAGTGAATATTACCATATTTCAAGTTTTGCTTTCAACCTAATTTTAACAATTAACCTAGGACGAAATTATTAGGTTACTTCCAATTATAGAAATAAAGGAATTTAAAAAATGCATATTTCACCTAATCATACTCTTTTAGCATAGTAATTTTCACGCTATTTTTTCATTATATTTTTTATAAAGAAAAATTCTTTTTAAAATCTTTTTTAACTTTTTTCAATTTAAAAAATCTTACCAACCTAATTTCTTTAAATATGTAGTAAAATAGTTCATAATTGTATAAAATGCTTATAAAGAGGTGTTATAAAGTGGATCCAAGACAAATAGAAGAAATTATGGAAGTCATTAAAGAATTTTTCCCTGAAAATACATCAATTGCTATTTCAGATACCAATGAGTATTTATATTACCAGCCAAGCAAAAAAGTAGACTTAAAAATCAAAGCAGGCGACCCGATTAAAGAAGGTTCTGCTGCGTACAAAGCATTAACGTATGGTCAAAAGATCAATTCATACATTGAATCGGACGTATTCGGTGTTCCATATTACGGAATGAGTATTCCTCTCATTGAAGAAGGCGAAACAAAAGGTGCTATTACAGCGATCTTCCCTCAAAAACCTTCTCCATTTTTAACAAATTATATTACAGTAAAAATTGATGACTGCTGGTACCCAATTAAACACAACCAAGTGATTTATCTGGAAACTCAATTACGTAAAACATTTGTAAAAACGATGCACCGTGAAGGGTATCACCGTTTGAACTTAAGTGACTTAGAGTTATTTTTAGCTCCTGATTCGTTCATTCGCTGCCACCGTTCTTACATTGTAAATATCGATTATATTGATGAAATCCAGCCAGACTCACACTCAACTTTCCTGTTAATTATGAAAGACGGTACACGTATCCCTGTAAGCCAACGCTATGCAAGCTACTTCCGCCGTTCTTTAGGATTCTAAAACTATTTAAAAGCGACTCGTACATATATGAGTCGCTTTTATGCTTTTCATCCCCCTAGTCTTTCGACCTATTTTTCCGACCTTAATTGTGCATATTTGCTAAACCGCCTCAGAAACAAACTTCGATACTAATCTTTTTTTATCTCTTTTTTGCATTAAATTTCTCTATTAATCGTCTTTTAAGCGCTTTTATGTTGTGCGTGAAGTAAATGTGACAATTTGATGATAATATTAGCATAAATACCGGTTTATTACCTGGTGAAAAACACAGAAAATTACAAAATTTTCTGTTTATCAAACGATTAAATAACTTATTTAGGGGAGGATTTATTAATGGATCCACGAGTTGAGAAACGTTTAGGTTTAAAACAATTAGTAGATAAAGTTGTATCTGCTGAAGAAGCTGCTGCTTTAATCCAAGATGGCACAGTAGTAGGGATGTCAGGTTTTACTCGCGCAGGTGACGCTAAAGTTGTACCAATGGCATTAGTAGAGCGCGCTAAAAATGAAAAATTCAAAATTGATGTATATACAGGGGCTTCATTAGGTCCTGAAGTTGATAACTACCTAGCTGCTGCTGGTGTTATTAACAAACGCGGTCCTTTCCAAGGCGATTCGGTAATGCGCGGTTTAGTAAACAAAGGCGAAATTTCTTATGTAGACGCACACCTTTCTCACAATGCTGAGTTAGTACGTCAAGGAATTATCGGTCCTATCAAACACTTAATTTTAGAAGCAGTTGCAATTACAGAAGACGGTTTAATCATTCCTTCAAACTCTGTAGGTAACTCACCAATCTTCGCTGAATATGCAGAGAATATTATTATCGAATTAAATATCTCTCATCCGGAAGCATTGATCGGTATTCACGACATCTATGTTCCAGGTGAACAAGGTAAGCGTGACGCGATTCCAATGACAAATGCTGAGCAACGTATCGGTGAAATCGGTATTAAAGTTGATCCAGCAAAAATTAAAGCAATCGTTATTTCTGAAGAGCCAGACGCGCCTTCATTAATCGTTCCTCCAGATGAGGAAACACAAACAATGGCAAACATTTTATTAGACTTCTTCCGTTCTGAAATCAAAGCGGGCCGTTTAACAAATGAATTAATGCCATTACAATCAGGTGTAGGTTCTGTAGCAAACGCAGTATTAGACGGCTTTGCTGATGCAGAATTCGAAAACCTTGTAGTTGCTTCTGAAGTATTACAAGATGCAGTATTCAACTTAATTGATGCTGGTAAAGTACGCTTTGCTGCTGCAACTTCTATTACACTTACAGAAGAATTACAGAAAAAAGTTTACGGCAACTTAGAAAAGTATGCAGACAAAATTTGCTTACGTCCACAAGAAATCTCTAACCACCCAGAGCTTATCCGTCGTTTGGGCTTAATCTCAATCAACACTGCTCTTGAGTTAGATATTTATGGTAACGTAAACTCTACACACGTTTCAGGTACTAAAATGATGAACGGTATCGGCGGTTCTGGTGACTTCGCACGTAACGCTCGTCTTGGTATCTTCGTAACGAAATCATACGCAAAAGGCGGCGCGATTTCTTCAATCGTACCAATGGTTTCTCACGTAGACCACACTGAGCACGATGTAGACGTAATCGTAACTGAACAAGGTATCGCTGACTTACGCGGACTTGCTCCAAAAGAGCGCGTGAAGTTAATCATCGAAAACTGTGCTCACCCAGATTTCAAAGAGCAGTTATGGGATTACTATAACCGCGCTTACGAAGCAACTGGCGGCGCGCACACTCCTCACATCTTAGAGGAAGCTTTATCTTGGCACGTTAACCTTGCTAAAAACAAAACAATGAAAAAAGAAACAGCTAACGCTTAATCTTTATACCTGTTAAAGGGTTTGTCTGAAACGATTTGTTTCAGACAAATCCTTTTTTTATTTAACACCTTGCTCACGACCACAATATTAATCACTAATACCATAAAAAAAAGGAGGCTCATTTCCCGCCTGCCTTGTTTTTATATAGTTAACCGGACTGCTTATGCTCGTTTATCCTGTTCATAGTTGTAATAATCAGTTGTTGTTTGAGCGCCTTCTTCGACCATTTGGTTACCTTCCAACGTATGATCCGCAACTTCTCCTGCTGTCGATGCAACTTCTTCCAGTGACTCTTTTTTATAATCATCTTTACCTACAGAAGCCGATTTTGCAATATTTGTATCAAGATCTCCTGTTGATGATGGATGCGCATCTTCGTTACTGTAACCGGCCGTTTTGCCTTGGACTTTCTCCATCAAGCCCTGCACTCCGCCACTTTCGTTTACCTTACCTTTTGCTTTATTCAAATAATCCATTGCTTTATCACGGTTTTCCTTTTTACTTAAAAATGAAGCAGCACCTGCTAATAAACCTGCAACTACAACGCCTTTACCTTTTAATTTAGCCATAATAATATTACCTCCTGATTCGGAATTTAATTTACCTTTTCATATAAATTAATATACCCTGCGAAATTCTTTTAAAACATTCGACGTTATAGGATTAAAAACTACCTGAATTGGATAAATATATATAAATAAAAAAATAAAGGAGCGTTCATTATGTTCCAAAATAAAGAAATTACATATAAAGGTACCGAAATCCTTTCTCTTCTTGGTGTTTCAGGAGTCATTACTGTTCTCATTTCATTGTTTGTAGGATTTTAGTTAATCATGATAATAAAACAAAAAATTATAATTCCATAATAAAACACGATTTTCCAAAAAAATGAAAATCGTGTTTTTTATATGCTGCTATACTTTTACATCGTCATACGCATCGCTTTTTTGGAATGAAGAAACGACATATGAACAAATAGCATTCATCTTGTAATTATTTTCTCGAGCATAATCCGCAGCGGCATCTAAAAGCTTTTTGGCTACCCCCTGGCCGCGCAGTACATCGGATACATACGTATGATCCATATTCATGACACCGTCACGTAAAACCCAAGTAATTTCGGCAACACGCTGACCATTCAATTCATATTCCAGAGCACCATAGTTGTTTCCTTTGTCTTTTAAATTAAATTCCATATTTCTCCCTCCTTCTGTACTTCACAATATACCATAATTTGAATTTTCAATAAAAATAAAAGCACCCGTTTTACGAGTGCCTTCATTGGAGAACTATTTTATTTGAACCATGAGGAGATGGTATTGATCAAATTATTGAAGAAATTTTTAACACTTTGCCAAAATCCCTCATCCTCTAATATCGCACCGAACTTCTCATCGAATTTTGCTGTTAAATCCGAAAGCTGTGATGATAATTTACTGAAGTCGATATTCAGGTTACTGATTCGGTCCATTAAATCAACTAAAAGCTGACGGTCTGCTTCACTTAAATTGATTTGCAGTTTGTTCAACTGCTCTTCAACAATTTGCTGTACTTCCTCTTTTGATGCCGGTTTATTTTCAGCAATCGCTTTTTTGATTTCCGTTAGTAACTCCGCGACTTGTGCATCTGAAACTCCTGCCGATTCCGCAATTGATGTAGCAACGGATAATTCATCATTCGCGACATCTGTACGTTCAATATCCAATGTCTCGCCTGTCTTTGCTTCATAGGCTTTATATATTCCTACCAGTGCAGAGTGACCTGTTACAGGTTTTGGAGCCGCAATTTCCACAATTGCATCTTCAATACCTGCCGTCAACATCGCATTCGCATACATTTCCGATGTTACTTGTGTAATATTATCTGGTGTAACGATACTAATCGTAAGTCCCTTGCCAGCATCCTGACGTGTAATTTTAGCAGACGAAAACATGCGTGAACTCGGGTTACTATCTTTTATATATTTTGCTAAATCCTGTCCTGAAATTGTAATTTCATCTATTTCTGTTTCCTGATCTACACGCAATGCAGTTTTCACTGTTTCCTTTTCATCAGCAGATAAATTGCCTCCATAAACAACGATTGGTACACCGAGCTTTTCATTGATTGGATTTTTTTGTTCTGTAGTCGCCGCAGAAGCGCTCATTGGTAAAACGAAAGAAATCAGTAACACGAAAGTTGCGATGACTGCCATCCATTTTTGTCTCATTTATAAATCCCCCTTTGCGAATGTATATGTTGTCCGATTATACTGTACATTCTCTAATTAATACGAATAAAAAAAGTAAAAGGTTTCATATGCATTTCCCCTTTTACTTATATTTGTATTTAAACGATTTCTGTCCAGCCGTCTTTTTGCGTAATTTTACGTGCTTTCATTAGCGTACCTAGTGCACGTTTAAACGAACCTTTACTCATATTGAACATTTCAGAAATTTCCTCTGGTGTTGACTTATCGCCAAATGGCATCTTTCCGCCGACACTTTCTAAATATGCGAAGATCTTTTCAGCATCATCACCTAAACGCTCATGTTTTCGAGGTAAAAATGAGCCGTTTAACGAACCATCTTCCTTCACATCAACAATGCGCACCGACACTTCTTGTCCTAAACGCGGCTCAGCTTTCATTTCTGATTCGTGTACGAAAATACGATATGGTTTTTCAACGCCTAATAAAAACGAGCCTACTGGTAATAGACGGTATGGTCGAGCTGTAATGTTTTTATTGAACATATCTTCTGCTGCGCCTTCATACATGTCATTAACCTTTTCTTCTGTAATTAACCGACCGAATAAATCCCCGTTGCGATCTGTACGTAATGTAATATACAAATGATCGCCTGCTTCCGGCCATACTTCTTCAATAGCCGGTAAGTCTTCAGCCCGTACTAATACTTCACGGGAAGTACCGATATCACAGAAAGCACCTTCTTTTGTCACTTTCAACACACGTGCCCAACCGTAATCCGCTTCTGTAATATGCGGAATGGCTGTCGTTGCCTGAAGGTCTCCGCGGCGATCCGTATAAAGGAATACTTTTAAAACATCGCCGATTGCAATTGTTTCTGCTACATCTGATGCATTTAAAGGAATTTCCAATTCACCATTTGTTAAAATATAACGTGACCCTTGCTCTTCCAATACCGTTAATTCCACTACTTGTCCTGATTTTATTAATTGATTCATCATATTCTCCTTTTTCTTGTTAATCATTACATACTATGATTTGATTTCATTTCTTCCAGCTTCTTGGTCAATTGAGGCTCTTCTTCTAAAAGCTGTACAAGATCCGCAATGCGATCAATGGAATTCCAGCTTAAGTGATGTTCAATACCTTCAACATCTTCATATATACGTTCTTCATCAACCCCTATTAAACGCAAAAATTGTTCCAGCAAATCATGTCGCTGAACAAGTCTCTTTCCTAACTTTTGCCCTTTTGGCGTTAATGTTAAGCCTCTATATTTTTCATAAATTAAATAGCCGTCTTTATCCAATTTCTGCACCATTTTTGTAACGGAGGAAGGTAGAACAGATAAAGCTTCAGCAATATCGGACACACGTGCATACCCTTTATGTTCAATTAATAGATAAATTTGTTCGATGTGGTCCTCCATGCTAGGTGTTGGCATAGCTGTTCCCTCTCTTTCCAATTGCTTCTTTCAGTTTACTACAATTCCACGCAAAAAGTTAACTGAAAACAGTATTCGCTTAAATTACATTCATTCAGTTTCATAACAATTTGGCTATGGTTTATACGGGGAGCAGATTAGTCAGCCTTTGCCGTAATTATGGCAATAAAAACAGCCTCCTACACTAAAAGGCATTAAAAGAAAAAGGCTATTGCAATTAGTATGCCCCTAATTGAATAACCTCTTCATTTTATCTTTATAAACTTTGACCATCACTGCTTATATACAAAAAGAAGACATTGTAATCACTTCTTATGGATGCTTGGGATATTGTTTTACAATGTGAAGTGCACGGATAATTTGTTTGTTGATTTCCTCAAGATTTTCCGGTGTGCTCATTTGTTGAAATACTGCATCTCTCGTCTCGTTTGATGTAACATAACGAGCCGGCAATACATTTAAAACAATTGCATTCACATCCATCTCACATTGTTCACAATGGCAAAATGTTTGATATTCAACGCCATGCAGCAGAAAACTAACAAGCCCTCTTACAATTTCTTCTGTTACATTTATTAATTTAATACCTGACATTGTCATCTTTCGCCTCATTTATAAAACTAGATTCTCTTCTCCAATCATATAACGCCAAGTAATTTAACTCAAACATTTCGATTAGCATATAAGGCTTTGTTACTTTCGAGTAATAAAAATCGAAGTACATTTCAAAAAAATCCTCCCTTTATTAAAAGGGAGGACCATTTCAATTTTGCTATTCGGCTTTTAGAATCAATTCATAACCATGATCGATATCGCCATCGATTTTCGTTTTATGATAGCGCCCGTAAACCCAGTTTGAAGTCTGGTTGTCATACCATTTCGACTTCACATGTCCGCTCTGTCCCGGACCAACAATATGATAGGCTGACGATAAATCATCCAAGTCGGCAACAAAGCGCCATGATGCACCGTGATTTACATTTCCGCTGCCATCTTCAGAAGCTGCCTGCACGGTAACACTAGAACCGCCAACCGGTAGTTTTTCAGGGTTGACATAGTCTGCTAAAAAGTCAGATGCGCTTGCTAATGGATGATCAAATGTCAGCTGATTATAGCTGCCCCATTTCCATTTTGAAACAGACGTCCCAAATTTACCTTTAATCTTCGTTACAGCATCCTCGAATGCAGTATAAACGAATTTATCCAATCCGCCTTCTTCTGTAATCCAGACACCCGGATTACCTGCATAGGCATCACGCAGCATTTGGTCGGTGATTTGCGATTTGCCAGGCATTAATTTATAAACATCTTCCGGCATCGCATCTTGGAATAACGCTTTTTCCATATTTTCGATTAAGAAGTGGTACACAAGTGGTGCACCTTGGTCTTTGTCATCGTAATACTCCCATTCTTCCAGAAGTGTAATGACATTCTTGTACTTGCCCTCTTTGTCTTGAGCTTTAATCGTTTCAAGCAAGTCTGGTAAAAATTCTGCGGCATGCAAATTCTTTTTATCCATTTGCATTCCTTTCATTTCTGCAACAGAAAGCTTTAATAATTCACCTGTTTCCTCATCATACATCGGTGTTTTAATCATCTCTACGATTCGCTCATATCGATAAGGCTGTGCCCAAAGATTTGAAATATGGTAAGGGTATTCTTCGCCTACAACTTGATTGTTTGCTGTTGCGATATAGCCTTCTTCCGGATTAATAACTGTTGGCAGCTCGTCAAATGGGATATAGCTTTCCCAGCCATATTCCGAAGAGTTACCTGGTACCGGTAAAGCACCTGTACCTTGTTTACGGATTGGCACTAGACCATTTGCTTTGTATGCAATTGTTCCATCAGTTGAAGCGAACACAAAGTTTTGTGCCGGTGCTTTAAAGTCCTCTAGCGCAACTTCGAACTCTTCCCAGTTTGTCGCTTTATTGAAGCCTAATACTGCTTTCAATTCCTGTGTTGATTGCAGTGCTGTCCACTGCATAGAGAACTGCTCTTTCATCTTTGTATCTTTTAGTACAATGTTGGAAATGATTGGACCATGGCGTGTTTCCACAACTTCAAAGTCCACCGTTTCGCCGTCTTTTACTTTGATCGGCTCCTGTCTTACAGTTGCCTCTTCCCATTCACCATCATATTCAAATTCATATGGGTTTTCCGGGTTTGGTTTTTCAATATATAGATCTTGCACATCCGGGTTCACATTCGTTACGCCCCATGCAATTTGTTCGTTATGCCCAAGAATAATTCCAGGAATCCCTGCAAAAATTACACCACTTACATTTTGTTCAGGTGATTCCAGATGCATCTGATACCATACAGATGGCGTGCTTAATCCTAAATGCGGATCATCTGCAAGCAATGGCTTACCTGATTTTGTGAGCTCACCACTAACAACCCAGTTATTACTGCCATTATGTTCCGAAGGTAAATAATCTGTTGGAATGGCACTTGCAATATCCGTTTCCAGATTTAAATTTGCTTCAATAATTGATTGAGCATTTTCCGGGTACTCTACAAATAATTCTTCAGCTTGTTCTTTTGTATAGTTTTGCATTGCCCATGATCGGAAAACTTGCTGATTCCAGTTTCCGCCCAAGTCATATGCCATATATTTTCCGATAGTCAAAGAATCAATCGGTGTCCAAGCTTCAGGCGTATACCCGAGTAATTTGAATTCATATGAAAGTTTGCTTGTATCTTTGACTTCATCGATAAATGCATTTACACCTTCTGCATACCATTCAAGAATTTGTTTTGACTGTGCATCATAGCCATCCCATGATAACTCCGCAGCATGTCGTAAACTGAATGTACGGAAAAACTTATCGGTATTTACTGCAGATTCACCAACGACTTCGGCTAATGTTCCGCTTGCTTGGCGGCGCGCCAAATCCATTTGGAATAAACGATCCTGTGCCTGTACATAACCTTGTGCACGGTATAGATCTGCATCAGACTTGGCCACAATATGTGGTACCCCTACACCATCTCTCGTAACTTCCACATCATCATCTAAAATTGAGACCGCAAGTTCACCTTCAATGACAGGTTTAGAGTTCGCTACGTATAAGTGCAATCCGGCTACTGCTGCACCACCTACAATAATTAAAATTCCAACTGCCCAGATGACGATGTTTATAAATTTGCGCCCTTTTGACTTTTTCATCTGCTGTGCCACTAATTCCACCTCTTTTATTCGTTTTTTACAAAGCTTTAATATGCTGTAAAAGTTCTTTTTCTATTAGTCTATTCATCTTACACCGTTTTTAATTTTAATACGATAGGGCAATGATCGCTACCTAAAATTTCTGGCTGTATTGATGCTTCCTCTACTTTTTCCACAAGTCGGTCCGAGATTATAAAATAGTCGATGCGCCATCCGATATTTCGCTCACGTACTTTCGCCATATAGCTCCACCATGTAAAGTGGTCGGTTTCTTCCGGGTGGAAATGTCGAAATGTATCTGTAAAACCGCTTGCAAGTAAGTCTGTCATTCTCCCGCGCTCTTCATATGTAAATCCGGAATTTCCGATATTGGATTTCACATTTTTAATATCCAATTCACTATGTGCAACATTCAAATCTCCACAATAAATGACGGGCTTTTTCGCATCAAGTTCCTTCAAATATAATGCCATTCGGTCTTCCCATTGAAGACGCTCCTCCAAACGGGTTAAATCCCTTTTTGCATTCGGTGTGTACGTATTCACTAAATAAAATTTTTCATACTCCAACGTCAGGATACGTCCTTCATCTGCCGCAATTTCGTTTTCGATACCGTAATACACTGCTAACGGTTCATGTTTCGTAAATACAGCCGTACCGGAATAGCCTTTTTTCACTGCCGAATGCCAGTATTGATAATATCCTTCCAGTTGAAGGTCAATCTGTCCTGGCTGGCATTTCGTTTCCTGGATACAGAAAAAATCCGCATCCATTTCATTAAAATAATCCAAAAATCCTTTATTAACACAAGCACGTATGCCATTTACATTCCACGAAATAAATTTCATCTTCCTGCTCCTTTTATGTAACCCAAATTAAAATTACCCATTAAAAAAAGAACTCGCGCTAAATTAGCACGAGTTGAAGTCATTTTATATCTTCCAAGATCAGTCTTCACCGACGATTTTTACTTCCATTTCCAAGTCGATATCATACTTTTCTTTTACAACACGCTGTACCATTTGAATTGTGTCGATATAGTCCTTTGCCGTAGCATTGTTTTTATTGACGATAAATCCTGCATGCTTTGTAGAAACCTCTGCCCCTCCGACACCTTTGCCTTGCAATTCACTATCCTGAATTAGTTTACCTGCAAAATAACCTGGGGGACGTTTGAATACACTGCCTGCTGAAGGATATTCAAGCGGCTGCTTCGATTCACGCTGGAAAGTTAAATCGGCTATCTTCTCATCGATTTGCTTTTGATCACCATATGCTAACTGGAACGTAGCAGACAGTACGAAATAGCCCTTTTTAGCAATAATGCTTTTCCGGTAGGAAAGTTCAAGTTGCTCGTTGTTCAACTCAAGAAGTTCTCCTTCCGGTGTTAAAACTTTACATGTTGTGACGATATCCTTAACCTCACCACCGTAAGCGCCGGCATTCATTGCCATTGCTCCACCGATTGAACCTGGAATACCACATGCAAACTCAAAACCGGTTAAGCTTTGAGCTGCGACTTGTTTTGATACTTCTTTGATCAATGCACCACTTTGTGCATAAACCGTATCACCTTCAATGCGAATTTCGTCCAATAAAGCAAAATGCAGGACGATCCCTCGTACACCGCCATCACGTACGACCATATTGGAGCCGTTCCCCAGCATGAGTAGCGGTACATTTTTTTCATATGCATACTTAACGACAGCTGCTGCTTGCTCTTCTGTTTTCGGCAGCACTAAAATATCTGCCTTACCGCCAAGTTTTGTCATCGTATATTTTTTTAAGGTTTCATTTTTTTTTATATTAGTTGAAGGAATCCATTGTAATAAATCATTTTCCCACTGTTGAATTGTCATAAAAAACATTTTCCTTTCCTGTAAAGCTGACGTACTTTTTAAGTATCTGTTTTTATAACGCTTTTTACAAGTAAAACAGCATGATTTATAACCAAGTTTTCGCCCATATTTCAATTTCTCTCACAGTTTGTTCAAGTGAGCGCCCTTTATCCGTTAAATTATACTCAACACGAACAGGTACTTCCGAGTATACCTTCCGTTCAACAATACCTTCTTTTTCGAGCTCCTTTAAACGCTCTGACAGTAAGCGTCCACTGATCGGCAATGCTGATTCAATCGCATTGAAACGTTGAGGTCCTTCTAACAATTGGTAAATAATTAAAGCTGTCCAGCGCTTTCCAACAAGCTCCATTGCTTTTGACAGACGCGGGCATAGTGCTGATTCTTTCATTTTCTTCACCTCATTCACTACTCTAAAACTAAATTTATTTAACTGCTACTTATTATATTACCACTTCTCACTAATTACAAAAAGTAAGTAGCTTACTGCAAAGTGAAATTTTATCTTCAGCCATACTGTGAAGCGATTAAAAAAAGAAGGGAGCCCACAATTTTGTGAGCAACCCTTCTCTACTATATGAGTAATTAGATTAAGCTGTTACTTTTGCTAAATTTTGTGCTGCAGCTTTTACTTTTTCTAAGCCATCAGCAATAATTTGTTCAGCTCCAGCCGGATTTGATGCATGACCTTCGATAATAACTTCATCAATTTTTTCCATGCCATATACGCCGCCAATAACTGCATTAATGTAGTTTACTGACATTTCTGATGCAGATGCTTGTGGTGTTGAGTAAATACCGCCGCGAGCGTTTAATACAATATATTTTTTATCAGTCATTAAGCTTACTAATTGACCTTGTTCATCGTATTTGAATGAATAGCCTGCGCCATAAGTGTAATCGATAAATGATTGTAATGCTGCTGGAATTGTTAAGTTCCATAATGGGAATGCGAATACGACTACATCTGCTGCTGTTAATACTTCACGAGATTTGTTGAAAGCAGCTAAAGAACCTGCTTCGATTGCTGCTAATTCTTCGCCAGCTTGTGCTTTACCGAAAGCATTGAATAATTCTTGACCGAAATATGGCATATTCTCTTCAAATACATCAAAAGTTGTTACATTTAAACCTTCATTGTTCGCTACTTCTGCCATGAATGTTTCATACATTTTTGTTGATACGCCATCCGGACGGTTATTTGCTTTTACTACTAATACGTTTGTCATTTTCATTTCTCCCTACTATTTTCAATATTATTTATTTTTGAAATTTTTATCTTGTTTTAAAGTATCTCAAATTCGAGGTACTTTTATATAATAAAAGAACAACCTAAAAAAATCAATTAGATTGCTCTCATACTTTAGTCTGAATCCCTATTTCGCATTTATATAACATCACTAATTTAGGAGGTTTTTCCCATTAATGCACTAAACACTCCCGTTAAATATCACAAGAGTCATCAGTACACCCAGCGCCGTCCATCCCTTGCATTTTCAAAGGCTTACGCAAACCAATTTCCTGTGCTGCCTTTTCGATAGTTTGTTCAAATACTTCCTGTGGCTGAGCACCTGAAATACCGTACTTATTATCGATGACAAAGAAAGGTACACCGCGTACGCCTAGATGCTGAGCAACCGCGATATCCTGCTGTACCTGTTCCATATACTCATCATTATCAATAACATGACGCGCTTTTTCTGCAGATAAGCCAACTTCTTCTGCCAATGCCAGCAATACCTCAGTTTGTCCGATTGCTTCACCTTCTAAAAAGTAGGCTTTTAACACACGCTCGGTAAACTCTTTTTCTTTCCCTTCCGTTTCAGCCCATTTTGCTAAACGGTGCGCTTTTACAGTGTTTGCACTTTTCATTTCATCAAAATTGTACTCAAGTCCTACTTCTTTTGCACGCGCTGTAACATTTGCTGTCATTTTCTTCACTTCATCTAATGAAATCTGGTATTTACGTGATAGTTCCTCATATACAGAGCTATTCGTATCAACTGGTGTAGAAGGATCCAATAAATAGCTTTTATATGCTACTTCAATCGCATCTCCGTACCCAAGTTCATCTAATGCAATTTCTAATTGTTTTTTGCCGATATAGCAAAAAGGACATACATAGTCGGACCATACTTCGATTTTCATGCTAATCACTCTCCTTGTCTTGTATTGTAGCGAGCAATAATACAAAAGTACAATGTTTGAAATCAGCCCCCCCTAGGTCCGGAATTTTTAATATGTGACAACAGCTGAATAAATCCCGGTTCATTTTCCAATGCTAAAAATAAAAAGGTGATAATTTGAAACAATCGCTCTGGCTTCCAACACATTCAGATTTTGCTGCTCCTACTCTGCAAGAATCGATTAATTGCGATATATGCATTATAGGAGGGGGGATCAGTGGTATTTATACTGCATATTCGCTGGCTAAAGAGGGGCTTAATGTCGTGCTAATCGAAGCAATGCCCCAGTTTGCACAAGGTACAACCGGCTATTCTACTGGAAAATTAACCGTACAGCATAATCTTATTTACTCAAAACTCAATGAAGAAGACGGGAAAATTTACTACGAGGCGAATAAACATGCAATTGAACAGGCAGTTTCCGAAAGTAGCACCAGCTTTTCCCGTGCTACTTCCTATGTATATACAGCTACCCCGCAAGGAAAGGAACAGCTGCTGAATGAGGCGGAAAGTTATAAAAAAATTGGCATTCCGTTTGTCGCAACAAAAGACATCGAGCTTTCGGTTCCTGTAGAACTTGCGCTCGGTATTAAAAATGAAGGTCAGATTAATCCTGTCGAGTTTACGAATACGTATGTTCATTTAGCAAGAAAACATGGAGCTCAACTTTATTTAAATACGCGGGTCACTAAGTTAGAAATGTCGAAAAATTGTCTCCATACAAGCGATGACCATACTGTTCATTATAAAAAGCTGATTTTATGTACACATTATCCGATTGAATCGATCCGTCAGCTTTATTCGATGAAGCTGCAAATTAAACGTTCTTACCTGACAGCAACAAAATATTCAGAGCTGTTGGAAGGTCAATATTTATGCGTCGATGCTCAAAGTCGGACAATCAGAACGGCGCTTATCGATAATCAGCCCTACTTCATCTATGGTGGACAATCACATACAGCAGGATCGACAAGCGATACAGACCCGTTTTACGAGACACTGCAGCATGAGCTAACGAAAGACTTTGAGCTTCCGCCATATGAATACGGCTGGAGTGCCCAGGATGTCATGACTGCTGACCAAATTCCTTATATCGGCCAGCTATCCCCAAGTGATGACAGTTTGTATATTGCAACAGGATTCAACAAGTGGGGACTTTCATCTTCGCTTGTTGCAGGAACATTGCTTACAGATCTTATTAAAAAGATGGCAAATCCGGCAACTGCTTTATTCTCACCGAATCGTTCAAATTTCGGGAAGGCTTTTTACTTTATGCTGCAAACGGGCGGAATGATCGGAAAAGAACTTGTAAAAGGCTATATTGATCGCCCTGATGCACCGAAATGTACACATCTTGGCTGTAAAACGAGATGGAATGTTGCAGATGATACATGGGATTGTCCATGCCACGGATCACGCTACAACGCAAAAGGCGAAGTCATTGAAGGTCCTGCTGTCTACCCGTTAAAAATGAAAAAATCCGGTGACTCTTAAAGAGTTACCGGATTCATTTTTATTTTAATTTTTCTGTTAAAACCGGAACGATTTGTTTTTTACGTGATACAACGCCCGGTAGACTGATGCGACCATTGACAATTGTTGCACCAAAAGCTTTCGCTGCTTCTTCTGCAACTTGTCCAGCTGCTACTGCTGTTGAATCATTGTTTAAAATATCTGTTACAACGAAGAAGAATAAATCCAGACCGTTATCTGCAATATTTTTGTTCAATAAGTTTTCAAGCTCTTCCTGGCGACCAAGAATGTCTTCGATATCCACTGCATTTACTTGGGCAACCGTCGCTTTATACTCACCGAATTCAAAGCCTTTTGCATCCAATGACAATAAATCTTCCAATGACTTATCTGAAAGGTCCGCACCTGCTTTTAACATAGCTAAACCATATTCTGCAGTGTCAACATTTGCAATTGCTGCCAGTTCTTCGCCGGCTTTCACATCTTGCTCTGTACATGTTGGCGATTTGAATAATAATGTATCCGAAATAATAGCAGAAAGCATTAAACCAGCAATATTAGCCGGGATATCAACATTATTTTCTTTGTATAATTTATTTAAGATTGTTGCTGTGCAACCTACAGGCTCCGCACGGAAATATACCGGGTCAGCTGTTTGGAAGTTTGCAACACGGTGATGATCGATTACTTCCGTGATTTGTACTTCTTCGATTCCATCTGCTGATTGCTGGAATTCATTATGATCCACTAAGATTACTTGTGCCCCTTCATCTTTTACGTTAGCAATTAGACGTGGTGCTTCAAAGTTGAATTTTTCTAGTGCATACTTCGTTTCGTTATTTAATTCACCAAGACGAACTGCTTCTGCATCTACACCTAATTGTTGTTTTAAGTATGCATAAACAATTGCTGAAGTAATTGTATCTGTATCTGGATTTTTATGTCCGAAAACTAATGTTTTACTCATGAGTGAGCCTCCTATTAAATGCTTTTCGCTCTTCATTTTAACATAACGTTCAGAAAGTGAAAAACAGAAGATTTATCAATATTAAATAGCAAAAAGAAAACTGTAACGGCTATGGGTTAGCCATTACAGTTTTAGCTGATCGCTATTAAATGAGAGGTACCGACCGCGCTTTTTGCTTTTTTAGTATAACGCTCATAATACTGAGGATCTTGGCTTACCATAGATTCTAATAATATATGCAAAAGAGAGAAAATGGCAATTGTACATGTAACTCCGGCTTCTTTTGTATTGGGAACGATAAGTACAGGGTTAGCCGGTTCCGTTTGAGATGTAAGCTCTTTGTTCCGAATTGCTACAATTTTCACATTTTTTCTTTTGGCAATTTCTACTGTTGTCGCCATATCTTCATATTCTTCATCTAGCGAAATAATAAAGAGTAATGAATCTTCATCCATATATGCCAGTTGTTGTGCAATTTTGTCTGCCTCATGGGGAATAAAATGAACATGATCTCGTAGCCTGTTGACATTGCTGTACATCCAAAATGCAACTGGTGTCGACTGTCTGAAACCTAAAAAGTGGATTTTTTTTGCTGTATGTAACAATTGTACAACCTCTTCAACATCTTGCTCTTTCAGCTGATTGAATGTTTTTGAGATGTTGGCGATATCTTTTTTTACAATATCTGCCCCAATATGATTGCGGATTTTTTTAACAGGCATCGCTTGCTTAACTTCGCTCACTTCGCCTTTTTCCATTAAATATTCCTTCAGCTTATCCTGGAGCTCACTAAAACCTGCTAAATCCATCGAATAGCAAAACCTGATTACAGTTGATTCACTAACATCTGCCAACCTTCCTACTTCTGAGGCGGTATGTGTCCCTACTATATTCGGATTATCCATAACAAACTGAGCAACTTTCCGCTGTCCCTTAGAAAGACGAATATACTTCTTTTTTATATTTTCACAAATAGTCAATTTTTCCATCTCCCTTTCCTATATTTTTTATTAAAATAATATCTCACTTACTCATGTAACATTACGTGCACCAAATTCTTAATAATAAAAAATACATTATCATGAATAATAATAGAATTCAACGAGTTTTCTGAAAAAACTTTAGCATACTAAAGAATAAAAAATTCAAAGTAGGAAATTGACATACATTTGTAAAATTTATGATTTATATTTAAACAAATATTAAAAAACCGTTATATTAATTTTCCGAATAGGTATTTTTTTACAGTCTATCAATATGAAAAGAGACCTGAGCTATTTTATAAGCCCAGATCTCTCTTCATTATTATAAAGCATATTAATGCTAATTATTTACAACTACAGTAACTCTGTTTGTTTTGTTTCTTTTCCTAAAAAAATAACAGCCAGCACTCCGATGACAATCGCTCCACAGAAAATCGTGAAAATATAGCTAATATCAAAGCCCTTAGTCAGCAGTGTCCCCACTAATAATGGTCCGAAAATACCTCCAACTCGGCCAATTGCTGCCGCCATACCCGCTCCTGTACCACGTACGATTGCCGGATATTGTTCAGGTGTATACGCATATAAGGCACCCCATGCTCCTAAGTTGAAGAACGAAAGCAGCATACCGGAAATCAGCAATGTTTCAATCGTTTCTGCACCGCCAAATACAAAGGCACTTGCTGCAGTTCCTAATAAGTATGTAACTAATACAAACTTGCGCCCAAATTTCTCGATAAACCAAGCGGCTGTAAAATAACCTGGTAATTGGGCCAAAGTCATGATTAATACATATTTAAAACTTGATATTAAATCAAATCCCTTTCCAACCATTACACTTGGTAACCATAAAAACATGCCATAGTAAGAAAATACAACCGCAAACCATAAAATCCAAAGCATTAGTGTAGAACGTGCATGTTTCTTCTCCCATAACGTTGCGATATTTTGGAATACCGAACGTTTTTTTGACTCTTCTTTTACCCTGAACTGTGGAGAGTCCGGTAATTTCATTCTTATATAAATTGCATAAAATGCAGGGATTGCAGTAATCAATAACGCGATGCGCCAACCTTCAATTGGCCAAAATTCAGCCGGTATAACGAAATAGGCAATCAGTGCGGCAATTAGCCAGCCTCCAGCCCAAAAACTTTCAAGTAAAACGACAACTCTCCCGCGTTCCTCAGCTTTTACACTTTCAGATACAAGTGTCGAAGCGACAGGTAATTCCCCGCCAAGCCCCATGCCAACAAAGAAACGTAAAATTAAAAATAGGGTCAAAGTTGTTGTAAATGCGGATAAACCACTTGCAACTGAGAATATTATTAGTGTCCACATAAAGATTTGTTTACGTCCAACCTTATCTGCAAGTGCACCAAAAAACAGCGCACCAACGGCCATTCCGATTGAGTTTACACTTGCAATCCACCCCATTTGACTGCTATTTAATCCCCAGTCAACCGCAAGTGCTGCAATGATAAATGACAGTATTCCGACATCCATTGCATCGAACATCCATCCAACACCTGCTATACGCAGCAGTTTATTACGTGATAGGGGTTTTTGTTCATTTGTTTCCACCGACATTACTTTTCCACCTTCCATGTGTCTTTACACTTGACTTAACAACGTTACTATCATACATTTATTTCTTAAAAGTGACAACATTTTTTTAACTTAACGAATTGTTCCGACAATTTAACAATTTCTATTGAAATAAGGGACACATAGGTATAAAATGTCTTGTATACAAAAACAAATGTTCATCTAGCGAGAACAGAAGGAGTTTATTATCTATGTGGAAAGGTCTTATCGAAGAATATAAACAGTACCTACCTGTTACTGAAAATACACCTGCTTTATCACTAAATGAAGGAAATACGCCACTGATTCCATTAGTAAATTTATCTAAAGAGCTCGGAATCGAGTTATACGGGAAAATCGAAGGCGCTAACCCAACCGGTTCTTTTAAAGACCGCGGTATGGTATTTGCTGTTGCAAAAGCTATTGAAGAAGGTTCAAAAGTTGTCATTTGTGCATCTACAGGCAATACATCTGCAGCAGCGGCAGCTTATGCTGCTCGTGCCGGCATCCAGTCCATCGTTGTTATTCCTAAAGGCAAAGTTGCACTTGGTAAATTGGCGCAAGCTTGCATGTACGGTGCGAAAATTATTGAAATTGACGGCAACTTTGATGATGCATTAAATATTGTGCGCAAAATCGGTGAAAATACTCCGATCGCACTTGTTAACTCTGTAAACCCATATCGTATCGAAGGTCAGAAAACAGCGGCTTTTGAAATTGTAGATCAACTTGGCCAAGCTCCTGACTATTTATGTATTCCTGTAGGAAACGCTGGGAATATTACAGCTTACTGGAAAGGCTTTAAAGAATATAATGAAGCAAAACAAAGCGGTCTTCCTAAAATGTACGGTTTTGAAGCAGAAGGTGCTGCTGCAATCGTGCAAGGAGCACCAATTGCCAATCCTGAAACAGTAGCAACTGCGATTCGTATCGGGAACCCGGCAAGCTGGAAGTTCGCGGAAACTGCCCGTGATGAATCAGGCGGTCAAATTGATTCTGTAACAGATGATGAAATTTTAGATGCGTATAAACTAATCGCCAACAGAGAAGGAATCTTTGTTGAACCAGGTTCGGCTGCTTCATTAGCCGGTGTCATTAAGTCTGTGAAAGCCGGCAAAATCGCTGCAGGCAGTCGCGTAGTTACAGTCTTTACTGGTAATGGCTTAAAAGATCCGGATACAGCAATGAATGTTTCCACAGTAGACCTTGTTTCACTTCAAAATGATGAGCAGGAAATCCGTAATTATATCGAGGGCGTATTTAGTCTATGAGTAAAAAATGGCAAATCAAAATTCCTGGCAGTACAGCAAATTTAGGTCCTGGTTTTGATTCCATTGGTCTTGGACTATCACTATATCTGACATTGGATGTCACATTACAAGACGAGTGGGAATTTGTGCATATTGGAGACAATGTGCCCACTGATACGACAGTCGAAACGCATTTAATCTATACAATTGCACAGCAGGTAGCGCAGCAATATAATGCAACGCTGCCCCCATGTAAAATAGAGATGACTAGTGAGCTTCCGCTTGCACGTGGTATCGGCAGCAGCGCGGCAGCAATTGTCGGTGCTATTGAATTGGCCGATGTTTTAGGAAATCTGAAATTGTCTCAACAGGATAAGCTGAATATTTCATCTCAAATTGAAGGTCATCCTGATAATGCGGCCGCTTCGGTTTTAGGGGGATTGACGATTTCTTCAATGGATGAGACAGGGATTGTCGACACACTGCATATTCGGGAAATGGATGCAGCATTCGTTGTATTTATTCCGAACATCGAACTCAAAACAGCAGCATCACGCGGTGTTTTACCGGATCAGCTAAAGCGAGGCTATGCAGTGCGTGCGAGTGCCAATGCGAATATGCTCGCCGCTTCCCTTATTGCGAAAGATTATGTGCGAATCGGACGTTATATGGAATCAGATCTTTTCCATGAGCCTTTCCGCGCAAATCTTATTCCGTCATATTATGAAATTCGCGAAGCGGCAAAAAAAGCTGGAGCATATGGAACTGCTTTAAGCGGTGCCGGTCCAACACTAATTTCGATGATTCCGCCCAATTTATCCGAACAGTTTGTTGCATCAATGCAACAGCAATTTCCGGAACATCAAGTCGTATTGACAACGGCTTCACCATCCGGCTCAAGTGTCAAAGCTTATACAAACAATTTATAGATAAAACGCTTTATAAGGATGTTTAATGTACGTTATTCGATTTGAATAACGTACATTTTTTGTTTTTTTATATTCTATTTTGTCTTTTATGCATAATTTCCCTTGAATTTGGGTATATTAATAAATCTACTGTTAGAAAGGGGTAATGTTTATGAAAATTGCAGTTATTGGGGCTGCGGGTAAGGCAGGAACTCATATATTAAGAGAAGCAATCATGAGAAACTTTGATGTGACAGCGATTGTAAAAAACAAGGCAACAGTACAAGAAGATAATATTAATATCATTGAAAGCGACCTGTTTAAATTAACTAAGGAACAAATCGCTCCTTTCGATATTTTAATTAATGCTTTTGCTCCACTACCAGGAGAGGAACATCTGCATGTTGATGCCGGTGAACATTTAATTTCCTTATTGGAAGGTACAGAAAAAAAATTATTTGTTATCGGTAGTTCAGGCTGCCTTTTTGTTGACCGTGAAAAAACAGTTCGTCTTATGGATCTCGAGGATTATCCAGAAGACCTTGCTGTCGCAGCAAAGGCTCAATTGCAGAACCTGCGTGATTTAGAAAATTCTTCAATTCAATGGTCCTTTGCCATCCCGTCTGCTATGTTCGATTCAGATGGACCACGTACCGGCCATTATATTAAAGGCGAAGAGAAAATTTTAGTAAACTCGCAATTTAACAGTTATATCAGTTATGCTGATTTTGCTGTCGCATTGCTTGATGAAATCGAAAAAAGTGAATATCCAAATACAACATTTACTGTTGCATCCGAAAATGTAACAGCCGCATCTTAATAAAAAAGGGTTAAAGCTTCTATTCCGCCAATAGGCACCGAAGCTTTAATACCTAAAAGGCCAGCATGCCCCTTGTAGGAGAGATGCTGGCTTTTTTGTGAGGAAATCAAGTTAACATTACTAAACTGATGGCCATTACTGCCATACCTGCTATTAAGCCGTAAATAGAAGAGTGTGCTTCATCATATTTTTTAGCAGCGGGCAACAGTTCATCAATCGAAATAAATACCATAATACCTGCAACACCAGCAAAAACTATACCGAACAATGTATCTGTCATAAATTGCATGAGTACTAAGTAGGCAATCAATGCACCTAACGGCTCTGACAAACCAGAGGCGAAAGACCATTTAAATGCCTTCATACGCTTCCCTGTTGCATAGAAAATAGGAATGGCTACCGCAATACCTTCCGGGATGTTATGAATAGCTACCGCAATTGCTATCGCTATTCCGACATTCGGATCTTGAAGTACCGCCATGAATGTTGCAATACCTTCCGGAAAGTTATGGATTGCGATTGCCAGCGCTGTAAATAATCCCATTTTCATGAGGCGGTCCGCTTCTACATCTTCATTTCCGGTCAGTTGAGCCTTTTGAACATCTTCTACAGACTTTACTTCATGCGGATTTTTCCCTTTCGGAATAAAGCGGTCAATTAAGGCAATTACAAGCATCCCTCCGAAAAAGCCGATGATTGTGTACCAATACCCTACTGTTTCACCATGTACGTTTACTAAAGCATCTTTCGCTTTCACAAAAATTTCTACAAGCGATACATAAATCATAACGCCCGCCGAAAATCCTAATGCAATCGAAAGAAACTTCTTATTTGTGCGTGTTGTAAAAAATGCGATTAGGCTGCCAATACCGGTAGCAAGCCCTGCAAATAATGTTAAGCCAAGCGCTAATAATACATTCTCATCCATACTATTCTCCTTCTTTATAATTCTTTTCTCACATTATACGCACAATGTTTCCTTTGCGCAACTTTTTTCAATAAGGAAACATCTTATGCAGGAAACCAAATCAATATTACTAAAAAAGGGATTCCTAATTATCAGGAATCCCGGTACTTCTATTTATGTTTTTTTGACTCATACCATAATACGCATACCATAAACCAAGTATACCCGATGCTCCATCCTGCTAAAACATCTGTTGCATAATGGCGCCCTTCCGCTATACGTGATAATCCTACTAAAAAAATTAAAATCAGCATTATAGTGTATGTAATAAAATCCCATCTCTTGTTTTTCAGCCATTTCGAAATCAAGTATGCCAGCGTCAATAGAAACATGACACTAATTTGCGCATGGCCGGAAGGAAAGCTAAATGACGATAGCTGGTCTTCAAGGTCCGGACGTGGACGTGCAAAAATATGCTTCAGTAGCTGATTTAGACCATTTCCAACCCCGACTGTAAGTAATATAAATAGCACACCGCGGAAATCCTTTTTAAAGATGGCCACATAAAGCAGCAAAATTATCGTTGCAGCTATAATAAATTTTGTTTCTCCTATTTTGTGAAATAAAATAATGAAACTATTTCCAAGCAATAAGGAGCTGACTTTTAAATCGAATGCTTCAAAGCTTACTGTATCAAAATTTAATGCGATTATTATAAATGTTACTAATGTAAAAACTGCCAAAACAGAAAATCCCTTTTTCAAAAATTACACCTACTTTCTTCAGTCAAACTGTTACTTTACTTACCCTATTATTATATGTAATATACAAAAAAATAAAAATCTACTTTGCAGAAAAACTGTGCAAAGTAGATTTCTATATAAATATCCATTATTCCACTACTGTATAATTTCCGTGCTCCATCGAAATAACAAATTCCGGTTTTGGTGGTTTACCGCCATGCTCTTTGATTTTCGCTTTATGGCCTGCAATATGCTCAGGGCTCTTTTCCCAGGCTTTCCATGCATTTTCTGATTCCCAACGAATAATCATTACAACTTCCTCTTCACCACGTCGAACATTTTTTACAAGCAGTTCACGGCCAATAAAGCCTTCACGTTGTTCAAGCATTGATGGGCCTTGACCCGGTTTTTTGCTAAAGCGCTCAATAATTTTATCAGAGTTGCCTTCGGTTACGATCCATTTGCGGATTTGTACAAACATTTTAGTTCCCCTCTCTTTTAAAAATGGCATGCCTCTAGTTAGAGACATGCCATATTTATTATATTATTTTAATTCGTTTAAGATTTCATCTAATTTTTCTGCTTCAGTTGTTACACCGTTAGAAGAGAAGTACCAGTTTACGCCATCAAGGTAAACAATTTTGCCTTCTTTGTAAGCACGAGTTTGTTTGATAATATCGTTTTCGATGTCAGCTTTGATTGTTTCTACATCAGATGCTGTACGGTCGATGATTAATAATACTTCTGGATCTACAGAAAGAATTGATTCATAAGAGAAGTCAGAACCGTGTGATGATGCTTTGATGTCAGTAGTTGATGGTTTGAAACCAAAGTCATTGTACACATATGCAAAACGAGAATCTTCACCGTTGTCGAAACCAGAGATCTTTTTGTCGTTGTACATTGCTACTAATGCATTTTCATAACCAGCTGCTTTTTCTTTAACAGCATCAACTTTTTCTTGTAATGCAGCTTTTAATTCTTCAGCTTTTTCTTGTTTGCCGAAGATTTCCGCAGCTAAGTCAACTGTTTCAAATACGCCATCCACATAGTTCGAGTTATCAGAACCGATGAATACTACGTTTGGTGTAATTTCTTTTAACTCTTCATAGAAAGAACCTTGACGACCTGAGATGAAGATTGCATCTGGATTAGCAGCTGCAACTTTTTCGAAGTCGATTTGTTTTAAAGAACCAACGTCAGTAACTGAATCTGTTAAATATTTTTCTTTTAAATGCTCAGGGAAGTTACCTTTACCGCCGTTTGCAGCGATACCAACAATACCTTCAACACCTAATGCATCAAGTGTATCTAAGAAACCGTAGTCAAATACTACGATGTTTTTTGGCATTTCTTCAAATGTTACATCTTCAAAAGTAAGAGACTTACCATCTTCTGTTTCACTGCCTGCTGATAATGAAGAAACTGTCATTGGGAAAGCTGAAGTTTCTGAAGCTGTAGTTGTCTCTTCTGTTTTAGCTGGTTTGTTTGCTTCATCTTTTGTAGATGTTTCATCGTCTGAACCACAAGCTGCTAACATTAATGTTAATGCTGCTGCCGTTAAAAATTTCCACTTTTTCATTGTTACTTTTCCTCCTAATGTTCTCTCAAGCGAGAGTGATAATCGTTTTCAATTAACTAAGGTTAGTGTAAAACAACTGTACATACTTGTCAACGAATATTCTGAAACTAATATTCATTCTCAATTAAATTCATAAAATAAATGCATAAGCGAGCAAACCTATGCATTTATTTCCAATTTTATTTAACTGTGTGAATTAAAGTATACACAAATGCGACATCCATCTTGTTCTTGCACCGGAATATGCATATCATATACTTCTCGTAATGCTTCTGAGTTAATAATCTCATTTGTTGGGCCATCTTTTACAAGACGTCCATCTTTTAAAGCGACAATCCGATCTGAATATACTGAAGCAAAGTTAATATCATGCAAAACAATTACTACTGTTTTGCCCAATTCATCAACAAGCTTACGTAAAATTTTCATAATCTGAACAGAGTGCTTCATATCCAAGTTGTTTAATGGCTCATCTAATAAAATATATTCCGTATCCTGAGCAATTACCATTGAGATAAAGGCACGCTGCTTTTGACCACCTGATAGTTCATCCAAAAACTTATGCTCCATATCACCCAGTGTCATATATTCTATCGCACGGTCAATATGTTGTTCATCTTCCGGAGTTAAACGGCCTTTCGAATATGGATAACGTCCAAATGATACAAGTTCACGAACTGTTAAACGCACATTTAAATGGTTTGACTGGCGTAAAATTGCTACACGTTTCGCAAAATCATTGGACTTCATTTTTTTTACATCACTCTGATCTAAAAATACTTCACCTGTATCTGCATCAAGCAATCGGCTTACCATTGATAATAATGTGGATTTACCTGCTCCATTCGGTCCGATAAATGAAGTGATTGCTTTTGGCTGTATAGTTAATGAGACATCCTCAACGACCGGTTTTTTTCCAAAGCTTTTAGAAAGCCCTTTAATTTCAATCATCCTGCTTTCCTACTTTCCTTCAGTATTAGGTAAATAAAGTAAAGTCCACCGACAAAGTTAATAATAACGCTGATCGTTGTACTTAACTGGAATACATGCAGTACTAAGAACTGCCCACCGACAAGTGCAATAATACTAATAAGACTCGCACCCACTATTAAAACGGAATGCTTGTACGTAGCAAAAAACTGATATGCCAAGTTCGAAACGATTAACCCTAAAAATGTAATCGGACCAACTAGCGCAGTAGATGTTGCAATTAAAACTGAAGATAAAATTAATACTTTTAATACTATTCTATCATAATTTACACCTAAGTTTATTGCATTCTCACGACCTAGTGACATAACATCTAAATCACGCAATAAACGGTATCCGTAAATAAAAGATGCCCCTAAAATAATGACAGCAATGAGCAGCAGCTCTGTTTTCACATTCATAAAACTAGCAAATAAACGTGTCTGTAAACTTTCATATTCTACCGGGTCAATTATTACTTGTAAAAATGTTACAAAACTGCCGAGCAATGTTCCGATAATCATTCCGGCAAGTAAAAGCAGGAATATCGGATGTTTATCCGCCCGGAATAAGAAACGGTATAAAATCAGGGCAAAAATTACCATCGCCACAATTGATAGACCGAAGTTTAAATAACGGCTAACTACAAAGATTGATGCAGACCCTGCAAAGAAGAAAATAATTGTTTGCACTACTTCATACATCGAATCGACACCCATCATAGAGGGTGTCAGTAAACGGTTATGTGTAACCGTCTGGAATGTAACGGTTGCATAAGCAATCGCCGTACCAGTTATAACCATTGCCGCAATTCGCTCTAATCGCTTTGGAAAGGCATAACTGAATCCGCCTTGAATATTGTAAAAAGCAAATAACGCAATACACACCAGTGCGATAATTGCTAAGAAAATTAGCTTCGTACTATTTTTTCGCATATGCTTTCCCCCTAAATAACATTACTAAGAAGATCGCACTGCCGATTACCGCAACAGTTGTGTTTACTGGAATTTCAAACGGGTATACGATTAAACGACTTAAAATATCACACATTAATAGGAATGCTGCACCTAAGAAAATAGTATGTGGAATTGTTTTTCGTAAATTGTCCCCCATATATAATGAAACCAAGTTCGGTACGATTAATCCAAGGAAAGGAATAATCCCTACCGTCAAGACAACTGTAGTGGATATAATCGCTACCAGTACTAAACCGAGATTTAAAACGGTACGATAGCTTAAGCCAAGATTTTTGGCGAAATCTTCACCCATACCAGCTACTGTAAACTTATTGGCATATAGATACGCGAGGATAATTGCGGGTACTGCTATATAAAGCAATTCATAGCGACCTGATACAACAAGCGTAAAACTTCCTAGGAAGAATGTATCCACACTTTGCAGCACATCTGCCTCGTACGCAAGAAATGTTGAAATGGCACCAATAATATTTCCGTACATAATCCCGATTAGAGGTACAAAAATAACGTCCTTGAATTTAATGCTTTCAAGAAGACGCATGAAAATCATCATACCGATCAGTGCAAATGTAAAGCTGAAGATAATCTTCTCCATATATCCTACACTTGTGAAAAATATCATTGATACAACAATACCTAGCTTTGCCGCATCGAGCGTACCAGAAGTTGTCGGCGATACGAATTTGTTACGGCTTAAGCTTTGCATAATTAATCCTGAAATACCCATCCCTGCCCCGGCAAGTATAATTGCCATTAATCGAGGTACTCGACTCATTAAGAAAATCTGCATTTTATCTGAATCCCAATCCAGTAAATCAGATGGCTTAATGTCAATTGCACCAATAAATAATGATATAAAGGACAGAACGATGGTTGCAACTACGAGCATCCAAAGTCTCATTACATTCTCCCACTATTCTTTATATATTTTAGATTTTTATATAATACGTAAATTCTAAATGAAAATGAGAATCATCTCTTTCCCTACATCATTATATAATTGCTAATAATGAAAATCAAACAGACAATTTATATTACCTTGTATTAAAAGAGGAATAGACTGAAAAATGTATTTTTAGAGCGATTCGCCGTTTTATTTACAACATCCCGTATGTATTCTAATAGGAAGTAAAAATGAATAGAAACAGACCACAATTAATAAAATTGTGGCCTTACAATTACATGCGATATGTTTTTTTATTTACACTGTATTTATTTATTGCTTCGCGATTTACATTATAGCCAAGCCCTTTTGTTTTCGGAACGGTAATGTAGCCATCTGTAACGGTTACTTCCGGTTGAATAATGTCTTCATGCCAATAGCGTTCAGAAGCCGCGGTATCTCCAGGCATTGTAAAGTTTGCAAGACTTGTCAGTGCTACATTTTGCGCACGGCCGATACCCGCTTCCAGCATTCCCCCGCACCATACAGGAATATGGTGTTGCATGCAGAAGTCATGAATACGCTTCGCCTCGCTAATTCCGCCAACTCTCGCAATTTTAATATTTACCACCTGACAGCTGCCTAGCTGAATCGCTTTTCTCGTATCCTCCAAAGAAGTAATACTCTCATCTAAACAAATCGGTGTCTTTATTTGTTTTTGCAATACGGCATGATCGATGATGTCGTCATGCGCTAATGGCTGTTCGATCATCATTAAATTAAATGCATCCAGCTCTTTTAGTCGATCGATGTCATCCAATGTATACGCAGAGTTTGCATCTGCCATTAAAGGAATTGCCGGGAATGCTTGACGTATTGTTCGGATCAGCTCAATATCTTTTCCCGGTTTAATTTTTACTTTAATTCGCTTATAACCTTCATCCAAAAACTGCCGAATTGTATCGATCAGCTGTTCATCTGTAGGCTGTAAACCGATGCTGATTCCTACTTCAATTTTTTCCTGGATTCCGCCAACAGCTGTTGCCAGCGATTGGTTCGTCAATTGGGCATAAATATCCCACACCGCTCCTTCGATCGACGCTTTCGCCATGTTATTGCGTCGAATCGTACGGAATCGCTCATACACATCATCTGGATGCTTTAATTCTTTACCGAGTAATGCAGGAATTAAAAAATCCTCCAATAAATGAAGTGAAGTTTTAAATGTTTCTTCTGTATAGGAAGGCTCTTCAAATGCAACCCCCTCACCCCAGCCGACTACACCACTTTCATCCTTCGCCTCCACAACTAAAAAACGCTTATCTTGCATAGTACCTAAGCTAGTCGTAAATGGAGTTTTCATTCGCATCACTAGTTCATGTATTGTCACTTCTACTAATTTCATCTTTGTTGCTCCTAATAATATTTAGCTGCGGCATCATTCATTCATAATTAAAGAGCAAATAATGAACGCTTTACTAGTAAGTAATGGCTAATATTATCATTTATTTTATTTAAATAAATTATTTTGTAATTTTGATCAAACATTGCCTGTAAAATATTTCTTGTTTTGTAGCGCCAATCTTCCGCCAAAGCAACACTTTCCACTTTGATTTTCTGGAAGTTCGTAGGGATGGGCAATAGATACGCATCATGAATAAGCGCCTCTTCTTTAGAGAACTTCTGTTCCGGATCCAATGTAGGAAGGCCTACCATATTTTCTTCCCAATTTACTAACGGTTTTGCTTCATCCAGTAATTCTTCCACTTTCGCATCCCAGCGTAAGTAGTCATTATCAACAAGTTGCCACTCTACACAAAGACGGTCTGTAGGCAATACCCGGTTGAACGGGTCTTCCATTTCACCATAGCAATTTTCTATATAAGTATCGCTGTAACTGCGCAACTTCGAAAAGTTCAAAAATCCGCTGCGTGCTTCAAGTGGATCAAATGTCCAGCGACAAGTTCTGTAACCGCGCTCGATTGCGATATCCTTCAAGTAATTTTTCAGCAGTTCTCCAACGCCTTGCTCACGATAATTACGCTTCACACCAATCATATGGGAATATAAGTATATATTCTCATCCATATATCCAGGGCAACTATAGTTAAAACCAATTATTTCATCATTTAAATATGCACCAAGTACAATCCCGCCATTGCGAATCGTCGCAATTGTCTGATGTACCGGAATGCTGCCGACAGCCCAAATTTCATGCTCTAGCATACGTGCCTCTTCAATTTGTTCAATTGTCGTTAATTCTTTAATCGTCACTGATTCTAACATAATTCTGCCTCCCCTATAGTTACTTTTCTTCATACTTTAAAACGCCTTGCCTTACTTAGTGTCTCTCCGTCATTATGCAATGTTGCATAATTTCTGAAAAAGATGTGTAACCATCGGGAATGTTCTACATATATCGGTTACCCAGGTTATTTTCGACCAAATACAGCGAAATTAACCCAATTAATTGGGTCTCTTTCGGCAAAAGTTTTTGACAATCGCTGAAAGAAGTTCATGTGAAGAATTGATACCTACTTAAACAAAGATTGTGTAAAGCTTCTTTAAGTATCATCCCAATCCCATTATATACCACATACTACCTTTTTAAGTAGTTAACTTTTATTATTCCTTATTGTTCAAAAGAAAAAACCTTTATTTACAGAAATTCTGTAAATAAAGGTTTGGAAATTATTTAATCCCGCGCATTGCTTTAGAGATGATTGGTGAAATCAGAAGAATAATAACACCTAACACAACCGATAAACCACCTAATACACCGAAGTAAGTTGTTTCAGATACGATTCCGTAAACTCGAACTAACTGTGCGTTAATTGCTTGTGCAGCAGCTGAAGCTAGGAACCATAACGCCATTGTTTGTCCTGCGAATGCAGCTGGTGCCAATTTCGTTGTAGCTGATAGACCAACCGGTGATAGCAATAGCTCACCTAATACTAACAGGAAGATTGAGAATACAACCCAAAGTGGATTTACTAACGTATCTTCCGGAGTTAAAACGATTGCTGCGATCATTACGAAGAATGAAATACCTGCAAAGAATAAAGATAAAGCAAATTTCTTCGGAGTTGATGGTCCGCGATCCGCTAATTTCGTCCACATAAACGCAAACATTGGCGCTAGAACGATAATGAATAATGGATTGAATGACTGGAACCATGCAGCCGGAATTTCAAAGCCCCATAAATTTAAGTTTGTACGTGTATCAATGAATGTTGCAATAACTGTTGAAGATTGTTCAGCAATTGCCCAGAACATTACCGCACAGATGAATAATGGGATATATGCTAATAGACGAGATTTTTCGTCTGCATTTGTTTTTGGACTACGATACATATAAAGTATGAAAGCCGTAGGAATCATTACACCTAAGAATGTAATTAATAATGAGAAGTTTTCAATGCTTGCATATCCTTTTTGATAAGCTACAAAACCTAAAATTACAATAATTAAACCACCGATTGTGAAGTTACGAGTTGTCGTTTTCTTCTCTTTATCAGAAAGTGGATTTGGTGCTACAGAACCTGCTAAACCAAGGCTCTTTTGTGACATTAAGTAAACAACTAAACCGATGAACATACCTACTGCAGCAACACTGAATCCTGCATGGAAGCCCCAATTTTTTTGGAATAAACCAACTAATAAAGGTGCCAGGAAACCACCCATGTTGATACCCATATAGAAAATTGAGAACCCTGAATCACGACGCGCATCATTTTCTGCATACAAGTCACCAACTACAGATGAAACGTTCGGCTTTAACAAACCAGTACCAATGATGATAAAGAACATCGATAAGTAAAGCGCTGTTACACCAAGCGGCAAGGCCAATAGGATATGACCTATCATAATTAATATTCCGCCATAGAATATCGCCTTACGCATACCCGTAATACGGTCAGCGATCCATCCGCCGATAATACCTGACATGTAGATTAATGAACCGTAAATCGACATGATAATGTTAGCTTGCGTACGATCTAATCCTAAACCACCATCTTTAACTGCATAGTACATGTAGAATAATAGAATGGCACGCATACCATAATATGAAAAACGTTCCCAAAACTCTGTAAAGAATAGTGTAAACAACCCTTTAGGTTGACCAACAAAACCAGTTTGAGGAACGGACTTCACGATTTCTTCTTTTGAATACATTTGAAATCCTCCCGATTAATAAATATTCTGACAATAAACTTCGAGGTCTGTTGTCTGACATTTGAAATAATATACTTGAACACTTTAGCCTAATAGTTGATTAAAATCAACAAATAATCAAAATGTTATAATTTTATGTTTTTTCGATATTTTCAGACAAATAAAGCAAATCATCACAACAGATTTTTGTATTATAAAACAATTACTTCACTAAATAAATTATTTTGACTTTTCTTAAAGACAAAATTTTATTAAAAAATAAAAAAGCTAAAGTGCACTGTCATAAGCAACGTACTTTAGCTTTGTATTTCCTTCTTTATTTCACAACATAAATTTCATACTTTTGATAATCGGCTTCTTTAAGTTCAAGCGTTAATAATGTACCTTCTTCTTCATATGCGGTTTCAAGAACGGTTGCCTGCTCATTTAAATAGGAAACAATTCCACCCTGATTATATGGAATAAGCATTTGACATGTAACATAATTAGCAAAAATCTGTTGCTTAATTTGCTGAAGCAACTCTTCCAGCCCTCTATCTTCCTTCGCAGAAAGCCAAATATTATCTCCGCTTACTAACGGATATTCCACATCGGCTAAGTCAGATTTATTGTATACATATATAGTAGGAATATTTTCAACATCAATCGCTTTTAATGTTTCATTCGTTACTTCCATCATAAAGCGGTATTCCTCATTTGAAACATCGACAACATGCAGCAGGAGGTCGGATTCCCGGGCTTCTTCCAATGTCGACCGGAATGCTTTTACTAAATGATGCGGAAGTTTACTAACAAACCCAACCGTATCAGTCAGTAAAAAGGATTTATTGTCTTCCAGTTCAATATTACGGACCGAAGTTTCAAGTGTCGCGAACAACATATCCTTTTCAAATACTTGCTTCGTATCATCCTGGCCCGCTTTTGCAAGTAACTGGTTCATAATCGTGGACTTTCCTGCATTTGTATAACCTACAATTGATACGACAGGTACTGCATTTTTACGGCGTTGCTTCCGCTGTGTTTCACGCTGTTCTTTAACGGTTTCAAGCTCTTTCTTGATTTTCGAAATCTGATCTTCAATTTTACGTCGGTCAAGTTCAAGTTTTGTTTCCCCTGCCCCACGGTTTTTAAAGCCGCCTCCTGTTCCTCCCCCTTGACGGGACAGTGAAGCATGGAGCCCAACTAGTCGCGGCAGCATATACTGTAATTGAGCGAGCTCTACTTGTAATTGCGCTTCACGTGTTTTTGCGCGACGGCTGAAAATGTCTAAAATCAGCATTGTACGGTCTATTACTTTGCATTGTAAATCACGTTCTAAATTACGGATTTGTGATGGCGAGAGTTCATCATTAAAAATAACGATGTTGGCATCTGTTTCATCAAAGAACGCCTTAATTTCTTCAATCTTTCCTGTACCTACATAATGTGAAGGGGTCACACGTTCCAGGTTTTGTGTCACCATGCCGACAATTTCCACATCTAAAGCTTGTGCTAAATTTGCCAACTCTTCCATTGAGTAATCAAAATGCTCATCTTTTTGTAAATTGACGCCAACTAATATACCGCGTTCAATTAATACTTCAACATCTTTCAAATTTTTGCCTCCTTGCTACCATCTATAGTTTTTCCTCATCGTAACATACAATTCAAAAACCTGTACAATGACAACATATAAGCGCATTATGATACTATAAACACACATTGAGCCCCGGCGGATGTCACAGATTTTCTAAAGGAAATTTTTGAACAAATTCAAAAAATCCGGACGCCATTACGCCGAGGCGTAATTGATAAAAAAGAAAAGGCGGTTTTTATGGAATTCGAACAAATGAAAGTGCAGCTTCATGCACTTATTTCTAATAAAACACTACTACAGGCAACTATTAGCCAGCCACGTCAAAAATCCAGTGACTTAAAACGGGTCAAACTCAAGCCCGTAGAAATTCGCGGAGAATATATGATACAGCTGGAATATCAATATGAGCGCATTTTAAAGCATGAAAATATTACGATTGAAGACTTAGCAGCAAAGCTCGATGCTCTTTTCGAACAGTTCCGTCAAGTACACGCCGAGTTTCAGGAGCAGACAGTACAAGTGCAGCTCTCGAAGAAAAACAAAGTGCTTTGGAAATCTGATCAAAATGCTACAACTAAACAAGTGAACTTATCCCATAACCGAAAAAAACAATATTTATTGGATGATTCCCGGATTCATCCGTTTTTAGTCCGTTTAGGAGTGCAGTCGGAAGATGGAAAAATAAAGCAACAGAAATACGATAAGTTTAAACAAATCAATCGCTTTGTTGAATTTATCGATGATTCTTTAGCCCATTTACCGAAAGACAAAACGATTCGCATACTAGATTTCGGTTCAGGTAAATCCTATTTAACATTTGCTTTGTATCATTATTTAAAAATTGAAAAGGGTCTTGATATACATGTCACAGGCCTTGATCTCAAAAAGGAAGTAATTGAGGAATGTAACCGGATTGCAGCAGATTTACAATATGAAGATCTGCAATTTTTAGTTGGGGATATTAATGACTTCAATGAAGAAACTGCTGTAGATATGGTTGTAACCCTCCATGCTTGTGATGTTGCGACGGATATGGCATTAGCCCGTGCAGTAAAATGGGGAGCGAAAGTTATTTTAAGTGTTCCTTGCTGTCAGCATGAGCTGAACCGTCAACTGCAGTCACCTGCATTATCGATTATGACACAGCACGGTTTAGTGAAGGAGCGCTTTGCCGCATTAGCTACGGATTCAATTCGCGCAGAACTATTAACACTAGTCGGATATGATACTCAATTATTGGAATTTATCGATATGGAAAACACGCCAAAGAATATTTTAATACGTGCTTATTTCACCGGGAAGAAGCCAACGAGTGAGCAGCGATTAAAGTATGATGAATTTGTACGCTTTTTAAACGCAAAGCCATTTTTGGAAAACGAGCTGCAAAATTTACTATAATAACAAAACACTTTTCTCGTTAATGTGCATTTTTTCTACATTTTGACCAAAAATATTTGCTTATCCGCTTTTTTCTTTTGTTACAGAATTGTAAAGATTGATAAGGTTAGAGCGAAATTTGTATAGATTTTTTTAAGTTTTTGTTATGATAATTGAGGTTAATTTTTAAAATTATTTTAATTATATATATTCAGGAGGCAATTCCATGTTTAGTTCAAAGAAGCAAGATCCGTTTTTCTCAGCCTTGTTAAAAATTGCTGAAAATATGCGTGAAGGTATTCACTATGCTAATGATTTCCGCATAGAAACGGTTGCAGATCTAAAGGAAATAAGCATTCGTATGAAGCAATACGAAACAGCAGGTGATAAATTAATTCATGAATTAATCGTCATGCTTAATAAATCATTTATGACACCAATTGAGCGTGAAGATATTTTATCATTAGCAATTCGTATGGATGATGTGTTAGATGGTGCAGAAGGTACGATTGCACATTTCGAAATGTTTTCATTAACAGAAATCGATGAATCGATGCGTGATTTCCTAGCCTATATCGCCAAATCTACTGATGAAATCGTAAAAGCGATGGAACTGTTAAACAAAAAAGATCTTGTTGGAATGCGCCAACACGCAATTTTAATTAAAGATTATGAACGTGAATGTGATGAAGTATTACGATCTTCTATTAAAAAGCTGTTTTTAAATGAAAAAGATCCTATTCGTCTAATTAAATTCAAGGATATTTATGAGCAGTTAGAAGAAATTGCCGACTACTGTCAAACAGTTGCTAACACAATCGAAACAATCATTATGCGTAATGCGTAATTAATGAGGAGTCCTTTTAATGAATACACTACTTATCATTACTGTCCTAGTAGTCTTTTTTGCTCTTGCATTTGACTTCATTAATGGTTTTCATGATACGGCAAATGCCATCGCAACATCCGTTTCAACACGTGCGCTACCTCCTCGAGTAGCGGTAATCATGGCTGCGTTTATGAATTTCTTGGGTGCCATTACATTCGTAGGTGTAGCAAAGGCGATTGCGTCAGATATTGTCGACCCATTTGCATTATCTACACCTGATGCACCATTAATCGGTACTGTTGTTATTTTGGCCGCTCTATTATCGGCGATCACTTGGAACTTAGTCACTTGGTATTTTGGAATTCCATCAAGTTCTTCTCATACACTGATCGGTTCGATTGCGGGTGCTGCCATTGCGGCATCTGGAATCGGGGTTTTAAACTATAGCGGATTCACAAAAATCATCATTGCTTTATTAGCATCGCCAATCATCGCGATTTGTGCCGGTTATATTATGATGACAATAATGAAATTCATTTTTAAGAATATGAACCTATATAAAACAAATAAAGGTTTCCGTATTATGCAGATTTTCACTGCAGCAATTCAATCTTTTACCCACGGTACAAACGATGCTCAAAAGGCAATGGGTATTATTACGATGGCACTTATTGCAGCGAATTTGCAGACAACGGATGATGTACAAGGCTGGGTGCGTTTTGCCTGTGCTTTAGCAATGGGTCTTGGTACTTCAATCGGCGGTTATAAGATCATTAAAACAGTCGGCGGCAAAATCATGAAAATTCGCCCTGTAAATGGTGCTGCTGCAGATCTTGCATCCGCATCCATCATTTTCGGTGCGACATTAATTCACTTGCCTGTATCAACAACACATGTTATTTCTTCTGCAATCATGGGTGTCGGTTCTGCTCAAAATGTAAAAGGCGTAAACTGGGGTATGGCTCGTAAAATTGTTACAACATGGATTATTACAATGCCTATTTCTGCTGTCATGGCAGCAATTATTTATTCAGTATTAAATCTATTCTTTTAGTAAAGAGGACAGGTATGTTTCGAAAGTTTTTTCGGACAAACCTCCCTCTTTTCTTTTTTTCTACGAATCCATTACACTGTAATTATGGAAAAGGAAAGGCGGTAATTTATGAAACAGTTCGCAGCATTCATTACAAAATACGCAAAACCGATTGTGGTACTATGGTGCGCACTTTTGGTTGTTCTAGCATTCTTTGCACTTCAACTTCCTTCTAAACTGCAAGGGGATGGGTTTTTCTATGATGGCGACCACTCGTATGTAACGAACGAGCTATCCGATACATTCGATTTACCCGCAAAAACGATTTTTGTCCTGTTTAAAAATAAAACGGATGAGGAAATTTCATCTGCACTTGAAAGTCTGGAAACAATTGGAGAAATTCAAACAATCACATCTCCTGTAGGTGTCGAAGAATTAAATAAAGAAGGTTATGCCTATGGAATGCTGGAGTTTGATAATTCGGTGGATGATTACTTCCCGATTATTGATGAGCTTCGTGAAAAGCTCGGCGAAAATAATGGCATTTCCATTACCGGTGAACCGGTTATTTCAAAGGATATTAATGTCGCCAGTCAAAATGACTTAATTAAAGCGGAAACGATTGGTCTTCCGATTGCATTAATCGTTTTACTGCTGGCATTCGGTACGATCGTAGCTTCTTTACTGCCAATTTTAGTAGGTGGGGCAACGGTTGTCATCACACTTGGTTTATTGGCTCTTTTAGGAGACAATGTGAACTTATCGATTTTCGTATTAAATATCGTCCCAATGCTCGGATTGGCTTTAAGTATTGATTTTGCATTGCTCCTTATAAACCGTTACCGTGAAGAACGCAATACACAATCGATTGAGCAGTCAGTTCAAATTGCAATCCAGACAGCCGGACGATCGATTATCTTTTCAGCGCTCTGTGTCATGATCGGTCTTGGCGCAATGATCGTAATCGATGTCGAAATCTTCATGAATATCGCACTTGGCGGATCAATTGTCGTGTTGTTGGCTGTCTTAACAGGTATTACCCTTTTACCGGCAACATTGATGCTTCTTGGTGACCGTTTAAATAAAGGACGTGTTTTCCGTATCAAACCGACTGCCTCCCGCTGGCAGAAGTTTGCTGCCTTTGTCATGAAACGACCTGTCACAATTATTGTTGTGGCCATCATCGTGCTATGTATTGCAATGGTGCCGATCAAAGATATCGAGTTAACGATTCCTTCTACGGAATCATTGCCTGAATCCTATGAGTCACGCCAAACATTTGATACGCTCGATGAACAGTTCGGGCTTGCCGATAATACACCGGTATTCCTTCTGGCAGAACATGAAGATGCCGAAGCTTGGGATACGACAGAAGGCCGCGAGAAGATATTCGATATTCAGCAGCAGCTGTTGGATGACCCGCTTGTCGATCGTGTAACATCAATGTTTACTGTAGCCAATATTGATTCCGTTGAAATGTGGGAAATGGCAAACAGCAACCCGCAAGCACCTGGTGCACTGGATGAAGTGGCGGAAAACTTTATTCAGGAAGACAAAATGTATATGGTCGCTTATTTAGATGCTGAAGGTTCTTCATTTGAAGCTCAGGATTTTGTACGCGACTGGAGCGAAAAAGACTTGGGCGTCAATTTCGCCTTATCCGGTCAAGCGAAATTCAATCAGGAAATTTTCGATGAAATTGCCGGTAAAGTACTCATTGCCATAGCAATCATCATTGTATCTACCTTCTTTATTTTAATGATTGCGTTCCGTTCGATTTTAATTCCGTTGAAAGCGATTCTGATGAATATTCTTGGTTTGGGTGCGACGTTCGGTATTCTTGTATACATTTTCCAGTATGGCCATTTCGGTTTGGAAGCGACGACAATTGTATTGATTATTCCGGTGCTGACCTTCTGCTTAGTGTTCGGCTTAAGTATGGACTATGAAGTATTTTTAATCTCCCGTATTCAGGAAGAATATTTAAAAGGGGCAACTAATACGAAGGCAACGGTCGATGGACTTGTCTCTACAAGTAAGATTATTACATCGGCAGCGCTTATTATGATTGTCATTACAGGCGCATTTGCCTTTACGGATGTTATGCCCGTGAAGCAGATTGGAGTCGGTATTGCGATCGCGATTGCCATCGATGCCACAATCATCCGGTTGATGCTCGTCCCAAGTTTCATGAAGCTGTTTGGCGACTGGAACTGGTGGCTGCCTTTTAAGAAGAATACGAGATAGTGATCAATAATAGTCGTCCGGCCTGGTGAAAATGGGCTGGGCGGCTGTTTTTAATTCTGTTACTTAGAAATTGTGGTGAGACGATTGAGGTTTCTTTCAATTAGAGAGGTATCGGTTGAACGATCTTGAGTTTATTAGAACTTTTACCGGGGTTATTAGAAGAAGTTGTGTGGTTATTAGAACTTCCGCCACTTTTATTAGAAACTCGGGTGAAACGGTTGACGGTTAAACTGCTTTTCCTTTCAATTGTGGGAGCCCGGGTGGCCGGTCTTGATTTTATTAGAACATCTCGCGCATATATTAGAACAACTTGGTGCGATATTAGCACATCCGCCCCCGATATTAGAAAATCTCGAACACTTATTAGCACATTGGACAAAGATATTAGAAAATCGCACTTTTATTAGAACATTTTAAAATATATTAGAACATTCCACCTGTTTATTAGAAAACAACAACCTCCCAGCGCCAAAACACAAACAATAATCCCCCTCACCAGTATGCCGGCGAAGGGGGATTATTTAACCTATATTCAACTGTTCCTCAACCGGAAGCATAACTGAATTTACATCGCTCAACTCTTCACTTTTGTTCAACTCGATTTGTTTCGGGTCTTTCGGTTCCCACAACATGTAAAATACTTGAATTACAATGACAATAGCAATGGATACTACTAAAATTGTACCGATGATAATTTTGACCATTTTATTTCCGGACATTTCCTTCGATGAATTCTGTTGTGTCATACTTCGATTCCCTCACTTATCTATTTTGAAAGGCGGAAACCTTCCTCACGTAAATATGCGACAGCGTCTTCACGCGTACCGAATGTTTCCTCTAAATTTCCTTGATGATAAATATTCCAAGAACGATCGTTAAACTCAAGCTCAAGCTTCGTCGTGCCTTCACGTGATATCCATGTCTCGACAATCGGTAAAATCTCTTCTTCTTCCTCAGATAAGTAGTTGATGGAATCGCGCACGATTTCACGCAACGCTTCCTCGCTGTAGTCGCGAATATTAACAAGCCCGTTATCGCCAGCTTCTTTTTCATATTTCAATAAGTCGCCCACGAAAACAAAGCCATTGCCGTTTGGATGCAGCTTTTCTACAACGATTGATTTTTCGTAAAGACTTCCTTCAAAGTGATAATTCACTCGTTTTAATGAAATTTCCTTTTTAGTCAACTGAGGAAATGATTCGATAATTTCTTGTTTTTGTTCAAATGTTAGCATTGTATGCTCCTTTTAAATGTCTTTTCAATTAATAAGTATACCGTTTCCGGCGAAAATTAAAAAGCGAAGCATATGCTTATCACATATGTCCCGCTAAATTTATTACACATTCTTTGTGGCTGCTTCTTTAATCTGTTTGCGTTCTTCATAAATATTTTGAACGATTACTTTAAGGACACAGTACGTAGGAATGGCGATTAAAATTCCGATAAAACCGGCAATATTCCCTGCTGCCAATACGATTGAAATTACCGTCAACGGATGGATATCCAAAGAACGTCCCATAACATTCGGTGTAATCAGGTTACTTTCTACTTGTTGTGCGATAAGCGTTACAACACCGACCCAAATAATGTCAAATGGGTTATTAAGAAGTGCTACAATCACTGCCGGTACGAGGGAAAGCCATGGTCCGATAAATGGAATCATATTCATGAAAAATGCAAAAAGAGCAAGTAACAATGAATAATCCAAACCAATGATCAAATAACCGATGTACATCATAATCG
The DNA here is from genome assembly GCF_038007305.1 of Solibacillus sp. FSL W7-1436. Taxonomy (NCBI): domain Bacteria; kingdom Bacillati; phylum Bacillota; class Bacilli; order Caryophanales; family Caryophanaceae; genus Solibacillus; species Solibacillus sp. FSL W7-1436. The sequence continues at coordinate 1,120,095 of NZ_JBBOWV010000001.1, forward strand.
CGAGTAAAAAGCTGACCAGTACCTGTCCCTGTACATAGCTTCTTAATACGTTATCGATATCTTCCAATGTTTTCTTCACCCATGTGCGGCGTTCCCCGGAAAATATACCGTAAATTTGAGGAGCGAATTTTTCATGGTCTTTCAACATAAAAATAAAGAAAAATGGCGCCAGTACCAATGTTAATGTTACCGTTACCGCTCCACTCAAAAATGAAACTAGATATTTACTACTAGCGACAGCAATATCTTGAATAGAAGTGGTTACTGATGCTATAAACTCTTCTATTTGCGGTGGCAGCATCGGGATATTTTCCCTATTATCTAAAATAAAATCAGCTGCTTCTTCAATATCCTTAGCGATCGTCGGTGCATTTTCAACAAGTCTGTTAACTTGGTTTGCAATCGGAGTACCAACTAGAATCAGAAAGCCTGCTAATAAACCAGCAATTATAAGGACAATCGTTATTAAACTTCCCCATCTCGGCATACCTCGCTTTTCCAATATACGCTGCAATGGCTCCGAAATATAATAGAGCACCCCACCGAGTAATAACGGTACAAGAATTGTCGTAAAAATGATGATAATCGGATTAAAAATCGGATGAATTTCAATAAAATATTTGATGATTAATAATGTAAGTAAAATTCCTACGCCCACTTGGAACCACAGTTTTCTGGTCATCGGCTCACTCTCTTTCTCAAACTTTCTTTTCCTTTTAATTTTCACTATACTATGTACGTTTTAGCATGCCACAAAGCTTCATAAAATACAAAAAATAAAAAAGGATTGTTTCGCAAAATAATATTTGCGAAACGCACCTCATAAATTTTATAGCTTTTTGTCGTCAATTGAATTTAAATAGTCTTCGATTGTCCCTACAACCGACTCCACACAGCCGTCGTCAAATGGCGAGATTAAGCCCGCTTCCTCAACAAGTTTTGTGAAAGCAAATGAACCGCCAAGACTGCATAGGTGCAGATAGTCTTTCCAAGCGCCTTCAAAATCTTCTCGTGAACGCTTCCAGAACTGGAATGCACAAATTTGCGCTAATGTGTAGTCGATATAATAGAATGGAGATGAATAAATATGGCCTTGGCGCTGCCAAATAGCTCCTGATTCTAAATAGTCATGACCATCATAGTCTCGATGCGGTAAATACTTCGATTCGATTTCCTTCCATGCAGCATTGCGCTCAGCTGGTGTCATTTGCGGGTTTTCATACACGACATGCTGGAACTCATCGACCGCTACACCGTATGGCAAGAATAGTAGCCCGCTGCTTAAGTGCGAGAATTTATACTTATCAGTCTGGTGCTTGAAGAATAGCTCCATCCAAGGCCACGTGAAGAATTCCATACTCATAGAATGGATTTCTGCTGACTCATATGTCGGCCATAAGTATTCCGGAATCCCAATATTTCGGCTTGAATACACTTGGAATGCATGTCCTGCCTCATGTGTCAGTACATCGATATCACCAGATGTGCCATTAAAGTTCGAGAAGATGAACGGTGATTCGTAGTCTTCGATAAACGTACAGTATCCGCCGCTTTCCTTACCTTTTTTCGCAACCAGATCCATCAGGTCATGTTCGATCATATAGTTGAAGAACTCACCTGTTTCTTCTGATAGTTCTTCGTACATTTTTTTACCGTTATTAATAATCCATTCCGGGTCACCTTGAGGAACGGCATTTCCTGTTAGGAATGTTAAGCCTTCATCATAGAATTTGAAGTCTTCCACACCGATGCGTTCTGCTTGGCGCTCGTACAGTTTTGTTGCAAGCGGCACGATGTTTTCACGTACTTGCTCACGGAATTTTGCGACCATCTCTGCATTGTAGTCAACACGGTTCATATTGACATAGGCAAGTTCCACATAGTTTTTAAATCCTAATTTTGCCGCGATTTCATGACGAAGCTTTACTAACTCATCATAAATCTGATCGAATTTTTCTTTATTCGAAGCATAGAAATCTGCACTCGCTTCACGTGCCGCTTTACGAACTTCACGCTCAGTCGATTCAGCATATGGTCCAAGCTGTGCCAATGTCAATGTTTTGCCGTCAAATTCAATCTGAGCCGAAGCAACGAGCTTGCTGTATTCAGATGTTAATCTGTTTTCTTTTTGCATAAGCTCGATTACTGCAGGAGAGAAACCTTTCAATAAATTTTCGGCTAATGCAAATAGCTGCGTGCCCCATTTTTCTTCCAGTTGTGCACGGAAAGGCGATTTCACCAGTTCTGTATAGTAATTAAAAACAAGCTCATCTGCCATTGGGCTTACTTCATCAAAATAGTCACGCTCTTTTTGGTAGTAATCGTCATTTGTATCAATTGATGCACGTACATAGACAAGATTGGCCATTGTAGAAAATGTATTGCGGATCGCATTTAATTTTTCGATCACTTCGCTTTGTTCATCTACAGTAGTTGCAGCTTTAAATTCTTCCAATAATGCAGCTGTCTGTTCTTTCATTTGTTCTAAATCCGGACGTTTATAGTCAAAGTCTTTAAATGTTACCAAACTCGTTCACCTCATCTGTTCAATTCATTCGGAATTCGAAATTCCCTCTATTTTATTATTTATGATTATGGCAAAAATTGCAATTATTTTCAGAATATTTATCCAGCATTATTTTAGGCTATAAGTCATAAAAAAATAAGCAGCCGAGAAAAGGTCTCTGCTGCTTATATCGGTCTTTATATTTTGAATTTATCCATTTCCAATACAACTTGCCGAGAATGGCTATCCAACTCTTCAACCGCTTTTGTTAAATCATCGACTACGAGTGTTTGTTCATCTGAAGCAAGGGCCAAATGTTTTGCATAGTCGGAAGTATCATTCACTAGACGGCTCATTTCCTCAGTCGAAGCTAAAATTTGTTCTGCACCTGCCGACATTTGTTCAACAACTGCTGAATCGTCCTGAATGCGATTGTTGACATTCAATACAGAATTTAAAATCTGTTCTAAGCGCTGACCGATTTCACCTACTGCCACCGTTCCTTCTTTAACATCCGTTGTCGTCATATCAATCTCAACTAGTAAACGGTCCGTAATATGCGAGAATTTTTGCAGGTGACCGGAAATTTCCTCCGCTGATGTACGGGACATTTCTGCCAGTTTCTTCACTTCATCCGCCACAACCGCAAATCCTTTTCCGGCTTCTCCGGCACGTGCTGCTTCAATTGCTGCATTCAGCGCCAGTAAATTCGTCTGATCCGAAATATTCGTAATGACTGTCACCATTTCTTTGATCGAGTGGAAGTTTTCTCCCATTTCTTTAACAAGCACAGCTGTATTTTCAACCGATTTTTCTACCCCCTGAATCTGCCCGACTACATTACCGGAACTTTGTGCGCCATCTTCAACAAGGTTTGTCATATCAGAAGAAATTTCGGCAATCTCATTGAATGTATCAGCCAGTTTCTGAATGCCGATTGCCATTTCATTCATTGCGGCATTTACTTCATTGTTGCTTACTTGCTGTAATGAACCGCTGTGTGAAATTGTGGTAATATTTTCTACCATTTTTCCGTTTGATGTGTTCACACGTTCTGTAGATTTTTCGATTAGATCGACAACTTGTCCAAGTCCATCTGTCCGTTCCTTCAATACTTGGAATGTGGCAGATAACTCGACAAGCGAGCTTTGGAAATTTTTTGCGAACGCTGTGATTTCATTGTTCGTTTTAAAATTCAGCTTATCTAACATCGCCTGTGATTCAACAATATCACCTGAAGCCAGATTTTCTGCTGCTTTATTCAATGTTTGTAATGGAGATAATGCCCGACGGATATAAGAATAGATTCCGAATAAGGCTGCTATAAAAATAATGATGAAAATGAGCGCAATAATTGGGACAATTTCTTTTGCTACATTCTCTGTTAAAGCAGAAATATACGATGCGTCGATATCAACACCTAAATAGGCTATCGTTTCTCCTGCATCATTTTTAACCGGAACAATACCGGTAATATATTCACCAAAATCACTGCTTAAAAGATCGGATGCGAACCGGCCGTCTTCGTTAACACGCTCAATATGCTCATACTTTGTAGAGCCTGATGGGTCACCCAGCATTCCGGCGTTTTCGGTATCATCTGCCGGCATACCATCAACTAATAAGGTAACTTCCCCATTCTCCTCTGGAACAAAATAGGTATAGGCATACAAGACACCATTGTATTCGCGTAATTCATTTAACTGTTCACGTAATTCCCAATATGTTGCATTTGCTTCCGGCTCTTCAATAAGTTGTTCATACTTTTCTACATCTATATAATTTACGATATTACTAGCTACTTCTATCGTACGTTCTTTCACCGATGACTGAACTGAACGAGCGGAATTAAACTGAAGCATAATAATCGTTAATAGTAAAATAACGGCGAAAATAATGCCGATCATCAATATGATTCTACTACCTAATTTGTCCATTCTTTTCATAACCTGTTTTATCTCCTAGTATAATATTTGATTGTTAAATTTATTTTGAATTATAGGTTATTTAAATGCAACTTCTTTCGGTAAATCCTATATACTATTAACGAATAATAAGTCAATAGCACTATCCATTTCCCGTTAGTTTCCAACGGGAATTTCAGACACAAAAAAAGCTCAAAGAATCATCTTTGAGCTCCATTTTTATTCGCCTAAATCAGCATTGTGGTACACGCGTTGCACGTCTTCCAAATCTTCCAATGCATCAATCATTTTTTCGAATTTCACTAAATCCTCACCAGTTAAAGCAACATCTGTCATTGGCAGCATCGTTAATTCTGCTACAGTAAATTCTTCGATGCCTGCTTCTTTAAACGCCTCTTGAGTTGCATGGAATTGTTCCGGCTCAACATAAACGATAATTGTGCCTTCTTCATCCATAATGTCACGCATATCCAGATCTGCTTCCATTAAAATTTCAAGAATTTCATCTTCTGATTTACCTTCAATTCCGAATACAGCAGTATTTTGGAACATATGCGCCGCTGAACCGGATACGCCCATGTTACCGCCATTTTTGCCGAATGCTGCACGTACTTCAGAAGCTGTACGGTTAACGTTGTTTGTTAATGCATCAACGATCACCATTGTACCTGCCACACCGAAACCTTCATAGCGTAACTCATCGAATTGCTCATCGCCGCCGCCTTTTGCTTTGTCGATTGCCTTTTCAATAATATGTTTTGGTACAGAGTAAGTTTTCGCACGTTCTAAAACTGTTTTCAGTGCACGGTTAGATTCCGGGTTTGGTTCACCTGATTTTGCTGCTACGTAAATTTCACGACCGAATTTAGCGTAAATACGACTATTTGCTGCGTCTTTCCCAGCCTTTTTATCTTTAATGTTATTCCACTTACGACCCATTTTGTTCACTCTCTTTCATACTCTATTAGTAACGTTATTTAAAAACGAAAAAATATATTTAACTTATTTATTATACATAAACTTGAAATAATTTTAAATTACTCTGCATAAAAAAATGTAAAAACCTATAGCATTTTTTCTATGCTATAGGTCATATTTATAATTGGGAAGCCTCTAAGCTAAAAGTATCGCCGCCTTGAAGTGTTCCGGCATTATAACCTTTTTTGAACCAGCGCATCCGTTGCTCGCTTGTACCATGTGTAAAGCTTTCCGGAACGACATAGCCTTGCGCTTCCATCTGCAATGTATCGTCGCCAATGGCATTTGCTGCCGTTAATGCCTCTTCAAAATCGCCTTCTTCCAAATAGCCCTTGTCCTGGACATGGTGTGCCCATACACCTGAGTAATAGTCCGCCTGAAGTTCCAGACGTTTCACAGCTTCATTGTATTCTGCTTGTGATACTTTTCCGTTTAGCGCATGCACTTGTTCCGACGTGCCCAATAATGTTTGGACATGGTGGCCAACTTCATGTGCGACTACATAAGCCATCGCAAAATCACCCGGTGCATCAAAACGGTTTTTCAACTCTTTATAGAAACTTAAGTCAATATAAAGCTTATAATCTGCCGGACAGTAAAACGGCCCAACCGCAGCACTTTGCATCCCGCATCCAGAGCTTACGCTATCCGTAAATAATACGAGCGTCGGATTTTCGTAAGTCCGCCCATTATCAGCAAACAATTGCTGCCATATATCTTCCGTATCAGCAAGTACTACAGAAACGAATTCGGCAAGTTCCTCTTCTTCAGCAGTCGGTTCATAGTTTTCGGAAGTCGCACCGTTTTGCGTAATGCTCTTTGAAACTTCGGAAACAACATCTCCTGCATCACCGCCATTGAGCAATGTAAAAATAATGGCGATAATTATCCCGACTCCACCTAAACCTCCACCGATTTTCCCGGCACTCATTCCCCGACGATCTTCAACATTACTGCTTTTTCGTCTTCCCTTCACATCCATAGCTATTCCCTCCATATGAATCTTTGCATACTTTGCCATATAATTACCCTCTACAGTGCTTCTTATAACAGACAGTAATAAAATTTAATGTAACGTGCTGATCCTTTGCTTCGTCTAATTGATAATTAAAGAGAAAGGGGTGCTTTATCATGATTGTGTCCGATAAACAGGTCTTTATATCAAAAGTAAGCGGGAAAAAACGGCAAAAGCCGCAAACAAAAAGTTCCAAGCGTTTATACTATGCAGTATTTACAGTTCTTTTTGCACTGGCAGCACTTGCAATTTTCTTGAAGCCTTGGTCAACAAATGATTCCAATCAAGCCTTTCTACCTTCAAACGAAGAAAATGATTCAAGTAATGGAGAAATCGGAGAAAAACCAGATTTGCCATTACGAAACTATTTTAAACAAGATGGGGATGTCGCTTACTTTTTAGGAACAGGCAATGAATATGCATCATTTAAAGAAACAACGACATGGCTTTTCGATAATTATGTTGAAGTACAAGAAGATAATGGTGGTGCAGAAATACAAAAAGTTTATCGTATAAAACAAGATACGATAGAGCTCGTGTATGAAGAAATAATAGATATCGAAAGAAAATCATTTACTTTAGAACAGTTGAATCAATTAGAATCTCTCCAGATTATTTTACAAATGCCTCTAGCTAGTGGCGAAACATTTGAAAATAAAACAGTAACTTATCCCGTAAATTTTAAAACACCTTACAAAAACTATGATAATTTAATTCAAATTACCGAAGAGGTTGAGGGTGGGAAAAATCACTTTTATTATGACTATGGCGATGGGCTCATTGCGGAACAGTTTATTATGAATGATGGATATGAGGTAACTTCGGTGCTTGCTTCCATTAACGAGCCTCCAACTCAAACAAAGTAAACGGAGATTTTGCCATGATCAAAGCTGGCATTTTTAGATCCACTCGCTTTCCGGAAAATCTGATTCTGTCTAATTTGATATGACATATGAACATTAAAATGAAGTGATTATTGAGAAACTGAAATCGGTGCAGGGAGATGAAAAAGCGGATTTGATAAACATATAATCAAATCCGCTTTCCCTAATTATTATATATCCTGCAATATCCGCTCCAGCAATGCCTCGCAGCCTTCTAAACATAAATCGTACGTTTCCTGGAAATCTCCTGTATACCAAGGATCCGGAACATCTTTTTGATGTGACGTCAAATCAAGGAAACGGAACACTTTTGCATCTGCTTCTGCACGAAGCATTTCAACCGTATTTTTCACATTGCTTTCATCCATACAGACAATATAGTCAAAACTGTCTAAATCGGAAGTGCGCAACTGTCTTGCAAACATGCCTGTTGTCACAATTCCGTATTCCTGTAATTTCGCCATCGTCCCTTTATGCGGAGGTTCTCCAATATGGTAATTGCTCGTGCCAGCTGAGTCGACTGCAATTTTATCCGTCAAACCGCGTTTAGCGATCAGATCACGCATGACAGCTTCTGCCATAGGAGAACGGCAAATATTGCCCAAACATACGAATAGTACTTGCTTCATCTCTTTATCCACTCCTAATGAAAGAAGCCGCACGAAGGATTCCGCGCAGCTCCTGTTATTTTACTTCCGGATGCATTTCTTTTAAGTGTACTGTCAATCGGTTCAGTTCATCTTCCAAAAACTGAATGGATTGTTCACGACCTTCTTTTCCTGCGCCAACCGTAAATGGTTTCCCGTAAATCAAATAGCCTTTTTGGCGTTTGAATACACCTTTCACATCTTTCGGCCCGATATAAGCAGCCGGTAAAATTTCCGTCTTCGCCAATTGGGCAATCGTCACTGCGCCGGCTTTTAATTCCGAGTTTTCAGAGCTTCTCGTTCCACTCGGGAAGATTCCGACTACTTTTCCTTCTTTAATAAGCTGACGAGGGATTTTAATAACACTTGGTCCCGGATTGTCGCGATCCACCGGGAATGCATTCAACCTTTTAATTAGCCAGCCTAATCCTTTCACATCAAATAGTTGTTTCTTAGCCATAAAGTGTACTTCTTTTGGCAGCATCGAAATCCCCAGGTTCAAAATATCGATATAGCCATTATGTGTACAGGCAACAACAAAGCCGCCTTCTTTCGGTATATTTTCTTTCCCGTATACCTTTGCCTTTGACCCGTTAACCCCTAAAATTCCATATACAACTCTTGCAATAAATTTATACACGTTTCATTCCTACCTTATCGTTAATCTCACTTCATTTTAATTGAAAGTCATGCCTTCGTTCAATGGCTACTGTTTTGCGGTAGCTCCCGCAATTTGCTCGATTAATGGCGGCAGCCAATCTTCAAGCTGGCTGAACGAAAATCCTAATTGTTCCGCCTTGTCATTTTTCATATACCATGTTGCGGGAATGGCGTATGGTGAACGGATTTCCTCTGTTCCAAGCAATGCTATTTTGGCACGTTCGCCTGTTTTTTCTTCAATAAGAGAAATAAGGTCTTTTAAAGAAATGACCCCGTTTGCTGTCGCATTAATTGGACCTTCTACATGATCATTACCTGCCCACTGTAAAAATCGAGCCGCTTCTGTTGCCTGAATAAAGGACATTTTTGCATCCGTATTCGAAAATCCGATCGGTTCCCTATTAATAATGCGTTCAACATGGAAATGCAGACGGCGAGTATAATCATCTTCCCCCATGACGATCGGGAAACGAACTGCGACTACAGGGAACTCGGCAAACTTATAAAATACCGCTTCTGCCAGACGCTTTCCTTCACCATATGTAAATTCATGCGTGTCCCCCATGATGATGCCATATGAATCCGGATCGAAATCTCCTTCAGAATGCGGCTTGCCATCTGCCTCATATACAGCTAATGTAGATGTAAAAACGAGCTTACCGATTTTCCCGTTGAAAAGATCGCACAGCTGTTTTGCTTCGTTTGGCGAATAGCAGATATTATCATACACAATATCAAACGTACGATTCTCCAGCGCTTTCTCAAAAGCCGCCGTATCTTTACGGTCCACTTTAATATGCTCCACTGCATCGCCAAATGGATTTTCCGACATTCCGCGCGTGACAATTGTTACTTCATGCTTTTCTTCCAATAAAAGTTCCACTAATTTACGCCCAAAAAATCGTGTCCCGCCTAATACTAGGATTTTCTTCATCTACGTTCACTCCATTCCAATTAATAAATCTAAATCAATTGTAATTTCCTGTAATTGAATGCTTGCTTTATCATCAATATGCCAGCCCATCGGTGTCATTTCGAGCAGGTTTTGCACTAAATGGGCTTCAAGCGGTACTGTATACGTAATTCTTTTTACTTCGGTATTGGCAAAACTTGCTTTAAAACGTTCTACCGTTTGAGCATTTGTATAGCTTTCCTTTTCCGAATCTGCAAATGCCTGTTTACGCAGTTCTTTTAAGTAATTTTCCTGTGGCACAACTTTAATTACTTTGCCGCCCCGCTTTAACAGCCTTTTAAATTCATCGTAATTTGCGGGGGATAAAATATTTAAAATCGCATCAAATGATTGCTCGTTGAACGGACTATTCGCTAAATCACCGACACACCACAGCTGTTCTGGATTGTATTTTGCCGCTGCGATTATTCCTTCTTTTGAAATATCGATTCCTACACCAACAGGGCGATCAAGCTGTTCGCAAATACGATGCAAATGTGACCCCTCGCCACAACCTGTGTCTAAAATTACCGGTTTTTCTACAGTGATTTCCCGGGCAATCGCTGCTTGTAACCGATCATAAATTCCTGCTTGAATGACCGTATGACGCGAATCGAATAATTCTTTCCCATACATTGATTGGACAGGACGGTTTAACATATAAACATAGCCTTGTTTTGCCACATCAAATGTATGATTCGATAGACAACTCATTTTTCCTTCATCACTTATCGCTATTTCCTGTTTACAGATAGGACATGCAAAAAGTCGGCTATTTATTTGAAACTGCTGAATGCTTAACGCTCGTTTTGATAATAGACCCATGATGGATCCTCCTTCATATGTGTTCGCTAGTATCGTACCATAAACTCATTCAAATAAAAAAAGGAAATAGTGGTCACTACTCCCTTTGCTGTTAAAATCGAGTAGGAGGTTAGCCATTAATTGGCTAACCGACCTCTCACACCACCGTACGTACGGTTCCGTATACGGCGGTTCAAAAGTTTTATGTAGGATTAATGATTGTAGCGAGGTTTTTCAACTTGAGTTTTAACCAATATTTATTGTTTAATGCTCGGTCGATGATTGGATTATTTGAGGAGCGCCAGTACCCTTTACGAGTATTGGCCATTCTATAGGCATCGTTATGGTTGATACCTAGTCTTTTGAGGTTTCTATATTTTGTTATGGTTCTTTTCCATTCTTTCCATCGACATGCCCTTAATCTTCTTCGAATATGGCTATCTATTTCCTTTGCGTAGGATTTTATGTCGGCAATTTTAAAATAGTTGCCCCATCCTTGAATGAGATAATTGATTTTCTGAATGCGCGATTCCATATCAATTGAGTAATTACGATTTGTAATATATTTTAGCTTTTCTTCGAAACGCTTCTTTGATTTCTTTGGCACGTATACTCTGATTACACCTCTGGCGTTATAGAAGCTCACACCTAAAAATACACGTGCTATCGGCTTTCCCACTGCTGATTTCTCTTCATTCACTTTTAATTTAAGTTTCTTTTCGATAAATGTCGTGACGCCTTCTTTAACTCGTTCTCCTGCTCTTTCACTTTTGACATAAATGTTGCAGTCATCTGCGTAACGAACGAATTTATGATTGCGTTTCTCTAGTTCTTTATCAAGTTCATGAAGGATTACATTACTCAGTAATGGACTTAACGGTCCACCTTGTGGCGTACCTTCTTTTGAGTGAATAAAAGTTCCGTCTATCATGGTACCAGCGTTTAAGAAACTTCTTATTAGCTTTAATGTCGGTTTACATAAAATATATTTCGCCATGAGTGACATCAGCTTGTCATGCTGAACTCTATCAAAGAATTTCTCTAAGTCGATGTCTACGACAAACTTATGACCTTCCTCAATATAACTTCTTGCTTGTTCAATTGCTTGATGAGCACTTTTATTCGGGCGAAACCCATAACTATAGTTACTAAACATTGGGTCTAGTATTGGGGTTAACACTTGTACAACCGCTTGTTGAATAACACGGTCTGTAACCGTGGGAATTCCTAATAGTCGTTTCCCTCCATCTGGTTTGGGAATTTCAACTCTTTTAACCGGTTGCGGTTTATATTTACCTGTTTTAATCATTTCGATAATCTGAGTATTATTCTCTTTTAAGTATTGGCGGGTTGCCTCTATATCTTTCGCATCGACACCGGCTGCACCTTTATTTTTACGCACTTTCTCAAAAGCTTCGTTCAAATTATCTCTGCTTATTATTACGTTGATTAATCCTTCCATATGTTCGCGTGTATAGAGAAATGCACATGATAGATTCCACGCTAAACCTAAACATGAGGTATTCCGTACCTTACTTTTAGGGTAGCCCTTTCGGTTCTGTATCTTCATCTCCATGTAATATTCTCCTTCACGTTCACTCCTTTCGTTCAGCCCTTCCCATTGCTGGTACTATGGCTTCTGCTGACTTCTGATGATTCAGCTGTACATCACTGCACAGGTTCCTCTGGGGTTATTCATCAGATCTCCCGGGGTAAGCCTGCCCACTTTCCTCTCATCTATCTGCCGCATTTATTGACTCATCTTCCGAGGATATTTGGGACTTCAGTTTGTTTAGCAACCTTATCCAGATGAATCAACCTCATACGATTCGTATTCCTCAGACCAAGATTTTGCCTAGGACTTCCTTCAGATTCCGCGTCGCCACGGACACCCTTGTCTTCGGCTAATGGTTCGCATATCCCAACGTCCACAGTGAACTTTCATCACCTAGTTGGCAGACATGCCCGGCACACTAAAAAAAGCAAAGCAGAAAAAACTGCTTTGCTCTCTTTCGTATTAACTTACCGATGTGACAGCTTCTGAACGTAATGTCGTATTTATATCATGTGTAAAGGTCTCTAATGTCGCGTACAACTTTTCAATCTCTGTATCTGATAAACGTTTTCCTTCAAGTGCTGCTGCCCACTTTTTCAATTCCGCGATTTTCAGCACTTCGACATCGGAAGAGTGAATTTCAATCTGCTGGAATGAACAATCATTCGTAAAAACTACCATCGTTTCAAAAAGTGCACCATCCACTTCCGGCAGCCGGTCTTTTAATGCATGGATTAAACGCTTTGTTTCATGGATTGGATTATTAAAAACGTTTTTGCGATTTTTATGTAATAACTCAATCCATTCAATGCTCTGTTCCCGTCCGTTAATCCAGCCAGATTTCTTTTTCACATTCACTACATAAATTCCTGATTCATGAAGTAAAAGCGCGTCAATTGTTTGTACTTCATTATGAACAGGAAGTTTTAGATTCATCATTATTTTCTTTGAACCTTGAACATGCTCTAATTCATTCATCAGCTGGTAGGAAGTTCGGACACTTTTGTTCAATAGGAGATCAAAATAAGAATAGCCGGTCAATTGATAAAATGTTGTATTGTCATGATTATATAATTTAAATATAAAGTAACCTATAATCGCAATTACAACGACCAGTATAGTTAAGGTCATTGCGTTCACTCCTTGCCTGCTTCATCGCATTTCATTTTATATTTTATATAACACCAACGTCTTCCCTATATTCCTAAAGGCTGTTCATTGATGGCTTTATTACTTTTTATTATCGGTAAAAGTTGTTCCAGCTTTTGTATTTCATAAGTTGGGTGAATTGTTATTGGTACTGCATTCAACGGGTTAAGCCAGCATGTATCGATTCCGGCATTTGCGCCCCCCGTAATATCCGCACTGTAGGAATCACCAATAATCATCGCCTTGTTCGGGTCGAAATTCGGAATTCGCTCAAATACATAATCAAAAAACGGCTTCATCGGTTTTTGATAGCCTGTATCTTCCGAAACGAAAACTTGCTTAAAATAAGGTGCCAGCCCTGTTACTTGTAGGCGTTTCAACTGTGTCTCCGCCAATCCATTCGATGTAATGTACAGTTCATATTCTGGTGCCAATGTTTGAATCAGCTCCAATGCCCCTTCAACAAACACTTTACTTTCTGCCAAATATCCACGGTACTCAGCGTCCAGCACCTTGCCATCCACTTCAACGCCAAAATACTCAAATGTCTTGCCGAAACGCGTTTCCATTAAAAAGTCCCGAGTAATCAGCCCTTCTTCAAGCGAGCGCCATAAACCTGTATTAATTTCCCGGTAAACAGCTTCGATTTGAGGCGTTAATGGTAGCTGATGTGCTTCAAATAATTTCGGCAAAGCTAATCTTTCTGCCGCTTTAAAATCCAATAATGTATCATCCAAGTCAAATAATAAAAATTGATAATCCTTCATTTGTATACTCCGTTTCCATTATTCTAATATATTACCTTATCATAATCGCATCATAATTTTAACTATTTACACTACTCCTGATTTTCGATAGCATGAGTGTATTGCTCTATGTGAAGAAAGAAGGGTTTTTTTATGGGATTTGAGTTAGACCCACAACTAGTTATTATTTTGATTTGTTTTGGTTTTTTAGCAGCATTTATCGATTCTGTTGTGGGAGGCGGTGGCCTTATTTCACTGCCTGCATTAATGTTTGCCGGGCTCAGTCCCTCTGCAGCTGTTGCAACAAACAAACTCGCCGGGACAATGGGGTCCTTAACGAGTACTATTACCTTTTATCGGTCTGGAAAGCTGGATATTAAATCCGTCATGAAATATTTCCCATGGGTTTTTATCAGTTCGATGATCGGGGCTTGGATTGTCCATTTACTTGATCCGAACTTATTGAAACCATTAATGCTGATCATGCTGGCAGCTGTAGCGGTCTATACAATTTTCAAAAAAGATTGGGGCAGCATTTCGGCGGTCAAATCACTTTCAAAGACAAAGTATATTTTATTTTTCTTAGTGATTTCACTGATTGGTTTTTATGACGGTTTTTTAGGTCCTGGTACCGGGTCATTCCTGATTTTTGCATTTCTGATGGTCGGCTATGATTTCTTAAAGGCAGCCGGTAATGCAAAACTTCTTAATTTCGGGAGTAATATCGGGGCACTTTTAATGTTTATCTATTTAGGGCAAATTAATTATACATATGGCTTGATAATGGGGGCCGCTCAAATTGTCGGAGCGATTGTCGGTTCTCGGTTTGCAATTAAACGTGGAAGCGGCTATGTGCGTGTCCTTTTCATCATCGTCACAATTACATTACTTGCAAAAAATAGCTATGATTTCTTCCTGAAATAAATTTACTGGATGTCCAACGTATACTTGGGCATCTTTTTTCATTTAAAAAGCCCCGAAATATATTCGGGGCTGAGTTGTTATTGCATTTCTTTTGTAGGTCCCATTACTGGCGGTACTGTTAAGCCTGCTTGGCGAAGTAATACTGTCATTTGGCCAACATGATGTGTTTGATGTGAGATTACTTTGCTGAGTAATTCACCGCGCTTCATCATTCCTCCAAAAGCAGGTACTTCTTCTAAAAGCTGTTCCTCTGTTAATGCTGCCGCTTCTTTTTTATACGCTTCGCGCACCATTTCATACTTCTCTATAATTCCAGCCATTGTTGCCGGCTGTGGCATATCAGGACCTGGGCCCGGAATTTGCAATCCCGCAAAATGGCCGAATGCGCCTGCTACACTCACTAAATGCCATGATAACCACCCTAATGAATTGTGCTCATCTACGATGGCAATATGCATTTTGTCATCCGGAATAGCCTGCATTACTTTCAATGCACCTTTTGATGAAATCGCCCAATCTTTCACAAAATCTTCTGCTACACGATACATAAATAATTCCCCTTTACTATGATTTGTTTTTATCATACCGAATAAGATGGCATTGCGCTATCAATCAACCGTTAAGATTTTTGATTACGATAAATATTCCAGCACGATGCTCCATATTTCTACTTTTTCATCAAAGGTTTTAATATTCCTCCCTGGAATCGGACTTGTTGATGGCATTTTTTTGTACGCTCGACCATCCAATACTTCGAGACCTATATGTCTTTTAAAAACATCGAAGCTTTTCCCGCCATTAAATAGGACAAGCTGTATTTGCGGGTATTTTTTAAAAAGCTCCGAAAAGTTATTCGGTACCTCATTTTTTATTGTTGCATCAAGGCTGCCTTCGCGTTCACAGCTTTCAATTGAATCCCACAGCCCTATACGATGTTTACGAAGAAGTGCAATTCTTTCGTTATAGTCTTCCGGAATATCGGTTGCTAGAAGCTTTTCTATAATCGGCCAAAAATGATTCCGTCGGTTGCCGTAGTATTGCTGCTTTTCCAGTGACTGCTTTCCAGGCATCGATCCAAGAATAAGCACTTTAGTTTTTTCATCCACAATCGGAGGTAAGATATTTTGGATTGACCCCATGACAACTTCCACCTTTTTTTTCCAGTCTTTAATTTAAAGGTTAATGATAAAAGAACCACATAAAAGTATGCGGTTCTTTTACTATAGCGTTCATTATTTTTTATATACGATCCTTCCGTCAACAACGGTCAATAATGCACTTGTCTGGAGAATTTCCTCCGGGCTGCATTTCATTAAATCGGTATCGAGGATAGTAAAATCCGCATCATATCCTTTTTTGATAAAGCCGCGTTCGTCTTCTTTACAAATTGCCTCGGCGCTTCCCACTGTGTACATCTTCACTGCTTCATAACGGGAAACCTTTTGCTCGCGGTTATAACCTTCATGTGTATCTTTTGGCTTTTTTCGCTCGACTGCCGCATAGATCGTTTCAAATGGACTCATTGCTTCAATCGGTGCATCGGTACCTGCCGCACATATGAACCCCTCATCTATAAACGTTTTCCAAGCATAATGATGACCAGCACGGTTTTCCCCAAGCTTCTCAGTCACCCACGGATAGTCTGATGTTACAAAAGCTGGCTGCAAATCCAATATAACCTGCAGTTTCTTCATGCGGGCAAGCTGTTCTTCTGATACGACGCAGCAATGGATCAGGCGATCGCGCTTTCCTTCAGCTACAGGATATTTCTCTAGATATTGAAGCACTTGTTCCATTGCACCATCACCGATTATATGAATGGCTACCGCTTCATTATATTTCCGCGCTAATTGAATGAGTGCTTCCATTTGAGTATCCGTATGAATGAGCATCCCTTTATTATGTTCATCATTTGCATAGGGAGCCATTAGTGCAGCAGTAGAGCCTCCTAATGAACCATCTGCGAAAATTTTCATTGCACCCGGTTCGATAAATGGCTCATTAAACTGCGCATTATTCGTGATCATTTCCTCAAATACTGCATGATGGCGCAATAAGTTAACGCGGAAATGCTTCCGTTCACCAACAACACGGTGATAGGCAGTTAATGGATTCAAATAATGTCCATAATAACTCATTTCTTCTGTATGTCCGCCAGTTAAACCATAGGATTGCATATGTTCGATCGCCAGCTGCAAGGACTGCGCCAAGCTTTCAATATAGCTTTCTCCCTCCTGTTTGAATAATGAGGATACTAGATTCGTTGCCTGTTCGTACAACAATCCGTTTAGCTCATTATTTTCATGTCGCCCTATCTTTCCGCCTGCAGGATCTTCCGTATTTATTGTAATCCCTGCCAAGTGGAGAGCGGCTGAATTGACTAAAGCAACATGGTGGCACACACGATTAAGGAATATCGGGCTTCTTGTTACTGCATCCAACTCTTCTTTGGTTGGGATGCGGCCATCTGTAAATTGATTTTCATTCCAGCCGTCCCCAATAAGCCACTGCCCATCATGAAGTTGATCTGCTGCATTTTTCACCAGTTGCACAAGCTCTTCACCACTTGTCGCTACTGTTAAATCAAGGCGCATCAATTTTTCACCATGTCCGATCATATGAAGATGGCTATCTACAAAGCCCGGGTACATAACTGCCCCCTGCAAGTCGATAATATCATCTGCGTGTACTTGTAAACCCTCGAATGTTCCTGTTTCCAGGATTTTACCATCCTGTACAAGCACTGCCTGAACAGTTGCCCCTTCCTGTTCCATCGTATATATCGTGCCGTTAGTCCATAGTTGCTTCATCTTCAGCTATCCCCCGTCTACATATCAAAATCTTCTCGTTTATATGGTAATCCTATATTCATATGATCCAAGATTGGTTCGTCCGATCCTTTGTATAGAAACGTCACTTCCTGCACTTCAGGTAAATTTTCAAAATAAGAACGCGCTAACGTTTCAACAAACATAGTGGCACCTGCAGAACCTTGAATAGTATAAATATCATCACCTAAATTTAGCACTAAGTTTTTATCTTCGTTTTCCATTGTATAATCCAGCAGCTCTACATCATGTTCATTCACTTTTGAGAAAATAAACGGTACTAGTTCTTCTTCACCGCTGACAAAGTTTTCTTCAAATGGAACGGTATTTTCCGCATTCTCATCTGATTTATATAAAGTAATCTTTTCCTCTTTCACTTCAGGTTTTACTTCAGGGCTACCCTGTGTCACATTGTCTGAATTATTTCCCGGGACATTATTTACATCATCACTCGTCTCTTTTGTCCCGCATGCTGCGAGCAAAAGCGCAAATAGCATGATCAATAACAATTTCTTCATTGTTGTCTCACTCCTTTTGATGTATTACTTTCAAGATACAGAATTAACAAACAATTTTCAAACTTCCGGTGACTTTTTATGAGTACCTTTTATACTGAATTTCAGCTAAGGCTATTTAATTATAAGAAATACAAAAAATTACAACACTGAAAATAAAATGTTTTCAAAAAATATTGACAACAATAATTGCCTACACTAATATTAAGGAACACTAAATAATTCAAAACAAGGAAAGGAGTTAAGGGATATGAACACATCAATTGTAAATTCACACATTTCAAAAGCTACAATTTCATATTGCCCTAACCTGACCTTCTGTTTTAATTTTGCACGTACATGTAAATAAAAGGCACAGGTGTGGATTCCCCTGTGCCCTTTTTCGTTTTGACACCTTTTCGAAAAATCGGAATAGGTGTCTTTTTTGTTTACATTGCAGCGGCATTTAAAAAATCCGTGAAGAAATGTACGGTGCCTTATAGTGTAACAATATTTTAGGAGGGCTTTATATGACTATCTTTTTACAACGAAAACTATTAAAACTGGATCGATACGATGATGGGTAGCAACACGATCAACATTGAAGAAAGAAGGTATACGTAATGTTTAATGTATTTGTGAAATTAAAATGGTTTTTAAAAATGTACCGTAAGCAATATACAATTGCGATTGTACTCTTAATGCTGGCGAGCTTTATCGAAGTTTTGCCTCCATGGATTTTAGGGGAAGCCATTGATGACATGACAAATGGCGATATGAATCAGACTCAGCTGCTGAAGTATGTTGGCTTTGTTATTGGCGCTGCCATCGTGAGCTACGCTTTAAACTTCATATGGCAATATCAGTTATTTGGCGGTTCCATTACGCTTGACCGTATTTTGCGAAAAAAACTGATGCATCAATTTTTAAAAATGACTCCGACGTTTTACGAAAAAAATCGTACTGGTGACTTGATGGCCAAAGCTACAAACGATTTAAACGCAGTTACATTAACTGCAGGTTTCGGTATTATGACACTCATTGACTCGACTGTCTATATGGCACTGATCATTTTGGCAATGGGCTTTTTCATCTCCTGGAAGCTGACATTTTTTGCGATGCTCCCAATTCCAGTCATGGCTATCATCATTCAATATTTAGGTAAAATTGTTCATGAACGCTATATGATAGCACAAGGTGCATTCGGTGAGATGAATGACAATGTGCTGGAATCTGTTGCAGGAACTCGTGTCATCCGCGCATATGTTCAAGAAGGAAAAGATGAAGAACGCTTCTCGGAAATGAGCGAAAATATTTTCGCCAAAAACATGCGTGTCGCTTATATTAACGGACTTTTTATGCCAATCACGAAAATCGGAACTGGTATTTGTTATGTCATCGCATTAGGATACGGTGCTGTTCTTGTATCAAATAATGAGCTAACGGTCGGTCAGCTTGTTTCATTTAATGTTTATTTAGGTTTGGCAATTTGGCCTATGTTCGCAATTGGCGAGCTTATTAATGTCATGCAGCAAGGAAGTGCTTCGCTTGACCGTGTACAGGATACATTGGAATATGAAGCGGATGTTCAAAATCCCCCTTCACCAATGACGCATCATACACCGAATTCTATCGGGTTTGCTGATTTTACATTCCAGTACCCGTTATCTCAGGTGAAAAACTTGCAGCAAATCTCACTGAACCTCAAAAAAGGGCACACACTTGGGATTGTCGGAAAGACAGGTTCGGGAAAGACAACATTTATCCGTCAGCTGCTGCGTGAATATCCGTTGGGCAATGGGCAAATTGCCATTAATGATACGGACTTGGCACAAATGACTAAAGAACAGATTTTGGACTGGATCGGCTATGTACCACAGGATCATATACTATTTTCCCGCACAATCCGTGAAAACATTTTATTCGGGAAAGAGAATGCTACGAACAGCGAAATCGAAGAAGCAATTCGGCTGGCAGACTTTGAAAAAGATTTATCAATTTTACCGCTTGGCATTGAAACGCTTGTCGGTGAAAAAGGCGTATCTTTGTCTGGTGGCCAAAAACAGCGTGTTTCCATTGCACGTGCATTGATTAAAGATCCGGAAATTTTAATTTTGGACGATTCTTTATCTGCTGTCGATGCTAAAACAGAATCAAAAATCATTGAAAATATACAAA
This sequence comes from Solibacillus sp. FSL W7-1436, assembly GCF_038007305.1. Taxonomy (NCBI): domain Bacteria; kingdom Bacillati; phylum Bacillota; class Bacilli; order Caryophanales; family Caryophanaceae; genus Solibacillus; species Solibacillus sp. FSL W7-1436. Next base: position 1,140,340 of record NZ_JBBOWV010000001.1, read on the forward strand.
CAGAGCGCGCTGGAAAAACGACGATCATTTCGACTCACCGCCTGTCAGGTATTCAGCATGCGGATGAAATCATCGTGCTGGATGATGGGTGTATCGTTGAACGAGGTACACATGAAGAGCTCCTACGCTTAGGTGGCTGGTACAAAGAGCAGTTTGACCGCCAGCAGCTTGAGGAGGTGGAGCAATGAGTACATCAAAACGACTGTACCTGTATGCTTTAAAATTTAAAAAACCGATTTTAATCGGATTAGCTTTATTAACAATTGCGGTCGCAACAGATATTGCAGGACCGTTCATCGCTAAATACATTATCGACCATTATATGGAACCAGGTAATCTGCAAGTCGAACCGATCGCTATCCTGTTGTCGATTTTCTTCTTATTATCTGTACTGACTGCTGTATTCCGTTATTTAATGTTCATTTTTTTACAACGTGGTGCAAACTTCGTAATTCAGCAGTTAAGGAAAGATGTATTCGGTCATATTCAAAAGCTGCCAATTGAATACTTCGATAACTTGCCGGCCGGGAAAGTTGTTGCCCGTGTCACAAATGATACAGAGGCAATACGCAATCTGTATGTAACTGTACTTTCGCAATTCGCGAACAGCTTTATTACCATTGCAGGGGTATATATAGCTTTATTTATTTTAAATTGGAAAATGGCACTCTTCGCTCTATTGCTCATTCCGATTGTTTATATTTGGATGATTTTATACCGGAAATTCGCTTCACAGTACAACCATATTATTCGAACAAAAATTGCGGATATCAATGCAATGATCAATGAATCGATTAATGGGATGACGATCATTCAGGCATTCCGCCGCGAAGAACAGATGAAGCAAGAGTTCGATGAGATGAATGACGAACACTATAAATACAATCGTAAACTTTTAATGCTGGACTCCGCGACATCCCATAACCTTGTCAATATTTTACGACTTGGAATGTTTGCCGTATTTGTCTTTTACTTCGGCACTCAATCCATGACAATGCCTGAAGCGGTAACAGCAGGTACGCTATATGCGTTTGTTGATTATATTACTCGTCTGTTCAATCCGATTACGAATTTGGTCAACCAGTTCTCCCAGCTTGAACGTTCACTTGTAGCAGGTTCACGTGTGTTTGAACTGCTTGATCAAAAAGGGGAAGAAGTAAGTACAGAACGAATCGATCGTTATAAAGGAAATGTTGTGTTTGATCATGTTTCATTCGCCTATAAAAATGATGAATATGTGCTGAGGGATATTCACTTTGAAGCAAAAGAAGGCGAAACGATTGCACTTGTCGGTCATACAGGATCGGGGAAAAGTTCGATTATGAATTTACTGTTCCGTTTCTATGATCCGCAAAAAGGCCGGATTATCATTGACGGGAAAGATATTACGAAGCTTCCGCGCCAAGCGATCCGCGAGCATATGGGAATCGTTTTGCAGGATCCTTATTTGTTCACGGGAACGATCGCTTCGAACGTTAGCCTCAATGATAAGCGAATTTCAAGAGAAACTGTTGAAAAAGCGCTTGAAGCCGTCGGAGGCGAACGTGTCTTATCAAAATTCGAAAAAGGAATTGATGAGCCTGTAATCGAAAAAGGAAGTACACTTTCTTCCGGTCAGCGCCAGTTAATTTCGTTTGCGCGTGCGCTTGCATTTGATCCGGCTATTCTTATTCTGGATGAGGCGACATCGAATATCGACTCGGAAACAGAGGAAATTATTCAACATGCAATGGACGTACTGAAAAAAGGTCGTACAACGTTTATTATCGCACACCGACTTTCCACTATTAAAAATGCAGATAAAATTTTAGTATTGGACCGTGGTGAAATTGTTGAACAAGGCAGCCATGATGAACTCGTGGCACTCGGCGGTAAGTATGAACTTATGTATCGCCTGCAATCGGGTTCATTATCTTCTTAAGAACAAAAGCGCTAAAGCGCCCAAAATCTAAAGTTTCATTAATTAAAAAAGCGTATAGCCCCCTTTCATCGGGGAGCTATACGCTTTTTGCTATTTTTCGAGCTTTTTGTTCGGCCAGTACGACCATTTACCAAACACCGTAATAAGAGCCGGTACGAGTAATGGGCGTACGACGAACGTATCCAGCAGTACTCCTACCGCTGTTACGATACCGAATTGTACTAACAGCTGGATTGGCAATGTTGCTAATACCAGGAATGTACCAGCCAAAATCAGACCAGCAGACGTAATAACCGCACCTGTTGAAGCAATACCATTTGAAATGGCCTCTTTATGCGCAATTCTGCGCTTGCGGTTTTTCCATATATCAGAAATCATAAAAATATTATAGTCATTACCTAATGCAATAATAAATACGAAACTGTACAGTGGAATCGCACTAGCCATCGCTTCATGACCTAATCCGTAATGGATGATCAGCCAGCCTGCACCTAAAGCAGAGAAGAAAGATATCACTACTGTAACCATTAAGTGAATCGATGTGATTAAAGCCCGTAAGTATGCTAATAATACAACGAAAATAATAATAATCATGACAGGCTGAATGATTTTTTCATCGCCTGACTGAACGACTTTTGTATCCAGTTGAGAGCTTGTTTCGCCCCCGATCCAGAATTGGCCGTCTTCCATATTGTTATCCGCAAGAATTTGTTTAACATCGTCCTTCATTTGCTCAACATCTTCCATCGCTTCATTCGAATATGGATTTTTATCTAAATCAATTTCATAAAGTTGAATTTCGCTGTTTGTTTCACCTTTACGCATTTCTTTTATTACACCGACATATGGGAGTTTTAACAGTTGCTCTGTAATATCCAAATCAGTTCCTTCACCGTCTACCAACAGCTGAACCGGTGCCAATTCACCTGGTGTAAAATTTTCTTCAATGATTGTAAATCCTTCACGTGAAGGCATATCTTCAGGGAATGAAGAAATTAAATCATAGTTGTACTTAATAGTTGTTGAAGCAAATGCTAAACCAATTAATATCGCTCCCGCAACAATAATGACAAGCCACGGTTTCGAAGTAACAAATTCACCGACCTTACGCATATAACGGTGATTAGGTTTACGTTGTTTATATGGTTTGTTTTTCTTTACGGCATTTGCTTTTTCGGCCTCTTCCGTACGAGGAACAAATGGCCAAAACGCTGCGCGTCCTAAAATACCAAGAACAGCCGGAAGCAATGTAACCACCGCAAAACCTGTAATTAATACACCAAAGCTAAACGGAACAGCAAAACGCTGGAATGCGCCGTAATCCGCCAATGCCAATGTCGCTAATCCGATTACTACCGTTAAACCACTCATTACGATGGCACCTGTCGATTCACGAACAGCCGATGCCAAGGCTGTAAATTTATTATCTTCAATCAGTAATTTATCACGGTAACGTGTAATTAAAAACAAGCAATAATCCGTACCAGCACCAAACAGTAATACAATCATAATCGCTACCGCTTGTGCATCTTTATCGATCCATCCGTTTTCGGCCATCACACCCAGTAACGGACTGACAACTAAATATGCTACCCCTACAACAATTAACGGGATAATCGCTAAAATTGGTGAACGGTAAATTACTAATAAGATGACTAAAATGATAATTACAGTGGCAACCATTAGTTGTACGTCAGCTGCTTTGAAAAGGTCTGTCGCATCAATCGAGATCCCAACCGGTCCAGAGAATCGAGCATGAAGTCCCTCATCCTCTAAATTTGTATCATACGGATTTTCGCCAAATTGACTTTCTGTACGTTCTTTAATAATCGCTAAATTTTCTTTTAGAACATTTGAATTTTTATCTGTTGAAAAGAAAACAGGTGTGACAAGTGCTGCACCGTTCTCGGAAAGCGATCCCATCAATGCTTGAACGGGAAGGTTATGAAATGGCGGGATTGTTTCCTGTCCATCTAACGGCTCATCCGCCAGTTGTTTGTATAACCCTTTAATATTTGTCAAATCTTCTTCTGTAAGACCTGATTCGTTATACCAAGTAATTAATAACGGGATCCCACTATCAGAAGAAAATTCCTCCTCCATTATTTCCCCTGCCTGAATGGATGTATAAGTATCAGGGATTTCATCACCCACAAAGTTTTCAACACTATTAATTTGCGGGAAGATAAGTGCAAATAAAACGGCAAACATAATCCATAAAGCTAAAACAATCCAACGTGTTTTCTTACCGCCCATTACACTTCCCCATTTTTCCAATGGATGTTTAGACATTACATAGCCTCCTTTTTCTCATTTAACTCTTCCAAATATTACAAGGTAATTATGTCTTTTTAATAATACCCTTTAACTTATGTTATACAAACATTGTACAGTATACTAAAAACATTTGACAAGTACTTTCTTTTTCGGTTGAATAGAGTTTAACAAGGATTCTTTTAGGAGGTGGTAAAATATGACTAAAAAAACTTACTCGATACAACAAGTATCTAACTTAACGAATCTTTCTAAACAACTGATCCGAAAATGGGAAGATCGCTACCAGATTATTCAACCTGGCAGATTAGACAATGGCTACCGCATATATACGGAAGATGAAGTTCAAACGTTATTGCAGCTGAAACAATACGTTAATAGCGGTATGACAATCAAACAAGCGGTAGATCACTATATTAAAAATAAGGATATACCGGAAGAAGATCCTGTATCATTCTTCCACAAAGCGCTAATTCAAGCCGGCACCGAAGCGAATGAGCATAAAATTTTGCATTTGCTCGAACAGGCTCATCATAAATTTGGTGTTGAGAAACTAATTAAAGACATCGTCGTTCCCTTCCTCCATGAAGTTGGACAGCTTTGGTGCGAAAAAGCCTGGGGTGAATACCAAGAAGCAATAAGCAGTCAAACAGTGCGTGACTTTTTAAGCCACCTTCGTCGACATTTTTATGTTCCGGACGATGCACCACTCGCATTAGGAAGCTGTCTACCTGGAGAAAGACATGAAATCCCTATGCAAATTCTGCTTATCCAATGTATGTTGCGGGGTTACCGCACATTGATGCTTGGACCTTCACCCGCTCCAACAGCGATCCAATCCGCTATCGCCTTGAAGAAGCCAGCAATTGTTTTGCTGACAGGATCTACCGAGATCGCTTACAATGAATTTGCCCAATCCATTCATACACTGGAAAAATTGGCACAAGTTCATGAGCATATTTCTTTTTATATCGGTGGTGCAGGGACAGAAGCTTTTTATGAACAGTTCCAATTAAAAGCATTAAAATTAGCAAGAACAATTGATGATATTCTTCCTCCCGCTAATCTTTAGCATTATTCAATACTGAGCTCGCCGTACTTCTAGCACAGCGAGCTTTTTCTTATTGTTTCCGAAAAGCAAAAATTGACCACTTTGCCTGATTTGCAAAATGGCCAATCTTTGAACTGTAATTGTAAATTATTTATCTTTCGTTTCGTCCGGCTGGTTTTTACGTTCACTGCCTGAAGTAGTTTTTGTGTTCGCACGATATTTTTCATCTTTTACTTGATCGTTCAATTCTTCCACCGGAATCGGATCCACAAATTTCATTTCCTCATCTATATCGAAAATGCTTTCGTTTTCGGTATTCAATAAATCTGGATTGTCGAGTTTTTTATGTTTGATTTTATCGTCTTTCATTTATAAAAACCTCCCTTTCGAATAGTCTCTTATCTTTTACCCGAAAGTGGAGAGGGTTACACTTTTACTTTTAAACAAGAACTTATTCATTTTTTAAAGTTAATATTTTTCTCCGCCATCGCATGTTTTAATACTGGCAATGAAGAAGGTCCGATTCCATGCAATTGCATAATTTCTTTTTCCGTAAATTCAGCAAGATGCTCCAGCTCGGTTATACCTGCATTCATCAGTGCATTACGTGCAGGTGAGGATAAACGAGATAAGAAACCTTCCGAAGGCTTTTTCTCTAGCTCACATTTAGGGCAAGTCCCACAATCTGTACTTTTATAATACCGGTGTCCCATTGGACAAATACGCAATGTTCTCTCCCTTTTCACCATTCCCGCCAACTCCTGTTAATTTTGATTTAATTACCACTATTCTAACCTAAAAAAATCCGTTGTACGATTTCTACGTACAACGGATTTTTCTATTATGCTTTCACAAATTCACGTGAATCAACATTACGGATCATATAGTCAAATGCCCCTAAAGCAGCTGTTGCCCCAGACCCCATTGAAATGACAATTTGCTTGTACACTGTGTCTGTGCAATCGCCAGCAGCAAAAACTCCCGGAATATTGGTTGCACCGTGCTTATCTATAACAATTTCACCATGCGCATTCATTTCTACAGTCCCTTCAAGGAACTCTGTATTTGGCAATAGACCAATTTGAACGAATACACCTTGTACTTCGATATGCTTTTCTTCACCTGTCACAACGTCTTTATACGTTAAGCCATTTACTTTATCAGTACCTGTAATTTCAGTAGTTAAAGCATTTGTAATAACAGTTACGTTTTTCAGACTGCGAACGCGCTCTTGCAACACTTTATCCGCCTTCAACTCACCGTTACGTTGGATTAACGTAACACGGTTTACAATACCCGCTAAGTCGATTGCCGCTTCTACACCGGAGTTACCGCCACCGATCACTGCAACATCTTTCCCTTTGAAAATCGGGCCGTCGCAATGCGGGCAATACGCAACACCTTTATTTTTAAATTCTTCCTCACCAGGTACCTCGAGTTGACGATAGCGGGCCCCTGTGGAAAGGATAACTGTTTTCCCTTTTAACACCGCGCCATTTTCCAACGTCACTTCGATTAAATCTTTCTTCTCGATTTTTGCTGCACGTTGTGATTTCATCACATCGATTTCATAGTCCAATACATGCGCTTCTAAGCTTGAGACAAATGCAGGACCTTCTGTAGCCTTTGTCCCGATAATATTTTCAATTGATAACGTATCGTTAACCTGACCACCGAAGCGCTCTGCTACGATACCTGTACGGATTCCTTTACGCGCTGAATAAATAGCAGCCGCAGAACCTGCCGGACCGCCACCTACTACCAATACATCAAAAACTTCCTTATCTGCAAATTCCGATCCGTCCGATACTTCACCTAACTTCGTTAAAATATCTTCCAGCTCCATCCGGCCGCCACCGAAGTTTTCGCCGTTTAGATATACAGTAGGCACTGCCATAATATCTCGATCTTTAATTTCAGCCTGGAATGCCCCACCTTCGATCATCACGTTCGAGATGTTCGGATTTAAAACCGCCATAATGTTTAATGCCTGCACAACATCCGGACAGTTGTGACAAGTAAGACTTACGTACGTTTCAAACTTCAATGGCTGCTTAATCGCCTGAATACGTTTTACAACCGCTGCATCGATTTTTGGTGCACGACCAGAAACTTGTAATAGCGCTAAAACTAATGATGTAAATTCATGGCCTAGTGGTAACCCGGCAAATGTAATACCGGAGTCCCCTTCACCTACTTTATTAATACTGAAACTCGGTGTACGTTCTAATAATGCGTGTTGCACTGTAATACGAGGCGACATCTTTTCCAGTTCTTCAACTAAATTGAGCATTTCCTGCGATGTTTTATCGTCATTAACACTCACTTTAATTAATAAATCACCTTCGAGCATCGATAAATACTGCTGTAATTGCGCTTTAATCTGATTATCTAACACTGCATAAGCTGCTGTATGAATACCTCTTATCATTCCCTCCCGAAAAATAAGCGGCCATTCTCCCTCAAATACAGCCAGCCTTTCACCTCTTTCATATTAAATTTAAAAGATAGAGAGCTTACCTTTTTCCCCTAGTTAAAAACAGAGCGACAAAAACTTAGCCGTAACGGTTGTTTTTGTCGCTTACTGTTTGTTATTTACTACTCAGTTTAGATTTTACCTACTAGATCTAAGCTTGGCGTTAACGTTTCTCCGCCTTCTTCCCATTTAGCCGGGCAAACTTCACCTGGATTGTTACGTACATATTGAGCCGCTTTAATTTTATTCACTAAAATTGAAGCGTCACGGCCGATACCGCCAGCATTGATTTCTAATGCTTGTACAACGCCGTCTGGATCGATGATGAATGTACCGCGCTCAGCTAAACCATCTTCTTCATTTAACACATCAAATGCCTTAGAAATTGTATGAGATGGGTCACCAATCATGATGTACTCAATTTTACCGATTGCTTCAGAAGTATCATGCCATGCTTTATGAGTGAAGTGTGTATCAGTCGATACTGAGTAAACTTCTACTCCTAAAGATTTTAAAGTAGCATATTCGTTTTGTAAGTCTTCTAACTCAGTTGGGCAAACGAATGTGAAGTCTGCTGGGTAGAAGCATACTACTGACCATTGTCCTTTGAAGTTTTCTGAAGTTACGTCAATGAATTCACCTTTTTGGAATGCTTTCGCAGCGAATGGTGCGATTTCTTTACCGATTAATGCCATTTTAAAATTCCTCCTATATAAAGATCAATGAAATAATTATTATAAAATAATTATTATTACCATCCAAAATTATCTTACATTAGCTATATTTCGTCAACCTTCGAAGAGTTAAATTCAACAAATACTTCTACAATAAACCGCACATTTGTGTCGCACAATAAAGGCGCAGAGATTAAAATGCATAAAAAAACTACTTTAAATCATCATCATGTCTTTAAAACACTATTTTTGTATATTCATTTTAGTGAAGTATAGTTATTATAATTATAACTTTCTCTTCATCCCTTATATCAGGTATCCAGAAATTTCTCTAAGAGTTGCCATTCTCGTTTAAGGTTCCTACAATCAAATAAACGAGAAAAGCGTATCTGTCTACTCTCGGTATTTCCCTCCAAATATAAAAAGGTCTATGCAGAAAGCTTTCACTTCCTGCATAGACCTTTCTTTAACTAGTTTGTAAACGACAGGACAGCATTTTTATACTTCGCTAAAAATGCAGCAGCCTCGCTTTTCGTTGTGTATTCGAACATACGAATGTCATTTGGATTATTGAACACTGTTACTACCCACATGTTTTACCGCTCCTTTTCGTTTTTATTTTGTATAGGATAAGATTGCGTTTTTATACTTTTCCAATTTTGATGTTGCTTCAATTTTCGTCGTATATTCAAATATACGAATATCGTTTATATCATTAAATACTGTTACTACCCACATGTTTCATTTCTCCTTTTTTATAAAACTGTATTATAAATAGTCGATTTTCCCGTGACAGTTGCAGTTTGTTATATAACACATTTCCTGTTTTCTATTTTACTCCATTTAAACAAAAAAGAAACCCCCTAAACCCTCTTTTCACAATGCGTTCACAATTTATCTGATTTGTTTGAACAATTTATGAATACGTTGAAAATGATGAATTAAACAAAAAACAGAAGAATAGAAGATAAGCCAGCAAGTTCTGTTCTAGTACAGAATAATACCGCTTACATATAAAACCATGTTTATTTTTAATGTTTATCCTCTTCATTTTGACCAAATAAAAAAGGAATGTACAAAAAATCTGTACATCCCTTTTCTCGTTATGCTTTTCTCTGAATAATACCCATCGCCGTATTGGTCCAACGTTCCACCTCAGCTTGTCGTTGAGGATCGTTGTTCGCTTTCTTCATAACCTTCACAGTCGCATCGTGTGACACATCACTCACTTGGTCCAATACTTCACCTGTATTTTTGACCGATTGAATGACGGACTGGACAGATTCTTTTTTATATTCGATATCTGCCATCAAATGATTGACTGTTGTTGATAATTTCGCTGTTTCGGTTTGAATAGGATTCAGCTGTTTTTTAATTCCTTCAGCATGTGCCATCAGTACTGTAACGACCTTTTTTATTGGTCCGATTACTACAATAATACAGACAATTAACAGAACTACAGCAATTCCCAGGATAACGAGGGCTGCTATTAACCACGGATTCATAAAATATGCCTCCTTATTAAAATTCCTTCATTTCTTACATATACCCAACTTTCTCCTAACAATACACTAAATATTTTATCATGTAAGTTAAATACTCTTGACCTTTTATAAATAACGTCTTGCACCCGAATAGTTCTTTTTGTAAACACCGCTATTCATTGATTCGATTTTCACTTTTGATGCGTAGTGAGGTGCATGTAACATTTTACCGTCACCAATATAAAGGCCGACATGGTACACTTTCCCTTTGCCGCCATTATACGCAAAGAATACAAGGTCTCCCGGCTTTAAGTTTTTCTTCGCAACAGCCTTACCGCCTGTTGCCTGGTAGAATGAATCCCTCGGAATCATGATGCCGTGTGTACGGAATACCCCATATAAAATTCCCGAGCAGTCATATCCCCATGAAGAGGTCCCTGCCCAAAGATACGGTAATCCCAAATAACGCTTCGCTTCTTTTATGATTGTAGCAGCTGTCGGTTTTGGAACGTCACTATAATCATCATACGATTTTGCTGCACTTTTCTTTAGCAGCTTAACCCCATCACCCGGTGTCTCCACATAATAATATTTTGCCGTCTCATCAATTACCGGCAAAATAGTTGCGTAGCTAATCTGTAAAAATTTTGTTTTTGCATCTTTTTCTAATAGATTCGTTTTATCAGCAGTAATAATTGCAATGCCGCAATCATCATAGTTTTTGTTCGTTGCCACAATATGAGATTGCGGAACCCATCCCGGATAACCTGCCTTTAAATACGGTACATATTGATCTTTTGCCGCGACACGTTGCCATTTTCCTTTTGTTTCAAGCAATGATACTTCATCGCCATACAATGCCTGAGTATCTGTACGACCAACAAGCCATTTCTTTTGTGACAAACTTAATGATGAAATCCATTTTTGCATTTCTACCGGATTTTTTGTCGACGGGTAATCCACAGCACGTGCCTGATTAGGTTTATTCCATAGATTCGTTACAGCGACATCTACTACATAACGCTTTTTCGACGTTTCTTTTACACAGCTTTGGAACACAGGCTGTTCAGGTTCAGTAGGTCTTAATGACGGCTCAATAATTCTTGCAATATATGAAACAAAATCTCCGCGGGTCATCATATCGTTCGGGAAGAATTTTTGACTTTTTGCCGGGTATACAATTTTATTTGCTGCTAATGCTTGAATTGCAGGGACGGCACTATGATTTTTTGCAATATCCGTATATGGAATTGCGGCTTGACCAGTTAACTGAAAAGCAGGTACCAAAATCTTTACCGCCTGTGCACGCGTTAATTTTGCATCCGGATTAAATTTCCCTTCAAAACCTGTCATCATGCCAAGCTGAGTTATTGCAGCAATGACAGGCATACGCGGATCTTCTGCAGGAATGTCTAAATATGTAGGAATTGTACTCGTTTCTAAATCAATTTGCAGTGTGCGTACGATAAACTCAGCTACTTCATACCTTGTAATTGGATCATCCGCACGAAATGCATCGTTTGGCGATTGTAACACTCCACCAAAATTATATAACACTGTAAGTTCTTCATTTAATTTAGAGTCATTTTTTACATCTGAGAACATTTGGGCATAGCCTGTATTTGCTGCTGCCGCTATCAGGAAAAAAATAATTCCAATTTGAAGTAAAATTTTCCTCATTCTTTTCATATTCCCGCTTATCATTTTCCATAACCTCCCATAATATAAAAATTTACCTATCTATCTCTATACGCACTTACCCTTTCTTTCTAAATATAATAGTATTAATTGTAATTTTTTTCTATGTTATTTCACTAATATTTTTTGATTTTTACAAATTTTTATTATTTCTTCTAAATTAACTGGTTCATATTTAGTTGAATTTTTTTCACGTGGAACATAATGTGACAATTTTCGATAAATTTGCACATTATTTTTTTGTAATACAGAGGAGATTGTTACATTTTTTCACCACAAATTTATCCTTTTAAAATTTTTAAAATCTTTTCATTGCATGTTACGTTACGTCAGCTTTTATACTACACATATAAGGAGTGAGGAATATGTATCCAATCGGGGAATTTTCTAAAAAGACCGGCATTACAATCCGTACTTTACGTTATTACGGAGAAAAGGGTTTATTATTACCTGCCCGTATTTCTGAAAGCGGACAGCGCTATTACAATGACGCTAATATCATCACTGTCCAGAAGATTGTGACGTTCAAATATCTTGATTATTCTTTGGAGGAAATTAAAGAGCTGCTCAAAAAAGATATTTCTCTGCTTGAATCTTTGGAAAATCAAAAGTTACAGTTACTACAAAAGAAAAAACAGCTGGGACAAATGCTTGCAACGATTGAGACAGCCATTCACATTCATCGGGAAAGTACGGCTGTTGATCCCACTACATTACTCCTCGTCATTCACAGTTTACTGACAGAGGATGCCCAGAAGGATTATTTAAGACAGTATCTTCCGGAGCCGCTCATTGAAAAGGTCTACAATTATTTAGATATAAACTTTATCGAAATTAATCGACGTTACATTGAAAATCTCTATGAAGTAAAACAGGCTTTCCTGCATCCGCCGGAGGACCGGGAACTAAAACGACTGATTGAACAGTTATTTTCCATTATTCCGCAAGAATTAACGAAAAGTTTAGCGCAGGAATTCGAGAAACATCCAAATATTGATTTTGATAACTGGTTATTTACAATCCCGCTTTCTGTAGAAGAAGAAAATTGGCTCTTGGAACAAGCTGTACGATTGAAAATATTAGAGGGGGTTATTACATGAACGTTCAGCTGAAGCAATTATGGGAACTCATCAAAAAAAGCAAATTTCCCAAAAAGCTCGTTATTGTTGTTTTTGTATTAAGTATTATCGAAACACTCGCTTCACTTGCCGTACCGTTATTTACGATGAATATGATCAACGATTTTTCCACTACAGGTTTTGCTTGGACAGCGGTCACTGCCGTTGCTCTAATTTTAGTCATACAGGCGGTTCTTAGTGGTTTGACTTATTTTCTCATGCGCATGCTCGGAGAAAGGATTGTCGCGAATTTACGAAATACACTTTGGCAGCATATTCTACATTTAAAAACCCCTTACTTTGATGCCCATGAATCCGGGGAGACGATGAGCCGTATTACACAAGATACAAGTGTCGTAAAAGAACTTGTAACAAATCATCTTGTCAGCTTTGTATCGGGGATTTTCTCTATAATCGGTGCGATTGCAATTCTACTTTGGATCGACTGGAAAATGACACTTCTTATGTTAATAGCCGTTCCGCTTGCGATTTTTGTTACATTACCACTTGGACAAAAAATGCACAAAATCGCCAAAGCCAATCAGGATGAACTCGCTTCATTCAGTGGACATCTTGGACGGGTATTATCAAATATCCGCCTTGTAAAATCTTCGCAAACTGAAACATTGGAAAAAGAACGGGGTGAAAACCGGATTGAGCAGCTTTACCGATTTGGTTTAAAAGAAGCGAAAATACTTGCTATTTTATCACCGATTATGACGCTCATCATGATGATTGTACTGATTCTTTTATTCGGATATGGGGGAACCCAAGTATCTTCAGGAGCAATTTCTTCCGGGGAACTTGTTGCGATTATGATTTACCTTGTGCAAATCATCATCCCCTTTACACAAATGGCTACTTTTTTCACTGCCTTACAGAAAGCACTTGGTGCAACAGAACGTATTCAATCGATCATTGCTCAGGCAACCGAAAAAATATCCGGTCTTTCAATTCCTGCGGCGGCACAAAATATCATTTTTCAGGATGTAAAATTTCATTATGCCGAACAGCCTATTTTAAAAGGGATGAACTTTACGATCCCCTCCGGTAAAACAACCGCATTTGTAAGCAGTAGTGGCGGCGGGAAAACGACGATGTTTTCATTAATCGAACGCTTCTATGATGTGACAGAAGGCAAGATTTTATATGGATCGACAAATATTGAACAGTATGATTTATATGAATGGCGGAAATTGTTTGGCTATGTGACGCAGGACGCCCCCCTTATGAATGGTTCAATCCGCGAAAATGTTCTTTATGGTCAAAACGAAGCGACAGACGAACAAGTAATGGCAGCATTGAAGGCCGCCTATGCCTATGATTTTGTGATGGCACTTGAACAAGGGATCGAAACAGAAGTTGGAGAAGGCGGGATTAAACTGTCGGGAGGACAAAAGCAGCGGATTGCGATTGCCCGTGCAATTTTACGTAATCCCCAAATATTACTGCTTGATGAAGCAACATCTAATTTGGACAATGAATCCGAACGTGAAGTCCAGCTTGCATTACAGACTTTAATGCAAAACCGGACGACCATCATTATTGCACATCGCCTCTCTACAATTACTAACGCCGATCAGATTTTACTGTTTGAAGACGGTCAGCTGTCAGGCGAAGGTACACACGCGGAGCTTATTGACTCCCATTCCTACTACAAACAGCTTTGGTCAAAAATGCAAATGGTTTAAAGCAAAAAGTGCTCCGAAGAAAACTTCGCAGCACTTTTTTTTAATTTTAAGCTTTCAATTGAACGAACTGTATATTTTTACAGCGCTTTTTCAGTATATCCAATACTTCGTTTAAAAAACTAATTTCATCTTTTTCGACCATCCAGGCGTTTTCATCATGCTGGGCAACATACGTACTGCTTACGTATGGAGCATTTTCGGTTGTAATAAGACGCACATAACCGAATGTCATACCCGCTTCCTTGTAATCGACTCTTAATATATCTTCGTATGAAATAGTTTTCATCCGGGGTTTAGATTTATTTATAAACAGAAATTTTTCGCCAGCATAGTCAATTGTTATATCCGTTTTATCTAGCATCACCTTATAGCCACCAAATAATCTAAAGCTATATGTTTTCATCGTTAACGACTCCATTTCAACTATCATTAGTTTCATTATACGGATTGTGCCGATGAATTTCTAACTTTTACATAGATTACTGGGCTAAAAGATCCTCAACCGTAATTTTCCCATTGCTTGTTTTTAATTGTATGGTATTTTTTTTAGTACCGTGCGAATAATGCGATATTTTTTCATTATAAATAGATACGGATCCCCAGGCGGTCCAACTATCAATTTCAATATTTTGAAGTTTTCCTTCTGTACTCAATATTATTTGGCCATTATCTGACTCAAATTTCAATGGTGATTCAACAGTTTTTAACTGTGCAACAATCCGGCCATTTCGTGACTGCGCATTGATTTTACCTAATACATTCTTTATCTCGACACGTCCATTATCTGACTCTAACCGAAGCTCTTTTCCCGTCACATCTTCTGCGATAATCCGGCCATTATTGGAGCTGGCTTTAACGCGTGCGATGTTGGTTTCTGTAAGCACCACCCGTCCGTTAGCTGAGTGCGCATCAAGAACTTCCCCCTGAATATTGTCTGTTAAAATACGGCCATTATCTGATGCCAGATAAAATTGCTGTGCGATTGTTTCGGAAACCTTAATCCGTCCATTGTCATTATGAATCACAAGCTTTTCATACTGCTTTTTAGGCAGATAAATAACTGTATCTATTGTATTGATCGTTCCTATTATCGTAATAAACCAAAAACGGCGGACCTGTTCCTGACGCTTTATAGAGATGAATAGGGTATCATCTTTTATTTGCATCGTTGCTTCTGTCAATTGATCCCTATCCTTTGTTTCAATAAGAGCCTCGTCATCATCCGTTGGAACAATTACAACATTTACACCGTCAGCTTCAATTTCTACATTTTGATAAGGAATCGGCTTTTCATTTTTTACAACCGCAACATTTTCCAAGAAGTCTTCTTCATCATATGAAGCAAGGAGCTCCTCTGCCAGTTCTTCAACACTTCCGAATGATTTTATAATTTCTTCTGTCGTTTTTCCTTCTGCCCGGCCGTTTTCAAAGTACTCTTCAAAGTCTCTGCGGATGTCATCTCTTTCCTGCTGCTGTAACTTTGCTAAATGGTTATCAAGTAATTCCAAAAATTGCTGTTCATTC